>NZ_JAEQNB010000008.1 GCF_016722965.1 Tumebacillus amylolyticus
CATGTCTCGTGATGATGGCGGAAAGGTCACACCTGTTCCCATCCCGAACACAGAAGTTAAGCTTTCCAGCGCCGATGGTACTTGGACCGCAGGGTCCCGGGAGAGTAGGACGTCGCGAGGCAAACCGAAAGGCTCGATTCTCAGCAGAGGATCGAGCCTTTTTTCCAACAAAGGAGAGATGACGTTGCTCGTAGCGAAACAAACTTTGTCCCAACAAGAATTGACTGAAATACGTGAATTGGTCGAGCTTTGCAATGAATTCGAAGGCATCCAGTTGAAGATGAACTGGGACAATCTCGAAACTCGCAAAGGAAATCAAACCGACGACTTCCTCTACTACGAAGACGGCCGGTTGATCGGATACTTCGCTCTGTTCGCCTTCCAGTCCACCGAAGCGGAGATGATCGCAGCCGTTCATCCGGATGCACGTCGCAAGGGCATTTTCCGCCACCTGCTCGATGCAGCGCTTCAGCAGATGAGACAACGCAACATCCCGAAGCTCTTGTTTGTCGTGGACAGCAAGTCTGCAAGCGCCACAGCGGTCGCAAAGCACCTCGGAGCCACGTACGCCCACTCCGAGTACCGCATGGAACTTGAGACGGTACAGGCACAACCGAAACGCCATCCAAACCTCTCGGTCCGCCGTGGGGCGGTCGAGGACGCAAACTTCATTTCCGACGTCACGGCAGATGCGTTCGGCTACCCGAAACGCCCGCCGCATGACGCGGAGTACTTTGCTCATCCCACCCGTCGAATTTACATCTTCGAGGCAGACGGGGAGCGCGTCGGGACTCTTTTCACCATTCTCTTCTCAAACGACAGCCGGTCGGCCATCTACGGCTTCTGCATCCAGAAATCTGCGCAAGGAAAAGGCTACGGACGTCAAGTGCTCTCCGAAGTCGTGCAGGAACTCCTCGCAGACGGTTTCCAATCTGTTGAACTCGAAGTCGCTTGCGAAAACAAGCGTGCCCTCGGCCTCTACCAATCTGTCGGCTTCGAAGAGATTGGCGCTATCGACTACTATGCCTTGCCCGTGCTCTAAACCCATACGGAAAAGCCTCCTTCCCACCGGAACGGAGGCTTTTTTTCAAAACGAGGCTCTCATAAAACGGCGATCCACACCGTCAACACCAACCCGTGAAACACCGTCATCAAAATCGTATTGGCCCGACTCCGCCGGATCGATTTCTTGGAGCGAACGTTGACGTTCCAAGCCCGGATCGCCCCCAGCAACCCGCAGAGCACCGTCACCAAAAACACATGTGCCACCTGCAACGTCGCCATCGTACCCAAGAGCACGAGCAGCAAAAAACACCCCGCCGGCAACTGCCGAGACGCTCCCGCCCATCGCTTGGAACGCCCCGTTGCGGACTCCTTGCGAACAGAGCCACGCCCACGCTCGCGTCCTTCTGCCAAGGCACTCCACCGACTCTGCACCCACCACGCCAAGCACAGCAGCGAATGCAAGATCACCGCCCATCCGATCAGCGGCTCCCACGAGCGCGTCCAAGACAGATACACTTCCAGCAACCAGCCGCCCACCGACGGCAACGCCGCCAGCCAGACGGCCCACACACTCATCCGCCAAAACCCCCACGGCGTGCGGCGGACACGATTCATTCCATGAGATCCAGATCCATCAGACATCGAGGAATTCCCTCCCTTTGCCCAACATGAAGGCATCCGGCACCGCCAGAAGCAGGGACTTCGCCTCACTCTCCGGCAGTGCGGACAGACACGACACAGCCTTTTTTCGGTAAAAAACGGCCGATCCCGCCTCCGACGCGACGGCCATCCCCACACAATAACCATACTCGATCAACGCTTCCCGTATCTCTTCCTCACATCGACCCAGCATCGCTCCCACCTTGCAACAGACGCCCGCAAAGCGACCCCATTTGCGATACGCCTGTTCCAACTCCGCATGCTCCGAATCCTTCACATGCTCGCCCCAGTCGAGATCGCGCCCCGGCAGGCGGTCGGACTTCAAACGGCAGGCTTCATCCAGAATCTCACGCGCCACATCCGTTGGCAGTTCTGTCGCCATGCGCAGACCTTTGGCATAGAGGAAATCTGCCACCCGAAACTGCTCCAATGGACGGACTCCCATGCCGGCCAAGCTCGTCTCTTCCTGTAAGCACAGAGACAGTTCGAGAAGCTCCAACGCAGCGGAGGCACAGCCGAGCTTTTTTTTCTCGACGGAACCTGCCGCTTCGCCGGACAGTCGGACCAAGAGCCCGGAGCGCAGACCCGCGCGTTCCCGGACGGCTTCGACCAATGTCTTGGTGACGTTTGGGGCTTCGACCAGCGCCGCGGAGATCTCCCGCCACAGCACGTGTTCACGTGTCGCCATCGATCTCCCTCCCGTTTGCGATGCCTGTCTCACGGCGTGTAAAAAATCGTCTGTTCCTGATTCAACTCATCCAAGATCAGATTCGGAAACTTGCGCATCGACACGTTCAAAAACTCATTGATCAAAAACGTATCGTGCGACGAAAACGTCAAGATCATCTCGCCCCAACGCTCCGTCTCATACCGGCAGAGCATCCCCAGCACGAACATGATCATGAAATGCACCGAAATCTCCGGTAGCACCAAGTCGCTCTCATGCGGAAAGCGCAGATGCGGCCGCCCCGAGAAGTCATGCAACAACAAGCGATGGTGCAAAGGGTCGCCGTCGACCTCGATTCGCAAAAGCCCCGTTTCACCGGGCTCCTCCCCGTAGGAAAAACGCGACCGCTCCTCCCCGTGTCGATTCAAGATCTCCAACAGCTCGTCGCGTGTCTTCTGAGCAGAGGCAACGAACGCGCGGGGAACGTGCCAGTGCGGTTTTTCCGAAGCGGTTTGGTAGTTGAGCGGGCAGACTTGCGCAGACCCGTACAGGCGCTCGTAGGCGTGCATGAGCTCGGGGATGACGCTGAGCAATTCCTTCATGCGAAACGGTTGCAGCGGCTGAAACTCCGGGCCTCCGAGCGTGTTGTGCAACGTCTGGAAAATGCCGTCCTTCTGCACGCGGACTTCATCATCCGCAAACGAATAGCCGTCGCGCTTGAGCTTGCGGGTGGAGAGTCCGTGCTTCAAGACGGAGGTCGTCGAGGGATAATCCGGGATGCGCGAGGTGATCAGCGCTTTGGCGAGCGCCATCATGCCGTAATAGAGCAGCAGCGGTTTGGTCAAAATATCACAGGCTTCAGCGGCGCGGTAGTATTCCCGTGCTTGCTTGATGGAAAAAATAAACTTGGGCGTCGCTTGGTACACCCACTTCGGCACCGACTCCACACCCTGCGCTTCGTATTGGCGGCGCAGATAGTCGCTTGTCGTCTGCTCGTTTTCGTAATAGACAAACGTATCCCAGAGCTTGCGATACGGTTGTTCCGACGGAATGCGAACTTGCGGTTGCATCGAGCTTCACACCCCTCTTTCACAACGTGCTTGACCTCACTAGAGCCTATTGCTAAACTAGTCACTAATATCCACGGTCAAGGGACAATCTATACGTAACTTCTTGGGGGGAATATCGGAATGTGGCAGAACAAGTTTGCCAAGGAAGGGCTCACTTTTGACGACGTCTTGTTAATTCCTGCGAAATCGGAAATCTTGCCGCGCGACGTGTCTGTAGCGTCTCGCATCACCCGCAAAGTCAAACTCAACACCCCGATCGTTTCAGCTGGGATGGATACCGTCACCGAGTCGAAGATGGCAATCGCGATGGCGCGCGAAGGCGGCATCGGCATCATTCACAAGAACATGCCGATCGAACGACAAGCCGAGGAAGTGGACCGCGTCAAGCGTTCCGAGTCCGGCGTCATCACCAACCCGATCTACCTCACTCCGGAACATCAGCTCTACCACGCCGAAGAGATGATGGCGAAGTACCGCATCTCCGGCGTCCCGATCATCGAGCCGGACGGCAAACTGGTCGGCATCATCACCAACCGCGACCTGCGCTTTGAGAAAAACTTCTCGCACAAAATCGGCGATGTCATGACCAAGGAAAACCTCGTGACCGCACCGGTCGGCACCACGCTCGAAGACGCGCAGGAAATTCTCCAACGCTCCAAAGTGGAGAAGCTCCCTCTCGTCGACGAGGACTTCCACCTCAAGGGCCTGATCACGATCAAGGACATCGAGAAAGCGATTCGCTTCCCGAACGCCGCCAAGGATGAAAAAGGCCGCCTGATCGTCGGTGCCGCAGTCGGCGTCACCAAAGACACGTTCGAGCGCGTGGAAGCGCTGGTGAACGCGGGAGTAGACCTGATCACCGTTGACACCGCACACGGCCATTCGCTGGGCGTCATCAACACCGTGCGTGAACTTCGCGAGAAGTACCCGGACCTCGAAATCGTCGCAGGCAACGTCGCAACGGGCGAAGCGACTCGCGATCTGATCGAAGCGGGCGCATCGGCTGTCAAAGTTGGGATCGGGCCGGGCTCGATCTGCACCACCCGCATTGTGGCAGGGATTGGTGTGCCGCAGATTACGGCGATCTACGACTGCGCGACGGTGGCGCGTGAGTACAACATCCCGATCATCGCAGACGGCGGGATCAAGTATTCGGGCGACATCGTGAAGGCGCTGGCGGCGGGTGCCGACTGCGTCATGGTCGGTTCGTTGCTGGCAGGTACGGAGGAATCGCCGGGTGAGATGGAAATTCACCAAGGCCGTTACTTCAAAGTGTATCGCGGGATGGGCTCGCTCGGTGCGATGAAGGAAGGCTCGAGCGACCGCTACTTCCAAGAGAACACCGAGAACGCGAAAAAATTGGTCCCCGAAGGCATCGAAGGCCGCGTCCCGTACCGTGGGTCCCTGGCCGACATCATCTTCCAAAACGTCGGCGGCATCCGCGCCGGCATGGGCTACTGCGGCGTCGCGACGATCTCCGACCTGCAATCCAAAACCTCCTTCATCCGCATCACGGGTGCGGGCTTGAAAGAAAGCCACCCGCACGATGTCCAGATCACGAAGGAAGCACCGAATTACAGCTTCTAAGCAAAAAAAGACCGACCCCACCCCGGGTCCGGTCTTTTTTTCACAAATACCTCGCAAAAAGCTCCTGCCTCGACAGCACCACCTGCTGGGGAACGAGGGCGTCCGTCCTGATCTTCATCCGCTCTCGTCCTTGGGGATGCAGGACCCTGAGGAGCACGCGCAGATACCACTTTGTCGCCAAGGCGAACAACCCCCGGGACATCGAGATCTTGCGAAAACCCAAGGGTCCGATCCCGCGGTTGATCAGCGAAATTCCGTACAAGGCCTTCACCGCTTCATGATCCGGATGGTTGAGATGAGAGGCCACCACACGCAACGCTCTTCTCATTTCCTTCAATAATAATTTCGCCAACTGCATCTCGGAATTCGCTTGCCCGTGCAGAGCGAGCAACTGCTCGTTGTTCAAATGAATCTCCATCAACTGATCGCCTCGCTGAATCACGGTGCCATCGTCTAATTCAATAGCTTCCCGACCCTTGTACCGGCACAACCGCACGAACAGCAGATCTCGATCCGACCGCAATGTCTGCACGTGGAACAACCGCTGGAACAGATGCTCCCAGCCAAGCCAAACCCGCGTGACCCAAGGGAGTTTGCCCGACCTCGACCCCTGATCCACCCCCGTCTCCCTCTCAAGCTCCTCCGCTCGCACCCAATCCATACCGGAAGCCGCCGTCTCGCGCAACAACTTCTCCAAAGCCTCCACCATCACCAGCGGAGCCCCATGCTCGGCTCCCACCGTCTCATCCGAATCATGCAACACAAGCACCGCCCCCGCACGCAGAGATTTTTGCAACCGCCGGGAAAGTCGTGCGACACTCTGCTTGCGCCAATCGCCGACCATCCCCGACCACAGCACAATCCGAAATTCCCGCAGCACCACGAAATCCAGCAAATTCAACAATCCCCACGGCGGCCGCAAGAGCGTGGGTCGAACCCCCGTCAATCTCTCCACAACCTCCGCCGTCCGCTGTGCCTCGCGCCGAACTTTCCAAGGAGACATCAACCAATGCGGGCGATGCCGATACCCATGCACCCCAATCCCATGCCCCTCTCGATGCATGCGCCGAATCAACTCCGGATGGAGCTCCGCCTGCGACCCCATGACAAAAAACGTCGCTCTCACCCCGTGCTTCTGCAACACATCCAGCACGAGCGGGGTATAGATCGGGTGTGGCCCGTCGTCAAACGTCAAGGCCGTGGAAGTGCTGCCCCGCACCGAACGCATGACGCCGATCCCCGCCACACGACTCAGGAAAAAGGGAAGCAAACTGTAGAGAATCACCAAGGTGAGCACAGCTTCCAGAACCCAAAGCCCCATTGCATCCACTTCCTTTTTCTACGAGACTGATTTCGCCCTTGTCAGCAACGCCTGCAGAGGATAGACTCCGTAAAAAATCGCAATCGCCCCCATCACGACCGCGCTCATCCAAAGCGTCGCCCTTGCGGACAGCAAATCCCCGATCCAACCGCCCAGAATCGGCCCGAGCATCACCCCGATGCCCTCCACACTGGAGAAAACGGCCCATGAGACGGAGAGCTGCTGTTCGGAGACTTGCGAGGCCAGCAACGCATTCCAAGCCGGAAGCACCGCCGAGTAGGAAAGCCCGAGCACCACCGCCCACAGGCATCCGGCGAGCAAGGAACGACTTCCACCCAAGCAGGACAACGCCACGGCAAACACCGCAAATCCGCCGACGAGGAACCATTTTTGCCCGAAGTGATCCGACAAGCGACCCATCGGAATCAACCCGAGAATCGCACAAACTCCGCCGAACAACAGCAGCAGAGAGTATTGCGAGTACGTAAGCCCCATCAACTTTGTCACAAACGAAGGCAAGACGGGCACCAGCATCCCCGCCGCAAGCGTTTGCAGAATCATGCCGGGGAGCAGGGGGCCGATTTTTTTCAAACGATCTCCCATGTCGCGCAGTTGCTCCCGAAGCGGCGCCGAGAGAGCTTGGTGCCGCTCCTGCTTCGGCAAGATCAGCGAGAGCACCAAAGACAGCCCCGCCAAGCCGAGCAACAGCCAAAACGCCTGCTGCGCAAAGCGATCGAGCAAAAAATTCGTCAAAAAAAGACCGCCCCCCATGCCGCCCATCCACGCCGTATAGATCGCGCCCATCTGCGTTCCGCGCCGGTCTTCTTGCAAGTACGACACACAGACCAACCAAACCGGAGAGAGCCCGACCCCGTACAGAGTCGATGCGACGACCAACCACCACGAACTCGAAAAAACCTGCAAGGACAGCAAACTCAACAACCCAAGCGCCAACCCCGCAGGCAGAATCAACCGAAACGAAAAACGATCCAGTAAATACCCGCTCGCGATCTTCAAAATCGTGTCGGCGGCATAATGAGCGGTCACCGCGACGCCGACCATCGAGACGGAAAAACCGAGCTTCGTCACACCGTACGCCGGCAAATAACTCATGAGAAACGCCGCCCGCACGAACTCCACAAGCAAGAGCATCAACAGCATTCGCAGCATGGATTTAGGGATGTGCAGGAAGTGCTTGGTGGAGGACACGGGAGGTCATCCCTTCTTTCCATGAAGTTTTCATATCGGCGACGACTCGTTCGGCCGAGTTTTGCTGACCGAGGGGTGTGTGGTTTGTTTGCACGAGCGAGGAGAGCAGCTCGTCTTTTTGTAAAAGGTGTTTGATCTCGGCGAGGTCTTCTCGTGTTCGAACAACGCGGGCGGCTCCCTTGGCTTCGAGATAGCGCGCGTTTTCCAACTCCTGACCGGGCACGGGGGAGAGGATCAAGATCGGAAGCTGAAGGCTCAGCGCTTCGGCCAGTGTGATGCCGCCCGCTTTCGTGACGAGCAGGTCGGCCGTTTTCATCAACTCTTCGATGTGAGGGAGATAGCCGAAGATGTGAACGTCTGCGAGAGGTGCCGTTTTCAAAAGCAAGTCCGATCGCATCGCTTCGTTGTTCCCGCAGGCGACGAGAACTTCCCAGTCTTGCTCGGCAAACGATTGGATGATCTCCAACCAGTTCCACGAAACGCCGTAGCCGCCGGCGGAGAGCAGAACTTTTCGTTTCTGAGGCGTGAGTTGGTAGCGGCGTGCCAACTCGTGTTTTTCCTCCAGGAGGTCTTGAGCTCGTTGGAATCCCTGACGAATCGGGATTCCGCTGACGACCACTTGGTGCGGGAGAACCCCTTTTTGAAAAAGTTGCTCCGCCAAGTCATCCGTCGCCACGTAGTATTTGTCGATCTCCGGATGAATCCAACGGTTGTGCAACACAAAGTCGGTCAGCACGGCAAACGTCGGAATTCGCTGTCCCGTCTGCCGCCTGAATTCAGGCATGGCGAGCATCGGGAACGTGTTGATGACGAGATCGGGCTGGACAGCCTCGATCGACTTTTTTAACGTAGGAAGGCCGAAGGAATTGAAGTGGCGCGACATCAAGCGGTCGTGCGACATGTCTTTCGTGCGGTAGTAGGTCCAGCCGTACAGCGTGGGGAACAGGGTGAACGATTTGCGGTACAGAAACTTCGACGCGGCGTCCACCCACGGATGGGATTCGCGAAACAAGTCCAGGAGAACGACGCGGGCCGCGCCGTTTTTTTCAAACGCTTGTTGCAACGCTTCTGCGACTTGGATGTGACCGGCTCCGTAGCGGGCATAGAGGATGAGGACGACAGGGTCTCGCCGTGGTTGCATACGATGGCTCCTTTCTTCTCTATTGGTAGAGGGGCATGCGGGCGAAATACGGTTCCAGCAGCGCCGTCGCATCCCGTGCGGAGTGCTTGCGTCCCTCTCGTTTGGCGCACGTTTTCATGCGCGCCAACTCGGCGTCGTTCGAAAGCAGGGTGTGGAGCTTCTCCCAGAGCATCGCTTTGGACGTGGCGGCAAGCGCTACGCCCGACTCGACCAGATACCGCAGATTGTCTTCCTCTTGGCCGGGGATCGGTTTGTAGAGGAGCATCGGAAGTTGGAGCGCCATCGCTTCGGCGGTCGTCACGCCGCCGGGTTTGGTCAGCACGAGATCGGCCATCGCCATCCATTCGTGCATGTTGTCCACGAATCCCAAGACTTTGACGTGGTCGCGGCGATGGGCGAAGGCTCGCTCGACGTGGGCCTTCGCTTTTTCATTGTGGCCACAAATGATGACGAGTTGCACGGGAGCGGGCAGGCTCTCCAGCAGGGCAGGGTCGAAAATTTCCTCTCCGAACAGGCCGAAGCCCCCGCCGAGGATGAGGACGGTCGGCGTGGTCGGACTCAAGCCGTGGAGCATGCGGAGATGGTGTTTGGAGTAGTTTTTTTCAAAAGCGGGGCGCAGCGGAATGCCGGTGACTTGGATGGCAGACGCGGGGATGCCGCACTGGACCAAGCCTTCCAAGACCCGCTCGGAGCCGACAAGGTAGAGGTCGGTTTCCGGATGAATCCACGCTTGGTGGAACGTATGGTCGGTGATCAAGGTGACGAGCGGGACTTGTGTGACGAGCTGTTTGCGCAGGTGGGACATGGCAGCCGATGCAAAGGGAAAGGTCGAAACGACGAGGCAGGGCTGTTCCTCCTGCAACAAGTGCTCCAACCGTTTGAGTCCGAAGTTGGTGAGTTCGCTTAGAAAATGGGAGGAAAGAGTCGGCCCGTACGTTTTTCGATACAGAAAGCCGTACAGCGAAGGCAACTTTTTGACCGCCTGCAAAAAAACGGTGCGCCCGATTAGATGCAGGCGCGGGTGCAGACATTCCATCACGTTGACGACACGGCAGACGAGATCGGGATGATCGGCCTCAAGGACTTGGTGAATCGCTTCAGCGACCTGTTGATGGCCTTCGCCGAAATCACTGGTCAGAATCAACACGGAAGTTGTCATCGTTTTCTCCTCCTCTTCCAGTAACATGTGATCCAACAAGGCATTCTATCGAGGAAAGATGAATTTCGCGAAAAAACTTCTTTGCTTATTTTATTTGTCGGGGAGATCAAGTATTCGAAGGAGTTGATCATACTGGAGAGGAGGGAAGGAGGTTTTTGGGGAGATGGATTGGGATGTGCTCGTGTATCATTTTTTCAATCAATTTGCGGGGCATGTGCCTGTGCTCGATTGGTTTTTTTCGAAGATCGCGGAGTATTCGTTGGAGATGTACGCGGTGTTGTTTGTGATGGCGTGGTTTACGTTGCCAAAGCAAGAGGTGGGAAAGCGGCACGGGCTGTTGCTCGCGGGAGTGGCGGGGGTGTTGGCGCTCTTGATCAATTTCGTGATTTCGCACGTCTGGTACAGGCCGCGCCCGTTCGTCACACTGCCGGAGGGGACGTATACGAAATTGATTCCGCATGATCCGGATGCGTCGTTTCCCAGCGACCATACATCGGGGAGTTTCGGGTTTGCGTTTGGGTCGGCCGATCGGACGGCGAATTGGGTGTCGCGGAGTTTTGCGATCTTGGCGGTGCTCGTGATGATTTCGCGGGTGTACTGCGGCGTTCATTACCCGACCGATGTGCTCGCAAGTGTGATCGTCGGGTTCATCGCCAGCCGTATTTCTTGGAAGCTTTCCGGGAGGTTGGTGCCGCTGACGAGGCGAATCTGTCAGGTGTTTGGGTATGGGAAGTAAGCAAAAAACCGCATCCAGGACTGGATGCGGCTTTTGTCATACATTCGCCCCATGCCTCTATCCTCCAACTATGGTATAATTCCAAGTGTCTTTTCAGGACGAGCAATCACGCAATTGTGCGATAGAACCCCAAGGGACTGGAGGAGAGACAAACTAATGAAGAAACGTTTCTGGACGAAAACCGCCTCGAGCGCTTTGGTGGTTGCGTTGTTGATGGCTGCAAACGTGCCGACCGCGACGGTTGGGCCGCTGCAATTCGGGTTGTCGGTGGCGCATGCGGAAGATGCGAAACAAGCGGCCACCGATCTCAAAATCGACGCACCGGTTGGTCTCCTCATGGATGCCAAGACCGGACAACTGCTCTGGTCGAAGGACGAGCATGCCAAGCGCTATCCGGCATCCGTCACCAAGATCATGACCCTCCTGCTCACCTACGAAGCGGTGGAAAAAGGCGAGAAAAAACTCACCGACGTCGTGCCGATCTCCAACAACGCGTACGGTGTCGAAGGCTCCTCCGTTTGGCTCGACCCGAAGGAAAAATGGACCCTGCAAGACATGATCGAATTCATCGCCATCCCGTCGGCCAACGACGCCTGCGTGGCGACCGCAGAATTCATCGGCGGCAGCGAGCAAGCGTTTGTCGACCGCATGAACAAAAAAGCCCAAGAACTCGGCATGAAGGACACCCACTTCGCCGACTCCAACGGCTTGCATGACCCGAACCACTACAGCTCCGGGTACGACATCGCGCTGATGGCCCGCGAACTGATTACGAAATACCCGCAAGTGCTCGAAGTCACCAAGACCCAGAGCAAAACGATCCGCGACGGCAAGTTCAAACTGGAAAACACCAACCACGTCCTCGGCAAGATCGAAGGCATGGACGGTCTGAAAACCGGCTTCACCGACGAAGCGGGCAACAACCTCGTCGGCACCGCCGAGCGCAACGGCATGCGTTTGATCGGGATTGAACTGGGCGCCAAGGACGACAACATGCGCGTCAACGACTCGATCAAGATCATGGAGTACGGCTTCTCGAACTACAAACCGGTCACCGTGATCAAAAAAGGCGACGCCGCGCCAGACCTCGCGCCGATCACCTCCGGCGTGGACAAGGAAATTCAAACCGTCGCCCAAAGCGACCTCGTCATCGCCACCAAAAACGGCTCCCCCGACTTGGAGAAAAAAGCCGTCTACAAGGACGTCACCGCTCCGGTCACCAAAGACCAAGTCGTCGGTGAACTGCAAGCTCTCCAAGACGGCAAGGTCGTCGCGTCTGTTCCGCTCGTCGCGAAACAAGACGTGGAGAAAGGCTCGTGGATTCGCTTGATGTTCCGCGGCATCGGCCATTTCTTCGGCGGATTGTTCTCCTCGATCGGCAATGCCTTTAACTAAGTTGAAGTGAGGGAATCTCTGTGAGCGCACCCGGTTGGTATCTCATCTCGTCTATCGTGCTGTTCATCATCTTGATCCCCGGCGGCTTCTTTATGTTCCGTGCTTTTTTGCGGCGTATGGCCCCGGAGAATCAAGAGAATAACAAAAACCAGGGATAACTCCCTGGTTTTTTGCCTATTCTTGTCACGCTTGTACGACTGCGTTACAATGAATACTTGAAAGGTATAACCTTGTTCACCACTATCTTTTTTCCATATACAGGAGGCGCAATTACCCAATGATCGAAACCGGTACAACTCGTGTCAAACGCGGTATGGCGGAAATGCAAAAAGGCGGCGTAATCATGGACGTCGTGAACGCTGAGCAAGCGAAAATCGCAGAAGAAGCAGGTGCAGTCGCAGTCATGGCTCTGGAACGCGTTCCGGCTGACATCCGTTCGGCTGGCGGCGTTGCTCGTATGGCAGACCCGACCATCATTGAAGATGTTATGAACGCAGTCTCGATCCCGGTTATGGCGAAAGCTCGTATCGGCCACTTCGTAGAAGCACGCGTCCTGGAAGCACTCGGCGTCGACTACCTCGACGAATCCGAAGTTCTCACCCCGGCTGACGATAAATTCCACATCAACAAGCGCGAATTCACCGTTCCGTTCGTTTGCGGCTGCCGCGACCTCGGCGAAGCACTTCGCCGCATCGCAGAAGGCGCGTCCATGCTCCGCACCAAGGGCGAACCGGGCACCGGCAACATCGTCGAAGCTGTGAAGCACATGCGCACCGTACAAGCGCAAATCCGCAAAGTCACCTCGATGGCAGAGGACGAAATCATCGCAGAAGCGAAAAACATCGGTGCTCCGGTTGAATTGCTCTTGCAAATTCGTCGCGACGGCAAACTGCCGGTCGTAAACTTCGCAGCAGGCGGCGTCGCAACTCCGGCTGACGCAGCTCTGATGATGCACCTCGGCGCTGACGGCGTCTTCGTCGGTTCCGGTATCTTCAAATCGGACAACCCGGAGAAGTTTGCAAAAGCGATCGTCCAAGCGACCACGCACTACAACGACTTCAAGCTGATCGGCGAACTCTCCAAGAACCTCGGCATCGCGATGAAAGGGATCGAACTCTCCACCCTGTCGCAAGCTGACCGCATGGCAGAACGCGGCTGGTAATCGGAGCTCCCATGAAAATCGGCGTACTGGCGTTGCAAGGAGCTGTCGCAGAACATATCAAGAGCTTGGAACAAGCGGGTGCCGACGAAGTCGTCGCGGTCAAATGGCCGGCCGATCTCGAAGGTCTCGACGGCCTCGTCCTGCCGGGCGGGGAGTCCACCACGATTGGCAAGCTCATGAACAAGTACGAGTTGATGGAGCCGGTTCGTGAGATGGCGAAACGCGGCGTGCCGATGTTTGGCACCTGTGCAGGTTTGATCTTGCTCGCCGAACGCATCCACGGCCAAGACTGGTCCCACCTCGGCGTGTTCGACGTGCTCGTCGACCGCAACTCGTTTGGCCGCCAAGTCGATTCCTTCGAGACCGATCTCGATGTGAAAGGCATGGAAGGTCAAGAGAAGTACCGCGCGGTGTTCATCCGTGCGCCGCATATCATGGAAATCGGCGACCAAGTCGAGGTGCTTTCCACCTTCAACGACCGCGTCGTCACCGCCCGCCAAGGTCACATCCTCGGCGCGTCGTTCCACCCGGAATTGACGGATGATGTGCGTTTGCATCAATACTTCCTCACGATGGTCGAGGAAGCGAAGAAAGCATCTGTGTAAGAGAGAGGGGCGTCATGATGACGCCTCTTTTTTTATATATTTGGAGGCAACAGGGGAGAGGAGGGATCGGATGTTTGGGCACAGTGTGGATGTGATGCGGCGTGGGCAGGCGGCGAGCGGGGCTTTTTTGGGAAGTCCTTCGTTTGCGACGTATCGGTATGCGTGGCTGCGCGACGGGACGTTTGTGGCGTATGCGATGGATGTAGCGGGCGCGCATCGCGAAGCGGCCGCTTTTTATAAGTGGGTGCATGCGGCGGTGCTGAGGCATCGGGGGAAAGTCGAGAGTTTGCTTGCGAAAAAAAAGTCCGGTGCCGTGCCCGGCCCGGACTTCTTTTTGCATACAAGGTACACGGTGGATGGACACGAAGGGGTGGAGCCGTGGGGGAACCACCAGTTGGATGGGTACGGGGCTTACCTCTGGGGAGTTGCGGAGCATGTGAAGCGGAGCGGGGATGCGGGGTTTTGGGAGGAAGTCCGGGAGAGTGTGGAGTTGGTCACGGAGTATCTCGCGGAGTTTTGGCAGGGGCCGTGCTTTGATTGCTGGGAGGAGGCGGGGAAAGAGGTTCACCCGAGTACGTTGGCGGCGGTGTATGGGGGATTGAAGGCAGTCAGGTATGCCGGAATTGATGAACTACGGGAGTATATCGAACGTCACGCTTGCGTAGACGGGCGTTTTTCAAAGTCGATTGGGAATTCGGCGGTGGATGCGAATTTGCTGTGGTTGGCGGTGCCGTTTGGGATGTTCGATGTCCACGACCCGCGGATGGTGAGCACGGTGGAGGCGATTGAGCGCGAGTTGGTGACCAACGGCGGCGGGGTGCATCGCTACCCGGAGGACTCGTTCTACGGCGGGGGCGAGTGGGTCTTGCTCTCTGCGTGGCTGGGCTGGTACTACGCTCGTGCGGGGAACTTCGTGCGGGCTCGCGAACTGCTCTCGTGGATCGAGCAACAAGCGGACGCCAACGGCGATTTACCCGAACAGGTGCCTCACGGGCTCCTTTTTCCCGAGAAGTATGGCGAGTGGGTGGAGCGATGGGGCCTGCCTGCCAAGCCGCTTTTGTGGTCGCATGCGATGTACGTGGTCTTGCACAAGGAACTTCAAGCACACGGTCGCTGAGGCGCGTGTGCTTTTTTCATAAGGGTTCGTTTGAATTTGTGGGAGAAATTGTGATACACTAGAAACGATTTTGTCAGCATAAATCTCGAAACGTTTACATACAGGAAGGATGAATTTTCCATGTTGGACCCTAAACTTCTGCGCAACGAACCGGACCGTGTTCGTCAGGCGCTGAACAACCGAGGCGAATCGACCGAGGCGCTCGACGAGTTCCTCGATCTGGACAAGCGCCGCCGTGAACTGCTCGTGGAAGTCGAGCAACTGAAAGCCCGCCGCAACGCCGTTTCCCAAGAAGTTGCCAAGATGAAAAAAGCCGGCGAGAACGCCGACCACATCATCACCGAAATGCGCGAAGTCGGCGACCGCATCAAGGAACTCGACGAAGAACTCCGCACCGTCGAAGAGCGCACCCACCATCTCTTGCTCGTCATCCCGAACATGCCGCACGAATCGGTGCCGCAGGGTCTGACCGAAGACGAGAACGTCGAGATCGCACTTTGGGGCGAACCGCGTCAATTCGATTTCGAACCGAAACCGCACTGGGAGATCGCGTCTGAGCTTGGCATCATCGACTTCGAAGCGGCCGCCAAGATCACGGGCGCACGATTTGCTTTTTACAAGGGCGCAGGTGCTCGTCTTGAACGTGCCCTGATTTCCTTCATGCTCGACATCCACACCACCGAGCACGGCTACACCGAAGTGCTCCCGCCGTTCATCGTCAACCGTGCGTCGATGACGGGCACCGGCAACTTGCCGAAGTTCGAAGAGGACGCGTTCAAACTCAAGGACACCGACTATTTCCTCGCGCCGACGGCAGAAGTTCCGGTGACGAACTACTACCGCGACGACATCTTGTCGGCCGACCAACTGCCGGTGTACTTCGCAGCGTACACCCCGTGCTTCCGCTCCGAAGCGGGCTCGGCGGGCCGCGATACCCGCGGTTTGATTCGTCAGCACCAGTTCAACAAAGTCGAGATGGTCAAGTTCGTTGCGCCGGAGACGTCCTACGACGAGTGGGCGAAACTCGTGCGCGATGCGGAAACCATCCTGCAACGCCTGAACCTGCCGTACCGCAAGCTCGACATGTGCTTCGGGGACCTCGGGTTTGGCGCTGCCAAGAAAAACGACCTCGAAGTCTGGTTGCCCGAAGCGAACACCTACCGCGAGATTTCGTCCTGCTCGAACTTCGAAGATTTCCAAGCGCGCCGTGCGAACATTCGCTACCGTCCGGAAGCGGGAGCGAAGCCGGAGTTCGTGCACACGATCAACGGTTCGGGTCTTGCGATCGGTCGTACCGTGGCGGCGATTCTGGAAAACTACCAACAAGCAGACGGCTCTGTAACGGTGCCGGACGCACTCGTTCCGTACATGGGCGGACTGACCAAGATCGCGAAGCCCCAATAATGAACGTTGCAACCCCCTCCTGTTGAGGGGGTTTTTTGGCAAGAAGGAAGAGGAGAGGGAATTTAGACATGACGATGAGACAACGCCTCGTCTTCTGGATCATCCTCGCCGTGGCGCTTGGCTTGCGGCTGTGGATGATCTTCGCGCTCGGGGACAAGTTGATGACAGTCTACGATGACAAAATGTACGTGCAGAGTGCGGTGCGGTTGCTGGAATCGGGGACGTTTACGTTTGGCAGTTATATCGACCAACCGACGGTGTTCATCCCGCCGCTGTTCCCGTTGGTGCTGACGGGGTTGTTTGCGATCTTCGGTTCCGGTGAAATCGGACTGACAGTGGCGCGGATTTGCGTGGCGCTGATGGGCGTGGGGTCGTTGGCGCTGGTCGTAAGGCTTGGCGGGATGTTGTTTGGACGGATGAATTTGCAGTCCCAGGGAGAATGGTTCGGATCGCGGTCCGTGGTGGATGCGGGAGAGTCGGGAGTCGGGATCAACGCCGGGCTGATTGCGGCAGGCGTCCTTGCGGTGTACCCGCCGTACATCTTGGCGAACTGCGCGTTGCTGACGGAGACGATGTTTACGCTTTTTGCGCTGTGGTTTTTCATTCGCTTGTTCCGGGCCGTGGAGTCGAAGCAGTGGCGCGATTTCGTGATTGCGGGGCTTCTGCTCGGATTGGCGACGTATGCGCGACCGACGATTGCGTTGTTGCCGATTGCGGTGGGTTTGTATCTGTGGTTCCGCCGCGATTTTCGCTTCAAGCAGGCGTTTTTGGTGGGGACGGTTTTGGTGGCGATGTTGTTTGCGGTGTTGAGTCCGTGGATTGTGCGCAATTATGTGGACTTCCACCTCTTTATCCCGCTGACGAAGGCGAGTGGGAATCCTTTTTTGACGGGCACGTACATCAACCACGACGTCTGGGCGAACGGACACGACGAAGAATTCAAAGACTATCCCAAAGGATGGAAAAAAGTCCCCGGAGATCTGCTCGCCACGGATGACCTCCTCATGGCGAAGGGCAAGCAGCATTTGAAGGAGCAGTTCCAGCAGAACCCGTGGGCGATGGTGAAATGGTACACCTACGGCAAATTCAAAGCCTACTGGGACGGAACTTTCGACTGGGCGGATTTGCTCAAGCCGTGGAAGGGATCGTTGCAAATCTTGCATCGCATCCTGCTCGCTCTCTCGCTGGTCGGTTTGCTCTGGGCGTTCAAACGACGCGAGACGTATGCGTGGATGATGGCGTTGTGGATGGCGTATTTTACAGCTTTGCACATGGTCTATGTGACGAGTCCGAGGTACGCGTTGCCGTTGCTCCCGTTCGTCTTTTTGTACGGAGCGTATGTGTTTGTGAGAAAAAACCCTTCGCGATGAGGCGAGGGGTTTTTTCTTTTTTTCGACAAGGACACCCATAAGGGACAAGAAGTACCCGTATTGTCTAAGCAGAAAAGCACAACACAGACAAAAGGGGATGCCACCAAAATGAAAATGACGAAAAAACTTCTGACTTCTTCTGCACTGATCGCTGCATTGGCGCTTGCGCCGGTTGCTGCGTTTGCAGACGGGCAGACGAACACCACCACTTCTACGACGACGAGCGGAACTGCGACGACGACGACAACTGCCGATGAGGTACAGCCGGGCATGACGCCGGATTCGTTTTTCTACTTCTTTAAGCAGTTGGCACGCGACATCAACTTGATGGTCACGTTCAACGATGACAAGAAAGCCGACTTGCTCCTCCAATACGCGAACGAAAAAGCTGCTGAACTGAAAGCTCTGTCCGACAAGGGCGTGACGAAGTACGACGAAGAGCAAATGAAGCAGATCGAAGACCTCCTCACGCAAGTCAACACCATGATGGATGAAAAAGAAAAAGAAAAAGAAACCCAAACCCAGACTTCCACAGATACCACGACCGGAACGGAAACCACGGGCACTGAAACGAACGGTTCGACGACGGCGGACACAACAACGGCCGACACAACCACGACCACCCCGACGACGACCACCCCGACGACGACCACCGAGACTACGCAAGACGAAGCACAGCAAATGGGCCCGGAACATGCACTTCTCGTTCTGCAATCTCTCTTGGACAAGCTCCCGGAATCCGGCCGCAAGGGTGTCGAGAACGCCATCAAGCACCTTGAGAAAAACATCGAGAAGCACAAAAAGCACAAGCACCAAGACGAGCAAGACACCCAAGGCGATGACGAGAACAACGCAGAAACCACGACTCCGACCGAAACGGGCACTACGGACAGCACGACCACTCCGAGTGAGACGACGACGGCTCCTACGACGAGCACGAGCGTAGAGGCGACCACGACCAGCACCACCACGACGGGTACGGTCGAAAGCACCCCGACGACTCCGGCCCCGACCATGCCGGTCATCGACGAAGCGAAACCCACCGTCCAAGCCAAAACCACCACCGAGCACCATGACAACGGCAACCACTACGGCTGGGACAAGCAACAAAACCGTGATCACAATCAAGGCGACGACCACAACGAACACGGCAAAAACAAGTAACATCTAAGCAAAAACGCGAACAACCCTCGCAACCTGTCAGAAGCAAGACAGCTTGCAAGGAGTGAAGGCTCCTCCCGACCGTGGGAGGACCTTTTTTTATGAGGAAATGATGAGCATGGGGAGGCATGCCCCTGTTCAGCTTCTTCACCGGACGCAAAGCTCCCACCACGTAAAAAAAGCATCGGCCCCGCATGTGCGGGACCGATGCTTTTTACTACCTGCTATCTTCACGTAATCTGGATTCATTGGTAAAATTGAAACAGACAAGAGTGCGGTGGACCGCCGCGGTGACATCCCTTCAGAGAGGGGGTGATCGCCCTGGCAACGATTGCAACGCTTTATGCAATCCTGAAAGTTACGGGAACTCTGCTGGGCCTTTGGTTCAGTAGCAGAAAACTGTACCGATGGGTTCGTAGAAAGCTGTTCAAACGGAAACCACCGCTCAAAGGTTAGGCGACCTACGGTGGGTTTTGCTTTGCTTTACATGTAAGGTAATTCTCGCACCGCGGTTGTCCACCGACTCTTTGTCCAAAGAACTCTAGCTGTTGGCGCAGCTAGGGTTCTTTTTAGTGTACGCTCGTTGATACCCTTATGATACCAACTCTCCCGCACTCCTTGCAAGTTCCCACCAAAAAAAGCACCGGCACAATCCCGATGCTTTCTCTCCAAAAACCTACGCGCGCACGCGGCGGTTGTTCTGCGAAATTCGTTGCGAGATTTTCTCCAGCACATGGTGGATCGAATCGCGGTCCTGCACAACATCATACTCGTTGATGTTGATGCGAATGACCGGGCACGCCGTGAAGTTGTTGATCCAGTCCTCATAGCGGCGGTACATCTCTTCCCAATACGAAGTGTCGGTGTTCTGCTCCATCGGACGACCGCGCTCCTTGATGCGCTCAATGACATCCTCGAAACTGCCTTCCAGATAAATCAGCACATCCGGGTGCGGGAAGTACGGCGTCATCACCATCGCTTCAAACAGCGAGGTATACGTCTCGTAATCGGTCGTGCTCATCTTGCCTTGCTCAAACAGCATCTTGGCAAAAATCCCGGTGTCCTCATAGATCGAACGGTCTTGCACAAACCCGCCGCCGTATTCAAAGATCCGCTTCTGTTCTTTGAAACGCTCGGCGAGGAAGTAGATCTGCAAGTGGAAGCTCCACTTCTCAAAATCGTTGTAAAAGAGGTCCAGATACGGGTTGGTGTCTACTTTCTCCAGCGACGTGCGGAAGCCCAAGGTCTCGGCCAGCGCCATCGTGATCGTGGACTTGCCAACGCCAACCGTACCGCCGATGGTAATCACCGCGTCGCGCGGAATTCCGTAGCGGTCGAGAACGTCGATATTAGGCATGTGAGCGTTGCTCCTTTGTAAGAATTCCATCGATTTGGTCAAAGATGTATTGGAGGTCCCCCGGATTCTTCACAAAATCCAGCTTGTCCCCATCGAGCTGCAGCACCGGAACATCAGGGTTCGCCAGGCGGTAGCGGGTGAGGAACAACTCATAATCATCGCGCAAGTGGCGGATGTAGTTCGGGTCCATGTTCGTCTCAAATTCGCGGTTGCGCTTGGCAATGCGGCCCATAATCGTCTCCACACTCGCCGTCAGATGGATGATCAACGTGGCTTTGGGCATGTCTGAGGTCATAATGTCATAGATCTTCAGATACTTGTCCAATTCACCCATATGCAACGTCCGATGCGCAAAGATCGTGTTCTTGAAGATGTTGTAGTCGGAAACGACAGAACGGTCTTGCTTCAAATAGTCATTCGAGATATCGGCCAATTGCTTGTAACGATTGCACAGAAAAAACATCTCGGTCTGGAAGCTCCACTCCTCGATGTTTTCATAAAAACGGCCAAGGAACGGGTTTTCCTCGACGATCTCTTGCAGCAGTTGAAAACCGTATCGTGCGGCGATCGCTCGCGCCAAAGACGTTTTCCCGATCCCGATCGGCCCTTCAACTGTGATGAACTGGGTTGGCGACATCGAAGTCCCTCCTGCACATTACTAGTCAGAGTTGCATTGTATCATAGTTTTGATCCTCAATCGAGTTGAATCGTAACTTGTAGAAGTTTGTTGTATAATGAGGTTCGAGATAGATTGTAAGGCAGAGAGGGGAACTTTACCATGAGTCCAAGTGCTCTTTTTTCCGCGGGCGTGATCCTTTTCGTGATCTGCGTTGTCATTCAGTACCTGGCTTTTCACCGCGCTGCGTTTGGCCGCGCGATGTTTATTACCGTCGCGATGTTTTTCTTCACCGGGTTGGTGTACATCTCGCCGGACGCACCGCGTGTGCTGGTTTGGATCATCTTCCTCTTGACCTGGGCGTACACGCTGTTCATGACGGTCTACGCGTGGAGCCGCATGAAAGGTCGCAAGGGCAGAAAGTAGTTTTTTTTACAAAAGTCGCCACTTGCGAAAGAGGCGGCTTTTGTGTAGTATTAGAGACGTTCCGGAGTGGTGGCCGAGCTGGCCGAAGGCGCTCCCCTGCTAAGGGAGTATACTGGAAACAGTATCGAGGGTTCGAATCCCTCCCCCTCCGCCATCAAGTGAACTCCGACGCTTTGCGTATGGAGTTCTTTTTGCACCCGTAGCTCAGGTGGATAGAGCGGTCGTTTCCTAAACGACGTCTTGGGGGGGTTCGAATCCCTCCGGGTGCGCCATACTATTCGTAAGATGTGACGCAATGGATGGAGGAGCTGTTCGTGCGGGAAGTTCGGGATCATGAGTTCTTCATGCGAGAGGCGATGCGCGAAGCGGAGATTGCCGGTTCCTACGGCGAAGTTCCGATCGGTGCCGTCGTCGTTCGCGAGGGCGAAATCATCGCCCGCGGACACAACATGCGGGAGATGTGGAAGGACCCGACGGCCCACGCCGAACTGATCGCCATCCGCGAAGCAGCCCGCGTAACAGGGGGCTGGAGGTTGACAGGCTGTCAGCTTTATGTTACATTGGAGCCGTGTCCGATGTGCGCCGGGACTGTTTTGTTGTCCCGTGTAGACGAAGTGATCATCGGTGCGATGGACCCCAAGGGTGGGGCTGTCGGATCGAAAGTCAACTTCGTGGAGACGGACGATTGGAACCACCGGCCGACCGTGATTCGCGGGGTGCTGGCGGAGGAGTGCAGTCTGATGCTGAAGGATTTTTTCCGCAAGCTGAGACGCAAGTAAGTTTTGATTGCCTATACGGAGAGATGTCTGAGTGGCCGAAAGAGCTCGCCTCGAAAGCGAGTGGGCCTTAACGGGTCCCGTGGGTTCGAATCCCACTCTCTCCGCCACTTTACTTTTTTACAACCTTCATGGAGAGATGTCCGAGCTTGGTCGAAGGAGCACGATTGGAAATCGTGTAGGCGGGAAACCGTCTCAGGGGTTCGAATCCCCTTCTCTCCGCCATGAGAAAGTTTGTCGTGCTAGATGGGGCAGTAGCGGCGCCTTGTAACCCGCGAATCCGCTATAGCGGGGTCGATGTTCGGCTGAGGGGCTTCCTTGGAGAGTTTGAAGGTGAGCACGTGGTGTTGAGGATTGGGTCCTGCGCAACGCAACCTCCTGAACCGTGTCAGGTCCGGAAGGAAGCAGCACTAAGGGAATCGTTGCGTGTGCCGCAGGATCGCCTGGTCTGAGCTAACGACTCAACTTCGCTTTCCCCGGGGTTTCGAAGCCGGATGCACGGCTACAAGTTTATACCGAAGTAGGGAGAACAGACCTGTGCCTTGTCCGCACGGGTCTGTTTTTTTGATTTATTTTAAGTAAAAATACAGTTCGACAGGAACAGACAGCGTTCACCGAAGGATTCGACAGATGAGTAGCAGAACTTTCCATGTAAAGAGTGCGTGGAAGGGGGTAGACCGCGTGATGACGAGACAATCCTCAGCATCTGGTGAACAGGGATTGAGTTTAGAGGGCCTTGCGATCGAAGCGTACCGGGATGGAGTGGTGGCGCTCGATCTTGAACTCAACGTCTTGGCCGCAAACGGAGCGGCAGTCGAACTGCTCGCAGGAGACGCCGAGGGGTTGGTGTTTCCGTGTGAGCTGGATTCGTTTGTGCTGCCCGTGTCCCACGAGTACGACTGGTTGCAGGAGATGGTGCGGGAGCGCATCTGTTACCGCAACCATGTGGTGCGGGTGATGCGAAACGGCAAGGAGCGCACGTTGCTCGCGGACAGCTACTTTTTGCGTGGATCGGACGGGGAGAACGCGGGGTTGGTTCTCTTTTTGAAGGACATTGGGAATTTGGTGTCGCTGGAGCGGCAAGTGCATCACCATGAGAAGCTCGCGACGGTCGGCAAGATCGCGGCGGGCGTTGCGCACGAGATTCGCAACCCGCTGACGTCGATCAAAGGGTTTCTGCAGATGATGCGCCATGAGTTGGAGCGGCAAGGGATGGAGAAGGAACACAGCTACACGACCGTGATGCTCTCGGAGATTGAGCGCGTGAACGGGTTGGTCGGCGAATTGCTGCTGTTGTCCAAACCGAGGGAGTTGAAAATGGAAGACTTGGAGGTCGAGGAGTTGATTACGGTGATTTCGCCGTTGATCTCCAGCGAATCGATCTTGCACAACATCGAGTTCTCGATGCAGTTGGAGCCCGTACCGCCCGTGTATGCGGATCGGGAGTTGTTGAAGCAGGTGTTGTGGAATTTGATCAAGAACGCAATCGAAGCGATGTCTGAGATGGACGGCGGCAAGTTGATCATCAGAAGTTCGTTCCAAGAGCGGGACGGTTTGGTGCGCATCGACATCCGAGACAGCGGCCCGGGGATTCCACACTACATGCTGGACCGAATCTTCGACACCTTTTTCACCACCAAGGATACCGGCACCGGCCTCGGTCTCCCGATCTGCCAACGCCTCGTCAACGACCTCGGCGGGAAAATCCAAGTCACCTCCAAGGGCTACGGCACCACCGTGTCGGTGCTGTTGCCGGGGTTGGCTTTGTGAAAAAAAACGGGATTGCTCACGTGGAGCAGTCCCTTTTTTTCTATGTAAGATCGCGCTTTTGATTTCGAACTTGAACTATGATACTCTTTAGAATGAACATCTATGGACATGGAAAGGAGGGGTTCGCTGACTATGGGTTACGTTGCGCTGTATCGGGAATGGCGACCCCAACTTTTTCGAGATATTGTGGGTCAGGAGCATGTGACGCGGACGTTGCAAAACGCACTGCGCCAGAATCGCATCGCCCATGCGTACCTCTTTAACGGACCGCGCGGCACGGGGAAAACCTCGGCTGCGAAGGTTTTATCAAAAGCGATCAACTGTGAACGAGGCCCCGCCGAGGAGCCGTGCAACGAGTGCCACGCTTGTATCGGCATCACCAAGGGCTCCATCATGGACGTCCTCGAAATCGACGCCGCTTCCAACCGGGGCGTTGATGAAATTCGCGACCTGCGCGACAAAGTCAAATTCGCGCCGACCGAAGTGCGCTACAAGGTCTATATCGTCGACGAAGTACACATGCTGACAACGGAGGCCTTCAACGCGTTGCTCAAAACGCTCGAAGAACCGCCGCCGCACGTCATGTTCATCCTCGCGACCACCGAACCGCACAAACTGCCCGCCACGATCATCTCGCGTTGCCAACGCTTCGATTTCCGCCGCATCATGGGGCGTCAGATCGTCGACCATATGCAATCCATCGCCGATGAGAAGGGCGTTCAAGTCGAGGAAGAAGCCCTCTGGCTCATCGCTCGCGCTGCAGAGGGCGGGATGCGCGATGCGCTGTCGATCTTCGACCAAGTGATCTCGTTTGGCGGAGACGGCGTTCGTGCAGACGACATCATCGCAATGGTCGGCTCGATTTCGTCTGAAATTCTCGCTGACATTGCACGTGCCGTCGCACAACGGAACCCTCCCGCAGTTTTGGGGCACATCGGCACCCTCATGGACAACGGCAAAGACGTCGTCCAACTGATGCACGACTTGGTCACGTACTTCCGCGACTTGCTGATGATGAAAACGGTCCCGCATCTGGAGGAAATCCAAGACCGCGCCAACTACGACCGACAGTTTGCCGACGTGGCGGGGTTGTTCGAAACGCCCCTGCTCATTCAGATGATCGAGCAGATGACCCACGTGCAAAATGAACTCAAATGGCAGTCGCAAGGCCGCCTGTTGCTCGAAATGCTGATGGTGCGCCTCTGCAACATCCAGTCGATCGAGCCGGAAGACCTGCTCAAACGCATTCAAGAACTGGAGTCAAAAATCGCCGGCGGCGCTCCGCTTGGCGGCAACTTCGGCGGGGCCCCGCAAGCCCCGGCCCAAGTGCCGCAAGACATCTTGCGCCGACTCGCCGAACTCGAACACCGCGTTGCGTCCGGAGGTGGGACGAGCCATGCAGCAACTCCCGCCCCGCACCAACCGTCGAGACAGGCTCCTTCTCATACTCCTCGTGACGAAGCGCCTGTTGCGCCCGTCTCGAAACCGCAAGTTCAAGCTCAATCGCAACCCGCAGCACCTGCTCCAACCCCGGAACCTGCCCGTCCGGCTCCGAGTGCTTCGACTCCTTCTGCATCCGCCTCTCTCGACAAGATCGTCACCGCTCCGAACCCGGAAGCGTTGGCGCACGTCCAGACTTATTGGCCCCGCGTGCTCGAAGAAGTGAAGAAGCAAAAAATCACCGCCCAAGCTTGGCTGCTCGCAGGCAATCCGGTGGCGGTGTCCAACGGTTTTATCATCGTCGCTTTCAAGTCTCCGATTCACAAAGAGACGATTATGAAACCGATTCACAAGGAAATCATCGACGCCGTGTTCACCCAACTGATGAACGGCACGCCGAGTCAGCTCTACGCCGTGATGGAAACCGACTGGGAACGCTTCACCCCCACGCTCGCCACCCTTGCGACGGTGGGATCGGAACCGAAGCAGGAGGAGGCTCCAAGCCCGGAGGCAACTCCTGCCGAAGAGTCCCCGACTTCGAACCCGTCAACGCCGCAGCAGCACGACGATTCGGCGACTGAAAGTGCCCCGACTCCGCCGCCCATCGCGGTGGACAAAATCGACGATCTCGTCGAAAAAGCCAAGTATCTCTTCGGACCCGAGCATGTAACGGTTCTGGAGTAACATATTCTAGCATGAGGTGAAACTTCCATGAAAAACATGCAACAACTGATGAAGCAAGCACAAAAAATGCAAGAGCAAATGATGAAGGCGCAAGAAGAACTCGGCACCAAAACGGTAGAGGGCACCGCGGGCGGCGGCGTCGTCTCCATCGTGGTCAGCGGCCACAAGCAAGTTCAATCCGTGACCATCAAGCCGGAAGCGGTTGACCCGGATGACGTCGAAATGCTCCAAGACCTCGTACTCGCTGCGATCAACGAAGCGATGAAAAAAGTCGACGAGATGACCCAATCCGAAATGGGCAAGTACACCAAAGGCATGAACATGCCGGGCCTGTTCTAGGAAGCGGAGACCTCTCCCGATGCTGTTCTACCCGGAAGCGATCTCCAACCTCGTCGACGGTTTCAACCGTCTGCCGGGGATCGGGCCGAAGACCGCTCAGCGGCTCGCGTTCCACGTTCTGAGCATGAAGGAAGACGACGTCATGGAGCTGGCGAAAGCACTGGTCAACGCCAAGCGTCATCTCCACCATTGCTCCGTTTGCTGCAACATCACCGACATTGACCCCTGCCGGATCTGCAACGACCAATCCCGCCGCCGCGACATTCTCTGTGTCGTGCAAGAAGCCAAGGACGTCGTTGCGATGGAGAAGACCCGTGAATTCAACGGGCTCTACCACGTCTTGCAAGGCGCGATCTCCCCGATCGAAGGCATCGGCCCGGACCAGATCCGCATCGCCGAATTGCTGCGCCGTTTGCAAGACCCGGAATTGGAAGTCAACGAAATCATCATGGCGACCAACCCGAACATCGAAGGAGAAGCGACCGCGATGTACCTCTCCCGCCTGCTCAAGCCGGTTGGGATCAAGGTTACGCGCATCGCAGCAGGTCTCCCCGTCGGCGGCGATCTCGAATACGCCGACGAAGTCACCCTCTCCAAAGCCCTCGAAGGCCGCCGGGAAATTTAATACGTTTTTAAAAAAAGACCACTCTTCCCTTGGGAGGAGTGGTCTTTTTCATGTATACTAAATCTTGGATAAACCTCAGACTTACAGCATAACGAAGGAGTGTCGAAAACCAGTGAAAAAGTGGATGCTTCCCCTCACGACCCTGACAGCGACCGCCGTGTTGCTCGGTGTAACGCCGACGACCGCAACGCTTGCCGATACACCGCAAGAGATCAAAGTTTTGATGAACAACAAAGTCATTGCTTTCCCCGATGCGAAGCCGTTCGTCGATGAAAACGACCGGACGATGGTGCCGGTGCGTTTCGTCGCGGAGAGCATGGGGGCGACGGTTGATTGGATGCCGAATACGCAATTCGTGGTGATCAAATTGCCGGGCAAGGACATCCGTATGCGCGTTGGCGAAACCAAAGCGAGCGTCAACGGCGCCTCCGTCATGCTCGACACCAAGTCGGTGATGACCAACGACCGCACCTACGTCCCGCTGCGCTTCGTCAGTGAAAACCTCGGTGCCGACGTCAAATGGGACGCTCCCAACAACGCGGTACTGATCACCTACAAAAACCCGACCAACAACGGCGGTGGTGGCGGAATCCCGACCCCCGCCGACCCTGGCTACCTGATCGACGCCGCCGCCAAAGGAACCGACCTCTGGGGTCGCCCGGTCCGCACCACCAACCTCCCCAAAAACGCCGCCGACTTCCCGTACATCCTCCAAGACGTCCCCAACGAGATGTACGAGATGCAATATGCGAAAAATGTTCTTGAAGACCGACCGTTTGAATCGACTAAACAGTTATCGAACGAGTTTAAAGAAGTATTCCGTAAAGAAGAACTCGATAAATGGGATGCTCTCATCAGAAAGTTCTATGGATTGGTACTGAATGTTGATTGCCATACCATTACTAACGATTGGGAGAACCAAATTGCAGAGGCACACGGTGGACTCAAGCCCTTTAACTTGCATGGGTATGTTGATTGGGTAAAAAGCAATCAAATTCAAATTCAAGGTTCTGTAGAACCAGAGTCTACGATGACTTACAGCCAAAATGGAATGTGGTATGTTCGCACGAAAATCAAATATCAGGTCTTGCATTACAATGAAAAAAAGAAAGTTCTGTACGATGCTTTATACAATCTTCCGCCTTGTGAAATGGGTGTCTTGTACACTGGTTATGTGGACGTTCCGATATATGTTGGGCTGATGGATGATAAAACTCCCTACACTCGTTTTGTAGACCATAACGCTACACTGCAAGAACACAGTTGGATCGTTCCAGCTACGAATTAGGTGGGATTTGCCAAATGGCACATCTTAAAAGAGTTCGCAGACTTTGCCTAGTCTTCTTAGTACTTCTTTTCATTATTGGCAGGGCCTTTTTTCCAAATACAGCAGAAGCCGACCCGTTGGTTTACGCGCTAGTGGAGCCCAGCGCTCCTGACTTTTGGGGCTTTAACATGACAGATCCAAAAGGGGGTAATAACAACACGTATTATCTCACCACTGGTTGGGTGGTCAATCTAAACATAACTTGTACCGGGAGCTTAAATCAAAATTGCGACCCTCTATCAGGGCCGCACGTAATAATGGAGGAGAATCGAAAAGTAGAGTTTGATGCGAAAGAGGACAAGAGCGCTGGTAATGTGACAACGTATTTTCGTGTCAACATCGATCAAGTGAACGAGGCTTTGAAATCAATTGGTTATGGTGGCTATATTTACACCCATCACGTGTACCTCAATTCAATCTTTCACATCTACCACCCACAAACGGGAGAGATTGAGTCCAAAGCCTACTACTCCCCCCAAGACATCTTCGGCGCGGCCGCTTGGCAGGCGATCGGAACCATGGGCCAGTACTACGACATCGAAACTCCCATCTCTCCCGTAAAAGTAGACGGCATGTGCTTCCTCTCGGACGGTACCACCGTCCCGTGCAACAACAGCAGCACCGTCGTCAGCGGCTACTACGTCAACCACATCAAACCGGGCTCCCTCCACGTCGGGGACACGGCCAGTTTCTCCTTTCAAAACCAAATCACGTGGAACGGCAACGACTACGTGCTCTACCAAAGCTACATCACCCCCTTCGACAACTGGGACCAGCATGACAGCGTCGTGGACGGCAACGACCCACTCACCCGCAACATCACAGCAGACCCCGGCGGCAACAAAATCGTCGGCATGTACAAGCCCAAATCCACCGTCTCCGTCACCGGCATCATCGACGGCCCGACCGAAGCGGACTCCAAAGCGACCGAAGTCGACGGAACTTTCTCTTTTGATGCAATCTCCAAAGGCGCAGACTTGAGCAAGTACGAAATCACCAACACCGTCAACTGCTACTTCGTCAAAACCAGCGACAAAAACGGCCCCCTCTCCGGCAAATCGGACGGACGAGGCGGCCTCCCGATCAAGATCCAACTCAGCGGCGCCGCCAGCACCAAAGCCTCGATCACGATCAAAGCGTACGACGTCAACAACGGCACCGACCAAACCACCGCCGAGCACACCGTCGTCCTCTTCAACGCCCCCGCCCCCGCAGAATCAGGCGGTGGCCGAGATGTAGACCCCAACTCAACCGGCAAGATCGGAGCCGATCCCGTTCCGGGCGGCACGACAGATAAATTCAACGTCACCCAAGGCATCCCGACCCACGAAACTCTCTACACCCAAGCAGGCGGCAAACGCTACCTGTACGACTATCACTACCAACAAGTCAGCAAGACCAAAGACTACCCGATCACCGTCCAAAAAACGTTCCATCTCACCTGGGAAGAGGAAGTGGAAACGGGCACCGACCCTGACGGCAATCCAATAACAGAATGGCAGCCCAGAGAAGACACCCAAGTCATCTCCCAGCCCTACACGATCAAGCGAAACTACTCCTACTGGATGGTGGACTCCCTCAACGTCTTCAAAATGTCCTACGCCACGATGGACAACTACGCGCTTCCGGGCACCGTCACCATGTACCCACAGACTTACAACGCGCCGTCCGTCGTCGCAGATCACCACGCAGACGAAGCGTGGCATCTCACCGAACCGAAATACCCAAATCCCTACATGATTCCCGATGTCGAGGAAGTCTCCGGCGGGCAGAACGGCAAACCCAACCCGCCCACCGAAGATTGGCGTGGCGATGCAGAAAAACAAATCTTGAAAATCAAAGTCCGCAACGACGACTTCTCCTTCGACAACCTGCCCCAAAAGCGCATGGACAGCGCATGGCAGGACGAAACCACGCAAAAACCGCTCGACATCCCGGCACCTGCACAGTACACAGACGCAGACCGGAAGTTCTACCAAAACCATCTCTACATCGACACGTACAAAATCAACAAGCTCCTACAACCAAGTTCCGGAAACGTCCATTACACTCCCACCGGCACCACGATCCCGGGTTCCGCTCCCGACGTCGTGGACAACATCGACAACATCAACCCCGTCACCGTCCACACTCCGACCGTGGCGTACTTTGAAGTCGCCGACGACCGCCCGCACAACCAGATGACCGTACCGGATACGACCCGCCGTTCCCTGATCTTGACCCGCGATTTCAAGGTCTTCGTCCCAACGAACGGCCAGCACCAAACCTACCAGAACTACGGCAACCGCGACTACGCCGAGTACATCGCTTCACGCCAAGTCTGGTTCCCGTTTGACGTCTACATGGACAAGCAATGGAAAAAAGCCGGCCAGTGGCTGACCATCCCCAAAGCCTACCAAGAATACACCTTCACTCTCCCCGTCTGGGTCAACGAAGGCGACTACGACGTCAAATTCCGTTCCCTCGCTGAAAACAGCCCGATCAAGGAAACGGACACCACGTACAACAACCCGAGCCAAGAGGAAAACCAAGCGAACCTGAATCTCGCACACCACATCGCGACCAAAGTCCTCCCCGTGAAAGTCATCGGGCGCCTCTTCGACTTCAAAATCACAGACGTCGCCGACTACAACTGGGAACTGGTCTTCCGCCCGGCCAAGGGAAGCCGTGACATCCTCCCGAACCGCAGCTACTGGATCGGAGACCAAGACTTCAACGGTGACAAGCGCAACCCAACCGTCGCCCCGCCGTTTGAACTCCCGCTCGGGCCGAATTCCTCACCGCTTGCAGGCTACGGGTACAACGCCGTCAAAACCGGCTATCACTTCAAATTCGACATGAAAACCGTCGGCAACATGTACGGACTTACCGACGGCGTAAGAATTACGCCGACCTTCTCGTTTGTAACCAAGGACGGCAAGACGAGATATGACAACGTAGACCTCTACTACAGCACCAACTCGAACCCCTTTATCAAAATCGGCTCCCCCGAAGACACCCAGCAACGCCAACTCGTCCTGAACACGCCGCTGCGAAATGTCACCCCCACCGAATTCACCGACACCGCGACATTTCTCTACGACCGCGTCTTCAACGACTTGGGCCGCTCGAAAGCGGGAGACCGAACGCTGTACATCTCCAACTACTTGTACAAAGCAGAGAAGCCAACCGCCATCGGCACCGCTTACTCCTGGCAACTGCTCGCGAGTGGAGTCCGCACGTTCATCGGCACGCACAACCCCGACGCGGGCGACGCTGCCCTCGCCAATGCCTCGGTCCAAAAATGGTACGGCGAATACAGCCTCCCCGCCGCCGTAAAAGTCGTGCGCTCCGGCACAGACCTCTCAAGCCAAAACTCTCTCGACGACCACTCGCCGATTTGGCTGAAAAACGGCTACATCATCGTCAACTTCAACATCGAAACGATCCAAAACGGCAACACGTCAGCTCCGCACCTCCAATACATCCACGGTCCGCTCGACAACCAATGGCACATGGAAGGCATGCGGTCGAGCTTCGCCGACGCAGACGGCAACACGTTCCAAATTGCAGACGGCGACGTCCTCTACTACCACGCCGACCAGTCCTCCTACGACGACCTCGGCACGTACGTCCCGCACTAACCACCGGATAAAAAAGACTCCGACTCTCTCCCGAGTACGGAGTCTTTTTTTCATAAGCAGGAAAACTCCCCCATAATCTAGAAAGTTTCCGAATCTTCACAAATCAAATCAGATAATAAAACGGAGGTCACCCACTTATGAAAACCAATTGGGCCAAACTCACCCTCGCCGCTCTGCTGCTGACCGGCGCGACCGCTTCGGCTGTCATCCCGCCCCAAGCTGCACACGCCGCGAACATCACGCTGTTCCGCATCTACACCGATGCCACCCACACCGCGACGCAACTCGAAGCGCAAGGCATCGACGTCTGGGAAACGCAACCGAACTTCGCCGAAGCCCCGCTGACCAGCGACCAGATCAACTGGTTGCAAGCCAACGGCTGGAGCTACACGATGAGCCGCCAAACTTCGGGGCCGGTATTTGACTCCTCCTACCACACCAACACCGCCGTCGAGCAGATCCTCGCCGACCGCGCCGCGAAATTCAAAAACATCGCCACCGTCACCACGATCGGCAACACCTTCGAAGGCCGCCCGATCCAAGTGATCAAGATCTCTTCCAACAAACTCAAATCCAGCCAGAAGTCCAAAGCGCTGTTCATCGGAGGCACGCATTCCCGTGAAATTTCGCCGCCGGAGATCATGCTGTCGAACATGGACTATCTGCTTACCAACTACGGCACCGACCCCGATGTCACCTGGATGGTCGACAACCGTGAAATCTACATCATCCCGATCTTGAACAAAGACGGCCACAACCGCGCCGAACAACTTCAAAACTGGCGCAAAAACACCGACACTCGCTGGGGCTCCGACGGCGTTGACCTCAACCGCAACTACGACGAGATCGGAACCGACGTCTGGGGCAACCCGGTTTACGGCACGTCGACCAACCCGTTCTCCATCGAATACTGCGGCCCGACCGCTTTCTCGGAACCTGAGACCGCCGCTGTGAAAAACTTCATCGATTCGGTTATGGGGCCGTCCGGCACGCCGGCCACCGTCCCGAACGGGTTTAAACTCGTCGTGGATATGCATTCCTACGGCAACGACATCATGTGGCCGTGGAACTGGACGTTCGACGTCAACCAATACGGCGCGCAAAACGACATCGCCAAGATGCAGATGATCGGCGACAAATGGGCTACCACCAACACCTATAAATCCTACATCGGCGCGAAAATGTACTACACGACCGGCGACACCACCGACTGGGCATACGGCTTCCACCGCATCCCGTCGTTCACGATCGAAGTCGGCAAAACGTTCTGGCCGACGAGCGCAGACCTGCAAACGCAGATCGCCGAGAACCGCCAACCGTTCCTCAACGGCATCAAAATCACCGACGACCCCTACGGTCGTGCCGGCGGTCCGGACTCCACAACGCTAAGCGCAACGGTCGCCAACGGACTCCTCACCGTCACCGGCTCTGCAGACGATGCCAAGTCTGGCTCCAACAAAAACAAAGGAGTCGAAGTCTTCCTCGACAACCTCGGCGCGCGCGGCACCGGAACCCAAGCGACTCTTGGCTCCTCCACCAATTCAGGCGCGATCACCTCGTTCACGGCGAAACTCCCGACGACGGGCCTTGCGTCCGGCAAGCACCTCGTACTCGTCGAGTCCCAAGACGACACCGGCGCATGGGGCGCTCCGAGCGCAACGTGGATCACCCTGCCGTAAGCAGAACCAGACCCCTTTCTTCCGAGAAAGGGGTCTTTTTTTCAACTCGACAGGCATCCTCCAACTTGGTACATTAGTCCCAGACAAACTTCGTGAACTAGGGGGACCTCGCATGACGACCGTACTCGTCACCAACGGAATGCAAAGCAAATCGCTCGCCGTCGCCCGAAGCCTCGGCAGACGCGGGAACACCGTCCTCGTCGGGGAAACGGTCCGCTTCCACTCGGCCGGTTTTTCAAAATACACGGCGAAGACTCTGGTCTACCCCGACCCGAAGCATGACCCGGAGCAATGGTTCAACTGGTTGCGCGAGACGATCATTCGGGAAAAAGTCGACGTCCTCTACCCAACGGACGACGACACGCTGGACATCGTCGTCCACCGCCAAGAGGAACTGCGCGGCCTCTGCCATCTGCCGATCCCGTCTCTGGAAAACTACTTGATCGCCAGCGACAAGGGCGAAACGATGAAACTCGCGATGAAAGCCGGCCTCTCCTGCCCGCAGACGTTTCAGCCGATCTTCGAAGACACCGTCAACCTCGACGTTCTGCGCGAACTTGCCCATAAGCTTGAGTTCCCTGTCGTCATCAAGCCCCGCATGAGCTCCGGCTCCCGGGGCATCCGCTTCGTTCAGACGATGGAGGAGTTGCTGTCACTCTATCCGGATGTTCACGCCGAATACCCGAACCCGCTCCTCCAAGAATGCATCCCGCCCGGCACGAAGTACGACGTCTGCCTGAGCTTCGATTCCGAGAACCGTCTGACAGGCTCCTTCGTGCAAAAACAGATCCGCAACTACCCGGTGTCTCGCGGCCCGAGCACCGTCCACGAGAGCGTCGAGTTCCCGGAAGCGATCCAAGAAGCGCTGCGCCTGATGGAGCATCTGCCGTGGTACGGCGTCGTGGACGTCGAATACATCCAAGACCCGCGCTCCGGGCAGTTGAAGCTGCTGGAGATCAACCCGCGCTTCTGGAGTTCCGTCCATTTGCCGATTCGCTGCGGTGTCGACTTCCCGTATCTGTTGCACCAACACGCGCTGAACCTGCCTGTAGACCCCGCGTACACGTACCAATTGGGCGTCGTAGGCCGCGCCTTGCTCCCCGGAGATACGCTTCATTACCTCAGCAACCCGAAGCGCCGCGAGATGCAGCCTTCATTCTGGGATTTCTCCACCCCGGATGACACGCTGTCCAAGGAAGACCCGATGCCCACGGTTGGATTCCTGCTCTGCGCGCTGGGATTCGCGTGGAACCCGAAGATGTGGAAATTCGTCATCTCCCGCTAAAAACAACCCGTTGCGTCCTGCAGCGGGTTGTTTTTTTTCAAATAGGTCAAAAGACTCGATTCTGACATAAAATAGAATCGACAAGGTGCAAACAAATTGGTACATTAGTCCTATCGTCAACATATACTGGAATGATTCTAAATAAAAGCACCAGAAGAATAACAGCGATATTTACTCGTTAAATATAGATAATATTGGCGTGCCGCTATGTGCTGTTTTTCATATACCGCCACGAGCTTAGATGCTACAATGAACGTACTTATGTTTAATTTGAACGAAGGGGGTGAGGGCATGTCGGATCGAATTCGAATCCTTCTCTCCACGGAGGGAACGTATCCGTATCATCAGGGTGGAGTTTCCACTTGGTGTGAGACGTTGGTACAGAAAATGGACATGGTCGATTTCGTCGTCTATGCCATCACTGCCAACCCGTTTATCACACAAAAATTCGGCCTGCCCCCGCACGCCGAGATGATCAACGTCCCGCTGTGGGGCACGGAAGAACCCAAGGAACACTTGGAGATTCCCTTTTCCAAAATCTATTTGCCCAAAAAAACGACGACCGAGCAGCAGGTGCGAGAGCGTTTTCTCCCGCTGTTCGTCGAGTTGATCAACGAGATCATCAGCGAAGTGAAAAGCCCCAAGAAGTTCGGGAATTTGCTCGTCTCGTTGTACGACTATTTCCAAGAACACGACTACAAAGTCTCGTTCAAATCGGAACTGACGTGGAGCGTGTACAAAGAGCTGATCTTGCAACTGGCCAGCCAAAAACAAAATCGGCTCAGCGAACCGGACGTCTACGGTCTGGTGCAAACGCTCGGGTGGGTGTATCGCTTTTTGAACATCGTCAACACGCCCGTTCCCGACGTCCACGTCACCCATTCCACAGCCGCCGCGTTTTGCGGCATCCCGTGCGTGATCTCCAAGATCAAGTACGGCACTCCGTTTATGCTTACCGAACACGGGGTCTATCTCCGTGAACAATATCTGGCGTTGTCGAAACAACCGTATTCGTCGTTCATGACGACATTTTTGATTCGCTTCATCCAGTCGCTTGCCACGACGAATTATGCGTATGCCGACCAAGTCTCTCCGGTCTGCTCGTACAACACGCGCTGGGAAACTCGCTTCGGCGTGCCGGAGAGCCGCATCCGTGTCATCTACAACGGCATCGACCCGAACGTTTTCGTCGAAGCACCGCCGTCCACCAACGACACGCTCACCGTCGTCATGGTCGCCCGCATCGACCCGCTCAAAGACGTGTTGACGTTCCTCGAATCGGCAGCGCTGGTCAAAAAGAAGTTCCCTGACATTCGCTTCGTCGTCTACGGATCGGTTTCCGTTCCAAGTTACTACGAGCAGTGCATGGAGTTGCATGCCGAGCTTGGCTTGGAGGACAGTTTTGTTTTTGCCGGACATACGAGCAACATGTCGGCGGCGTATTCGAGCGGTGACATCATCGCGTTGACGAGTATCTCGGAAGCGTTCCCGTATTCGGTCATTGAAGCGATGATGACCGGCAAGCCCTGTGTGGCAACCGATGTCGGGGGCGTCACCGAAGCGCTGGCCGATACGGGTCTCGTCGTGACGCCGCGCCGTGCGGACGAAGTGGCGGACGCAATCTTGCAATTGGCGAACAACCCGGAGTTGCGGATGTCGCTTGGCAAGGAAGCCCGCGAGCGGGCGTTGAACTTTTTTACATTAAACAAGATGATCGACCTGCATCTGAAAAGCTACGTCAAACTGGCGGTTCGCGCCGAAGAGCGTGTGCCGGTCGTGCGCCGTCGCGAGGAATCGCTTACCAATCAGAAGCTTCTGTTCGACAAAGGCATGGCGTTGATGGCGTGCGGACTCTACCGCGAAGCCTCTCTTCAATTCCAAGAGGCGTTGCAAATCAAGCCCAACTCGCCGATGACGCCGATGATTTTGACGGAACTCTCCACCGCTTACAACCATTTGGGCGAATACGACCAAGCGTTTTTGGAGCTGGAAAAAGCGGATGCCTTGATCCGCCTGCTCGATCTGCGCGTACAAGATAGTGCGTAACCCATTTCCCGAGATTGCGAGGAGGTCAGCATGCCGAAGATCACCAAACGTTCCGTGTGGGGCTACGCTCCCGAGTCTGTCGATCAAGTCATTCAAGAGCTGCAAACGAATCACGTAACCAAGATGAGCCAACTGCAAGAAGAACTGGCCTTCTTGACCCAATCCAACGATTCGTTGCGAGCGGAGATCGCCACTTTGCAAGAGGTGCAAAAAAACGCCGCGGACGAACGGATCGCGGCGATGTTCTGGCAAGCGCATCTCGAACAAACCCGCGAGGTGTACCAGACGCTGGAAGAAATCAAGTTGTCGGAAGAGAAGCAAGAAGAAGTGCTGGAGATGAGCCAGTTGCATCGCGAATCGGTGGTGCATCTGGTCTTGGATAAACTCAAGCAGTTGGAACTCAACTTGCAAAACCACGTGAAGGAGGGGGAGCATGGAGGAACGTCCGGAACTTAAAAGCGGAATATTTGGCCTGAGCCCCCAGAAAGTCTCAGGGTATCTGCGACAACTCAAGCATCTGCAAGAGATCGAGCGTATCGAGTTGGAGAACAAAGTCCAGCAGGCACGCGCCGAGCAAGTGCGTCTGCGCCAAGAGCGTGACGAACTGTTGCTGCAACAGCAACTGCAAGCGGAGCAGTTGTATCTCCAAGAATTGTTGCTCTCCCGTGCCAACGACGTGTTGCACGTGATGCACCAACACACCCAAGCGGAGATTGAGGGCTTGCACGAACAATTGGAGCAGAAACAAGTCGAGCATCAACGCAAAGTGACGAACATCGAACTCCAGACCGATCATTACAACGATGTCTTGAACTCGATGCTCCAAGAGTTCGGGGCGACGATGCACAAATTCACGTCGTCCTCGTTTGAACTCTTGGATGTTCTCGACAACTTCCAGCCGGAGTCGGTGACCGAAACTGTGGAACCCGAGGGAACGGCAGAAGAGGCGACCGAAGAGGTTGCAGAAGAAAAAACGGCGACTGAAGTCCCTGCATCCGCATCGTCTGCACAACCCGCTCCCGCCGTGCCCGCCGCTGAAATCAAGCACGAGAACGTCATCCAATTCAAAGCGAAGCACCAAGAACCGCAAGTCACCGCTCCGCCCCTGCAAGCCAAGGCCGCAGGAGCGGGTTCCACAGACACCAACTTCGCGTTCTGGGGCAACATCGGCTCCTACGTGTCAGGCTCCTCCGAAGAGTCGGAGTCCGTTTCGATCTCCTCCGAAACTCCCGACTGGCACCACGACGAGACCGCCCCGGCGGAGGAAACTCCGCATCTCCAACCGGAACGCGAGCCCGAAGTCGCCTACGAACCTGTGGAATCTCGCGAGTCCAGCGCCGTCTCCTCTGAAATTCTGTCCATTCGCAACCGCTACATCGTCGGCAAGATCGCCGGGGCCGACCTCCATGACGCAAACGGCCGTCTCCTCGTCTCCAAGGGGGCCAAGATCACCGAGGAAGTCGCCTCCCTTGCGGAAAAAGCGGGGAGTCTGCCCGAGCTGATCCTCAACATGAAACTGCCGGAAGCGGGAACCGACAAGTGATGGGCGGCTCCCGTCAAGAGCAGGTGCAAGCTCTGCTCCAAGAAATTCTCAAACGCAACATCGCGCCCCAAGACCGCTATGAAATCGCCGCGTTGATCGAGTCCTTGGGACTGAACGACCGCCGAGTCAGCGACTTGTACGGCGTGGAGAACGTATTCGAACTCGCCGAAGAGCTCTGGGAGATGATTCAGCAGAACATCGTCTACGCCGGCTTCTCCAAACCGGAAGAGCGGACCAAGATGCAACTCGCCATCGAGATGATCACGAGTTTTTTGCGCGGTCTGATCTTCGCTCTGCCGATGGCGATCTCCGTCGAGTCGATGCTGGTCTTGAAGTTCTCGCTCTGGTCGTATGAGTTTCTCTCCGTCGACCTCGCCACCGTCATTGCGATCGGGACGATCTTGAGTTTCCTCGTCGTCGGGGGCTTCACGCAAGCGATCGCGAGGCGGGGGTTTTTCTATCTGTTTCAGGGCTACTACAACATGGGACGACGGATCACGTTTTACTTCATCCGGTTAGGCTACATCGTCACATTCGCGTTCGGCGTCTTGGCGTACCTGTTCAACATGATCTTCAACGTGTTTCCAACCGATCTGTACTTGCTCATGGTCTTGTACTTCACGTTCTTGACCTCGATCTGGTTGTCGGTCACGATCATGTACATTTTGCGCAAGGAATTGACGTTCTCCGGTCTCATCGCACTGGGGATTTTGGTCGTCTACATCCTGTTCGAATGGATTCATCTCGACATCCTGCTCGCCCAGTTGATTTCCATCCTCGTCGTCGCGGTGCTCGGCATGCTGCTTGCGATCTACTTTTTCGTCCAGCAAGAGAAAAAGGAAGACAAAGGGATCGCGCCCAAACTGCCGCGTCTCTCGATCATCGTCTACTCGATCATGCCGTACTTCACGTACGGGTTTCTCTACTTCCTGTTCCTCTATGTAGACCGCATCATGGCATGGTCGGCGAACGACGAGTTCATGCCGTACTTCATCTGGTTTCGCGGGGAGTATGAACTGGGTCTCGACTTTGCCTTGGTGGCGCTCATGTTGCCGCTCGGGGTCTCCGAAGTCGTGGTCAACCGCATGATGCTCGACTTGGAAGCCAGTCAAAAGGGGTTCTGGGGATTTGAGACGGAGAAACTCAACCAGCACTTCAAACGCATCTACCACAAATGGCTCGGCATCATGGGGGGCACGACGCTGATCAGCGGCGTGTTGGTCATCCTCGCGATGTTCTTTTTGAACCAAGTCTATTTCCACAATTCCGGCAAGTACTTGATCTCCACGGAGCGCACGTACTTTGTCTATTTCATCGCCGTGGTGTCCTATCTGATCCTCTCCATCGGCTTGATGAACGCCGTCATCCTGTTTGCGATCTCGCAACCGAACATGGTCAACAAATCGATGCTTCCCGCCGCAGCCGTCAATGTGGTGGTTTCGTTTCTGCTCAGCCGGTGGGGGGACTATTCGTGGGCGGTGTTCGGACTGCTGCTCGGGTGCATCCTCTTCTCGGTTCTCTCGTATCTACAGGTTCGCCGCCTGTTGAACAACCTCGATTATTACGTCTACGCGGCTTCCTAGAAGGGAGGGGGAGACTTGTACGGCTCCTTTTGGAACATCGTGTATGTGTTTCTCCACATGGCCTTCGCGATCTTGCTGTTGATGGTGTGGGTGCCGAGGTTGCTGTTTTCGCTGAAAGAGAGCGTGGAACGGCCGATGGCGTACTTGCTGCGGGTGGTTTTTTTCTACATCGTCCTCGCGTACGCCCTGGTGTTGACCCAGCTCTTCGAAGTGATGGCGATCCTCGGCGTCATCTTGCTGTACGCATCGCGCGGCTATTTGAAAAAAACCGCGCAGGCCGCCCGCAACAATCTGTTCACGATGATCGGGCTGATGTTTTACGAAGCGTTGGACACCGGCTCCCAGTTGAAAAAATTCGGCAAAGACCTCGGCAAAAAAGCTCGCGCACGCCTGCGTCTCGCGTTCCAAAACAAAGGGTTCGGGAGTTGGCTTTTTGCCGGAGCTTTTGCCACGGTGTTTCTCTCCTCCGCCTTTGTCCGGTTGAGATACGCCGTCCTCGATGCCGCGCCTTCGATGTCGGACGGCTATGTGACGCTTGCGTGGATGAAGTACATCGAACAGCGCGTGTTGTTCCATGACGGCATCTATCCGCAGGGCTTCCACATGATCTTGGCGTATCTGCACAAGTTCGCCGCGGTCGATCAAATCTACATCTTGAACTGGACGGGGCCGTTCGTCGGCGTGATGATCACCTACAGCGTCTATTGGACGACTGCAAGGTGGACGAAAAACCGTTGGGCGGGACTGCTCGCGGCGGTTGCATTCGGAATCGGCGGCACGTCGTTGCACGGGGCCGATTGGGCGCGCCAAGCCTCGACGAATTCGCAGGAGTTTGCGCTGGTGTTCTTGCTCCCGTCCCTGTATTTTTTCGCGAAATACATGATGGAGGGCGAGCGGGAAGACTTGCTGACCGGCGGAGCGGGGCTGTCGATTACAGGATTCGTTCATACGCTGGTGTTTGCGTACGGAGGCATGGGGCTCGCCGTCGCGATGTTTGGCGGACTGCTGATGCGGGCACGGCCCTATCTGAAACGATTGTGGCCGATGACGATCGTCGGGGTTGTCTCCATCGTATGCGCCGTCGCTCCCTTTGGCATCGGGAAACTGTTGGGACGGGAAGTGCACAGTTCGTCGGAGGACTTCCTGTTGGAGCGGGTGCAAGTGTCGCCGCCCGACTTGCGGATCTGGGACTACATGGCGTTGGCAGGTCTTGCTGTCTTGACGCTCGCTTGGCTTCTGCGCCGCAAGCCGTTTCGGGAAAAAGGGATGGATTTCATCGCGATCCTCTTCCTCGCTGCTTCGTTTGTGATGTATTATTGGGCCCCGACGATCACGCAGAGTCTGGTCTTGGCAAGCCGGGTCAATATCTTCTGGGCGTTGACGCTGCCGATTGCCATCGGGATGGGGGTTCATCATCTGGTGGCTTGGTTGCGGTGGAACCCCGTTCGCACCACAATTCAAGCGGTGTCTGCCGCGGCCCTTTTTTCCAACTGCGTGGTCACGACGCACCTCGAAGCGATCCATCCGTACAAAATGGAATGGAAGGAAGGCGTCGAGCAATACCTCCAGATCTCGCAAGAGTACCGTCCAAAAACATGGATGATCGTCTCGCAGAGCGAGGGCTATTCGCTGGTGCTTGGCAACGGCTATCATCTCTACTTAGAAGACTTTTTGAAAAACTACGACCCCGCACTGCCGCCGCTGACTCATTTCGGATGGACAGGGCCGGACCCGGCGATCCCGCCGGATGTCTTCCTCTACCACGAGAAGCAAGTCTTTGAAGTGGACAAATCAAACAGCGTCTACACCCTGCTCGCCGAGAAATACGCCCAGCGCAAAGAGCAGAATCAACAACTCGACGCTTGGATGAAAACGTACGAGGCGGCGAACGGCAAGCCGGACGTTTTTTACGAAGACGATCATCTCGTGATCTACCACTTGCACAAGCAAGAGACGGAAGAAGAGAAGCAGCAGAAAGTCTGGGGCAAGTCCTAATGGGGCAAGGAGGTACCTGAATCATGAGAAATGCGCTGACCGTCGATGTCGAGGATTGGTACATGACATCCGATTTTTCCTTCGACGTCTCGACGTGGAACCAATACGAAGACCGTGTGGTCGGGAGCACGATGCTCTTGGTGGAGTTGTTCGACCACTACAAAGTCCAAGGGACGTTTTTCATCTTGGGCTGTGTGGCGGAGCGTCATCCGGAGTTGGTCGAAGCCATCGCGCGCCGCGGGCATGAGATCGCCTCGCACGGCGGCTGGCACCAGATGATCAATCGGATGTCGCTGGAGGAGTTCCGAGACGACCTGCGCTATTCCAAGCAGGTGCTCGAAGGCATCACGGGCAAATCGGTTCGCCTGTTCCGCGCTCCGTCGTGGTCGATTACGCCGGACCGCTACGAAGCGTTGCGAATTCTCGCAGAGGAAGGCTTCCACGTCGATTCGAGCCTTCAACCGTTTCGCACGCCGCTCTCCGGCGTTTCGGGCTCTCCGCACACGCCGTTTCAGCCGGTGCTGAACGATGAAACTCTGTCACTCTTGGAGTTCCCGCCGACCGTTTTGAAAAAAGCGGGGATGACGATCCCGTTCTGCGGCGGGTTCTACCTGCGGACGTTGCCGACTTGGTTTTTAATTTGGGCCTTGCGACAAGTCAACGCCGAACGCTCCGGCTTGATCTACGTGCATCCGTGGGAGTTCGACCCGGAGCAACCGCGTCTCGACGCAGCGCCCCACATCAAATTCATCCACTACTACGGCTTGAACGGCACGATGAAAAAACTGGAACGCCTGCTCCAGACGTTCCAGTTCACGACGCTCGGCGAGATCATCGGCTTGCAACCGAACTACCCGCCCGTCGCACTTCTCCAACCGAAAGGGCGTCTGGCGTGACCACGATTCGCCTCTGGACGGCTCGCGGCATTCAGTTTGCCAAAACGGATACCGGGGTCGTCGCGCTGATCAACTTGTTGCTGGCGTTCGTCGCGTTTGGAAAAGACCTGCTGCAAGCGGCGGTCTTCGGCACGTCGCCGACAGCGGATGCATTGACGCTGGCGTTTTTTATCCCCGATACGGTGGGAAACAACATCTTGGCGTTTGCGATTGGCGTGACCTGTGTGCCGATGTTCGCCAAATTGCTGGCGGCGGGGGAGGCCGATCGGTTTCGGCGGATGTTTCGTCAGCTCTGCCTCTATGCCCTCGGAATTTCAAGCGCGCTGTTGCTGGCGATCTACTGGTTTCAAGAGTCGCTTTTGGAACTGTTGGGAAGCGGCATGGAGCCCGAAGTTGCGAGTTTGACGCACGGGTTGTTGAGGCTGTTGTTGCCGACGATGCTGATGTTCCCGCTTTGCACGATCATGACGGGGGCATTGCAGGCGCGAGGTTCGTTTAAAATTCCGGCGCTCGGGCCGGTTTTGGCAAACGCGGGCTATCTCGCGGGGCTGGTGCTGATCTTGATCGTGCGGCCCGCGCAAGAGACGGGCGCTTGGTGGACGGCGATGGGGATCGTCGTCGGGGTGCTCTTGATGGGGGCCTTGCTTGCCAGGGCACTTTTTTCAGAGAGAGTGAGCAGACCGAGATTGGCGCGGAGTTTGGAGCACGCAGACGATTTGAAGCGCGTGTGGCGGGCGTTCGCTCCGTATCTGATCATTCTCTTCGCGCAGCAGTTTGTCTTCATGGTCGAGCGACATGTGGCGTCGACGATTGGCAGCGGGGTGATTGCGGGGCTGAACTACGCGTTTCGTCTCTCGCAGTTTCCGAACTGGGTGTTCGTGTCGGCGATGACGACGGTGATGTTGCCTGCTCTTTCTCGGGCGGTCGCCGCTCGGGATACGGGCGATCTTCGAAACGTAATGAGGAACGCTCTGCAAGTGACGTTGCTGGTGACCGTGCCGGTTGCATTGATTTTCTTTTTCTTCCGAACACCGATTCTCTCGCTGTTGTTTCAACACGGGTCGTTTGACCGGCAATCGTTGGAGACGACCTCCGAGATCATGGCCGGGTATTCGCTGGCGATCATCGGAGTGGCGCTGACCAACGTCGGACTGCGCTATTGCATGGCGGTTGAGCGTATGAAAGCGCCGCTTCTCATCGGATTGGCGGCGATGGCGGTCAATATCGGATGTGATCTATACGGGGCTCCGCGATTTGGGCCGGCTGCGTTGGGGTACGGAGCGGCTTGCGGAGCTTGGGTGAACGCAGGACTTCTCCTGCTGGTTCTCGCAAGGGATTTACAAAAAACTGGGGCTAAGGGTGCATCGCTATGAATTCCTTTCTCATCGTCATACCGGGGTACAACGAAGAACAGAACATCGCCAAAGTCCTAACCGGGATCTTGGCTCAGAATTTGCCCGCCGACATCCTCGTCGTTGACGACGGTTCGCTGGACAAAACCGCACAAATTGCCTCTTCCTATCCGGTGACGGTGATCTCGCATCCGTACAATTTGGGATACGGGGCGGCCTTGCAAACGGGGTACAAGTACGCCACCGCCAAAGGCTACCAATTCGTCCTGCAATTTGACGGAGACGGGCAACACGATCCGATCAACTTGGTGAACTTGATCGCCGAGCTGCAAAAAGGCGGCGTGGACATCGTCATCGGATCGCGTTATCTTGAAGGAGGGACCTCGTTTCAAACCGGGGCCGCCAAAAAAGTCGGCGTGCAGTTCTTCCGCCGCATGATCCAAACCACCACCGGCTTGAAAATTTCCGACCCGACCTCGGGACTTCGCGGAATCTCGGCGGCCGTGTTCAACTACTACGCCGTTCGCGACCGTTTTCCGGCAGACTTCCCGGATGCGGACATGTTGATCGAGCAAATCTTCCGAGACTACCGCATCCGCGAAATTCCGGCGCACATGCGTCACCGGGAAGCGGGCGTCTCGATGCATGCAGGTTTGAAGCCGATCTTGTATATGATGAAAGTGTCGCTGGCGATCTGCGTCGTCCTGTTGCAATCCAAACTGACGAAGCGGGGGGCCAAACATGCATCTTGAACTGAAAATTTTCCTCGTCTGCTGCGGCCTCGCGTTTGCGTTCGTCGTGCTGAACTTGCTTTTGAAGAAAAAGATCACCGAGTGGAACGTCATCGCGTGGGGCCTTGGCGCGCTCGTCATCCTCTTGATCTCCGCCAACCCGAATTGGGTGGACGGTGCGGCGAAGTTCCTCGGCATCGACTACCCGCCGTCGCTTCTGTTCATGCTCTCCACGCTGGTTTTGCTGGTTCTGGTCCTGTACCAATCGATTCAAATCTCGGCGCTCCAATCGAAACTGCGGCAGATCGCCCAGCATGTGGCGGTGCAAAAACACCTCGACATCGAGTCGCCGGTGCAGCACGCCCAAGCGGCCGCCGCGTCGGAGGGAGAAACAAACTCCTAGAGAGAAAGGAGGCGGCCACGTGTTGTCTCGTGTCCTGAACCTCAGTACCACCTACGCAAGCGTTGGACTTGGTGTGTTGGGCGTGCTCTTGGTGCTTTCGTTTCTCGTCATCATCTGGCAGGGCCGTGTACGTCGCCGTCATGCCTTGCAACTGCAACAAGCCACCCGCCTGCTGAAAAACATCAAGCCCTCTGCCGGTGTGGAGAACAACCTCAACATCATCCTCGAAACCTACAGCGGCATCCTCGATGCGCACGGCTATGCGTTTTACCTGCTCGATGAAGCGCAGAACAAATACCTTCTGAAGTCGGTCCGTCACCTGCACGACGACAAGGGAAAAAAAGCCTCGCCATCTTACAACCGCTTGGCTCCCGACAAAAAAGAAACCTACCAGCCCCCGATCTCTCTGCAAAACGAGGGCATCGGCAAGTCGATGGAGTTGATCCACGAAGGGCGGGTTCCGCTGCTCTCGATCCCCCTCGGGACCGGCAAAGGGTTGATTCGGATCGGCCCGATCTCGTCCATCCCCGGCCGCGTTCGCAAACAGTTGGAGTTCGTAAATGAACTCTTGCCGCAAGTGGTGGACGTTTTGGTCGAAACCGACAGGATGAAGATCCAGACGGACATCGTCGTCACATCGGAGACCGCCCTGCGCTCCGTCTCTTCGATGGCGCTCAACTCCGACGCCGTGATGAAAAAAGCGATCGAGATGTTCGCCACCTCGATGGGCATCGCAGACGGGTTTATCATGTTCCAAACCAAGGGCGGGTTCCAGATTCCGGTCTCGTTCGGGTGGTCGGCGAGTCAAGAGAACGCCATCTACCGCGACCGTGAAGTCGGCGCGCAGCTCTGGCGGGCGATTGCCCAACGCGAGGACGTGGTGATCCGTCACAACAACGCGCAGTATCCGAAACTGTCCGGTCTCTTGAACGCTCGCGGGCATGAAGTGCTGTTGATCGGGAAGTTTTCGGACAGCATCCGCACGGGGCTTTTGGTTTGCCGGGTGGACACCACGGTGGATACGGGGCTTTCCGAAGAGCAGTTCTCGACGTCGATGCGTTCGCTTTCCAAAGCGCTGAGCCGTCTGTTGCGCATCCAGAACACGATCAAGCCGATGACGAACAACTACATCGAGCTCTTGAAACTGCTCTCGAAGACGATTGACGATCTCAACCCGTACACGGTCGGTTATTCGGAGTTGATGAGCCGGTACTCGATCATCATCGCCCAAGAGATGGGCTTGCCGCAGCGCGAGATTCAAGACATCGCCCTCGCCGCTTATCTCTCCAACATCGGCGTGCTCGGTCTCTCCGAGGAACTCTACCTCAAAGAAGGCAAGTTCTCCGAGATCGAATTTGAAAAAATGAAGCTGCACGCCGAAGTCGGAGCGGAGATCATCGAGATGTTGCTGGGGAACCAAGCGGTGGGTTCGTATATCCGCTACCACCACGAGCGGATGGACGGACACGGCTATCCGGAGGGATTGAGCGGGGGAGACATCCCGGTCGGGGCGAAGATCATCGCCGTCGTGCAGACGTTCCTCGCCAAGATCAATGGACGCAAGTACCGCACGCCGTTGCCGTTTGACAAAGCGTTGGAACTCCTGAAAAACTCCGCCGGTGCCCAACTCGACCCGCAAGTGGTCGACGCGCTGGTCCGCTGGTACCAACGCAAGCGGGGCACGGTGAAAAACACGGGCCGCGCGCTCGGCCCGTGCTGGGAGATGACCTGCTCCACCGCCGAAGTCTGCGCCAACTGCCCGGCATTCGGTCAAGTTCACCAGAACTGCTGGGAGATGGACCGCAACAACTGCCAAGCACACGGGAAGTCGTGTGAGTCGTGCTTCGTTTACACGGAAGCGATGGCTCGGAAGACCAGCTTGGGTGGGAAAGTCGTGTAGAGGTTGGAGTAGTTGGTTCGTGGAAGAAAAGACAGGTCTCAACGGGGCCTGTCTTTTTTTATAAAAAAACCCTTTGTCGCAAGCGATAGGAAGGGAGCCTCCTACCTTTACGTAAAGGGTGAGAGTACAGTCTACGATTGCGGATGTGTATCCTTGTAACGTTTCTTGACCTCCGGAAACTTGAGGTTCTCCGTATAAGACGACCAGTATTGACGCATATCTGATGCCTTCGCGTTTTGAATTTTGGACGGATCAACTTCTGAGAGGTACTGGAGGTCTTCGCCCATCGATTTGAGATCTGTTTGGAGTGTGTTCCATTTTGCACTCCCTTTTTCTAGATCTACTGTTTGTCGCAATCGTGAGTCGACAGCCTCTCTGTAGTCTAAGAATAGTTCGGAAATAAAAGAGGTACTGGGACCGAAATCTGGGTCATCATGGTACAGTAGGTACCCTTGCAGGCTGTCAGCTTCAACTTCTGCGGCTTTCAAGGAGTTTGAAACATTCAGCAGAGCATTCATGACTTCCAGTTGAGATACGTCTCCCCAACGACTCTGAAGGTCTCGTACTGCTTGATCTGCCATTTTCACATCCGTTATCGCCTTGGAGACATGAGTAGAATACTCCTGATGGTGATGCTTATCGACTTGATTCGCGGCAACCCAGTAAGTACCTACAACCAATACAACTCCTGCCAATGCACCTAAAAACCAGCGTGATCTGTTCAATCCCACTCCTCCTTGTGCTATCGCTTACTCCTCGTATGTTGCGTACTTGAGATGTCATAGCTCATCGAGTGAATCTCATCTCTGTACACCATCAATATTTTTCCATTTTAGTACCCTTATATATGGAAGACAAGTTTTTTGCATACTTAAATAAAAAAGGCGACCTGTTTACAGGTCGCCTTTTTCATGTGCTGGGGTCTTAGAAGTCGAAGTTGTCTGGGTCCGGGCCGACACGGTGGTTTTGGTTCAGGGAGTCGATTTTCTGCATCTCGCCTGCCGTCAGTTCGAAGTCAAACAGAGTCGCGTTCTCCACGATGCGCTGTTCCTTGGTAGACTTCGGGATCGTCACGACGCCGTGTTGCAAGTCCCAGCGCAGGATGACTTGGGCGATGGACTTGCCGTGAGCATCGGCGATCTCTTGCAAGACCGGGTTGTCCAACAACTGCCCTTGCATCAGCGGAGACCACGCTTCCAACTGAATGCCTTGCTCCGTGCAGTACGCTTGCAGTTCTTTTTGTGTCAACATCGGGTGGTACTCGACTTGGTTCACCATCGGCTTGACCTTCGCGTCTTGCATCAAGTCTTCCAAGTGGTGAATCTGGAAGTTGCTCACGCCAATCGCTTTGACACGGCCTTCTGCATAGAGAGATTCCAACGCACGCCATGCTTCCTTGTACTTCCCGGCTTTCGGCCAGTGGATCAGGTAGAGGTCCAAGTAGTCTAAGCCGAGTTTGCTCAGGCTGGTCTCAAACGCTTTTCTCGTCTCTTCGTACCCGAGGTCCGCATTCCACACCTTCGAAGTGACGAACACGTCCTCTCTCGAAATTCCGGCGACCCCCAACCCTTCGCGAATCCCTTGTCCCACGCCTTGCTCATTTCCGTAGATGGCGGCGGTGTCGATGCTGCGGTAGCCGTGTTGAATCGCCGTTTTTACTGCGTTCACGAGCTCTTGTCCTTCTTCTACTTTGAACACGCCGAGGCCGAACCAAGGCATGTTTACCCCGTTATGCAAAGTGGTTGTCGATTGCAGATTTGTCGTCATGATCATCAAACCTCCGAATTCGTTTTTTGTGCTTTTTTCTCAAGACCGAGACTCCAGCCGGTCAGCAACACCGCGAGCACGACCATCAACGCCCCGATCCAAGGCGTGTGACGAAGCCCGATCGAATCGGTGATCAACCCGCCGAAGTACGACCCGATGGCAATCCCCGCATTGAACGCCGCGATGTTGATCGCCGACGCCACGTCCACCGCGCTTGGCACATACCGCTCTGCCAACAACACGACATACAATTGCAACCCCGGCACGTTCATAAAAGCGAACAAGCCCATGAGGAGGATCGTCACCAAGCCAGCGACTTTGTACTGCGCGGTGAAGCTCAACACGGCGAGCACAACGGCTTGCAGGATAAACATATAGAACAACGCTTTCAACGGTTTGCGGTTCGCCGCTTTCCCGCCGAGTACGTTCCCAATCGCAATGGCAATTCCGTACACCAACAAAATCACAGTAACGGTCGAAGCGCCGAATCCGGTAATCTCTTGCAACAACGGAGACAGGTACGTAAACACAACGAACGTCCCGCCGTAGCCAAGCGCGGTGATGATGAACATCAGAAGCAAGCGGCCGTTTTTCACCAGTTTGAGTTGGTCACGGAACTTCGAGGCCGTGCCTTTGCGCAGCGTGGACGGAACGAGCGTCAGGTTCGCGATCAACGCGACGATCCCAATCGCCACAATCGCCCAAAACGCAACTCGCCAACCAAACTGCTGTCCGAGGAACGTCCCAATCGGAACCCCGGTGACCGTCGCCACCGTCAATCCTGAAAACATCATCGAGATCGCACTCGCCCTGCGGTCCTCCGGAACGAGGTCTGCCGCAATCGTCGAGCCGATCGACATGAACACACCGTGCGCCAGAGCGGAGACCACACGTCCCAGCAAGAGAATGCCAACGGAGGTCGCACTCGCCGCGATGGAGTTCCCGAGCAGGAACACGATCATGATCCACAGGAGCAACGTTTTCCGTGCGATCCCCGACGTCATCGTCGTCAAGATCGGGGCGCCGAACGTCACGCCCAGAGCGTATAGAGACACCGTGAGTCCGGCTGTCGTGATCGAGACTCCCAAGTCTTGAGAGACGAGCGGCAGCAGGCCGACGGAGATAAATTCTGTGGTGCCGATGGCAAATGCGCTGACCGCCAAGGCGAGCAGTGCCAACGTACTTGCTTTTTTATCTAAAGCCATTTCAATCCCTCCTAGTCGTTATGAACTATGAACTGTATTATGGAGGAGAGAGTACGAAAAGATAAGAACGTACTTTTTTGTACGGTAGGTACTAAAAAGTTCCCTCAAACGAAGCTGGAGGCATGTTTCATGACTCAGAAAAAATACAACATTTCCGTCGAAGCAACGCTGGAAGTCATCGGGGGCAAGTGGAAAACGGTCATCCTCTGTCACCTCACCCACGGAACCAAACGGACCAGCGAACTGCGCCGCCTCATGCCGAAAATCACGCAAAAAATGCTCACCCAGCAATTGCGCGAACTCGAACACGACGGCGTCATCAACCGCATCGCCTACAACCAAGTTCCCCCGAAAGTCGAGTACGAACTCAGCGAGTACGGGCAGAGTCTGACCGGAATTCTCGATTCCCTGTGCCATTGGGGAGAGAAGCACATCATTAAAGTCTATGGGGACAAGCACTCGGTGCTTGAAGACAGCATCTTGAACCAGTAAGCGGCAATCGCATGAGAGCAACGCCGCATGAAAAAGAGACCCTCACGTCGAGGGTCTCTTTTTTCGCATGGTGTTCTGTTGTGCTAGATCTCGATCTTCTGCACGTTCGACTCGACGATGCGGGCCGAGAGTTTCTCGACGGCGAGACCTTGGGGGAATCCGAAGATTCCTTTTTCGATCACGAGGTCCATGACGGCGTGGATTTCGGTGGTGGTGATGTCCGGCTTCGGTTCCGGGATGACGAGTTTGACTTTTTTCTTGAGGCTGGTGGTGAAGTAGAGTTCGAGATCGCGTTTTTCCATGGGGGAGTTCCTCCTAGTGGGTGGTTTTAAATTAGATGCGGGTCAGGTCTTCACGGCTGAGGAGTTGGATGTGGTGGAGCTTGTAGGAGCTGAGGCTAGCGAGTGCTTCGCCCACGGCGAACACGTCGTCCTGCGTGGCGGTCGGCAGCACGCGGGAGTAGGTTTTGTCCTTGAACTGCGGTGCGCCTTTCTCATCGAATCCGGTTTGCAGACGAAGCGCCATGCTCGTTAAGCCTTGGTTGGTGTTGATCATTGTTGCATCCCTCCAGAGGTGTTTTGGCCTTACACCCCCTACCATGCACGCAAGGGCCAAAAGTGCACATAAGATTTTGAAAAAATTTTTGACCTAGAACAAAAAGAAGGAAGTAACACATAAATAAGAAAATAAGGAAGTATCCATGTACCACAATATTTGATGGGAGGAGCACCTCAACATTGGGAATCGGACAAGTGGTCACCGTGTTTATCTGTATGCTGTTGGTTTTCATCGCGAGGAGATGGTTTTCCAAAAAACCGATCTTACAAGTAGGGCTCTTACTCGATGCTACAATGACTACTTTTGTTATTTGGCTGATAGAGTTTTTGGTTCATTAGCAAAGCAAAAAAACGCCCAACCAGTTCTAGACTGTTGGGGCGTTTTTCATTAAGATACTTGCCAAGTAGTAATACTAACCTTTCCGGTTGGATCTATTACAAATTGATACCGATCATGCCAGCTACCGTATGAACCATCATTACTCTCATACACAATCACAGTTTGAGTACCGGAATAGGGTACTGGAGCTGTACAAATCTTCCCAAGGAGCGGGATGTTTTGTTGGATCTCCCAACTCGCACCACCTACTGCCCAATCACCGAAGTTGAATGGTTTTCCCAGGCCATTCGCCCAGTCAAACCATCGTGCCATTTTGGATACGGTTGCTAAACGCATCGTCAGATAGGTACCGGTTGCGTTCGCGGCGGTGGACATAACCTTACCTGTGAAGGCATCAAAGCCGGTTGTTGTAGCATTTTGGGTGTAGTAGTAGGTATCAGGACGATTGAAAAAGAGGAATTGTCCATTTGATACAGTCCATTCAAGTTGGTGACTCCCGCTCCACGTTACGTTCGTATTGAGGTAAGGTGAGCTCGTAGGGTCAGGTTCGGGGATATAGTTGTTGTGGACGCTGCCATCTGTGCTTTTTCCACTCAGTTTATGAATATTGTCTTTGAAGGTGTTGTCGACCATGACTTTAAGATTCTTTACTTGTTTTCCTTGATCCTCCGGAAGGGGCAGGTAGGAAGCCTCAAGACCTTTCCCTTCGGTGACGTACTTATCCTTTACTTCAAGTGTCCCTTGAATTGCTTCACTCGCAGAAGTACTTGAGGAACTGAAAGAAATAAGAAGTAATGCCGCTGGAATAACGAATTTTTTTTCAAGCATAAGAACCACTCCTAGTCATTAATGAATTGCATACAAGTAACATTCCTCGGAGAAATAGAAAAACCTCCATTTATTTTTTTATATAGTAAAAACAATTCACTCATGTGAGTTTCGCGGAGACTATACGCCAAATGTTATCGGATCAAACGATGACGATCAGTCAGCGATTTAAACATATTCGGATTGAAAAAGGCTTCTCGCAAACTGAACTTGCGGAAGGAATTTGCTCGAAGATTCTTGTTAGCCATTTGGAGGATAACCGTCAGCTACCTTCGGCTTCCATGCATCGAGTTTGTTCGAAGGTGATCGTAGGAGCCGTGAGGTGGCGGTGGTCGGTGAACGCTTGAAGTTACTTTACTACTGGAAGGTCAGGAATGACACAGGGAGGATTGGCAACCGGGCTGTGCACATATGAAATAATCTTCCGGATGGAATCGGACAATGCGAGACCCTCTTTTCACATGCTGTCTGAGATTGCGAAGCGGTTGGGAGTAAATGTGGACTTTATATTCGAGTCCAGTGGAGTTTCGGAGGATTCACTTATCCACCAGCTTGCGAAAATACAAATGCGTACTGGTGCCGTTCATAAAGCCATCGAACTGCTCCAAACTCAATCGGATGCCTCCAACTCGCAAAAGAGTTCCACCAAAAGCAAAACTACCCCAAGGCCATCCAATGCGCAGAGCTTTCCAGGCATTTGCACGACCTTCACCGTCAACAGGTCGAAGGAGCACGACAAAAAAGCCTGTACGACGCTCATACAGGCCAGGACTCGTATTCTCGATAGACTGAAATCCAAGGGCGTCCAACTCGGTACGGTTACGAACGAATGTAATACAACAGCACGACCGCCACGACATTGAGGAGCGCGAGAAGACAGGAGGCGAACAATCCCTTCTGTTTTTTTCGATGCAACGAAACGCCGTACCCAATGGTGTACAGGAGGACGGCGACGAGGGGCAAGAGACGCAAGATGAGTACCAGGATTTTCAAAGGAAACTCTCCTCAACTTCCTTAGGGTTGGGGGATAAACGGCCCCAATTGCTTGCCGGTTCGTCGGATCTTGCAGTCAAACGTCACCGTGATGCGCGCTTTGGGAAATTGGTTCGCCCAATCCACTCGGTCCCACTCGGGATCGGTCCAGACTTGCTGTTTCGCTTTTTGATTGAAGCGAAAGATGTCGCCTTTCCATTGGGTCTGCGCTTTATGGATCAAGGCTTGGGATGCCGCTTCCAACGATTTGTTCATCTGATTTTGAAGGAGTTTGATCCGATCTTCCGACATGGCGTAATTGACATCGGACTGTTGGGCGTCCAAGTCTGCGTCGATGGGAACTTTCACTTTGATTTGGTACGGTTTATGAGAGAGATCGACATGGATATCCGGTTTTTCTTGCTGGAAAATCGAGCAGGCGAAGTACTTCTTGTCTTTCAAAGGGTCGGAAAACATCTGATGGTACCGTTTCAGATCCCCTCGCAGAAGTCGCATGTAGGTGGTCTCGGCGCCATCGATTCGGCCCACCATCACGTCACTGCGGTACAAGGCGGTCCCCATCAATTGAACAGGATTCGGGTAATGCGAAACGAGTTCACCCGCATAGAACGTATCTCGATTCTTCGAGTCCGAATAGTCCGTGCTCTCCCTCAGCCCTGCGTATACCGTGGTCGCGACCTCTCCCGATTCTTCAGAACTGGTCAGAAACTCATGCAACTGCGCGGTGGGGATGTAGCCGGTCGTATCCCCGGTTTGCGAGATCAGATCAAAATACTTGTAGTTCGCTTTCGACAACACCCGTTTGTTTTTGCGGATGAACTCCTCGGCGGAGTCTTTGCACGTGATCAAGATGATGTCACGTCTGAATTGCCGTTCGCGGATGAGGGACTCAATGGCCCGAACCACTGAATTTTTTCTCGCAAACGACTCGGAGACGATCAACACTTTGGTGTGGACGAGCGAAATCTTACGGGGAATCGTGATGTTAAAAAGATCACGCGTGACCGTGAGACTCGGATATTCAAGCGTCATGATCTGGGAGGAGGAAATTCGATCCCCACCTCCTTGCTGTCGGCCGTACGCATTGGGATTCGAGATGTCGTAGGTCACGCGAACCATTTCTTTTTCGTTCCCTTCTTCAATCCCGATCATCGTGACGAACGCCAAGTCTTCGAGTTCCTCTTGGTCCCAACAGCCGGTCGTGCAGAGGATCGCGAGCAGCAAGACTCCCACAAGCAACGGGTTAGGTCTTTTTTTTCCGAACGACCAACAGGAGAAGCAACAATCCGACCATGCCATAGAAGACAGCTCCTCCCATCTGGACGAGATACGTGTCCTTGAACTGGATCGTCTGATAAAAAAACGTGGGGATCAGCGCGAGAATATACATCAAGCAGGCGAACGAGGGAAGCATCGGCTTAAAGTTGGAGATCCCAAACATCGTGGCGTAAAAGTACGACGCCATATAGAGATCCAAAGCGAGCTGCACGAAGGCGATCATCAGCCACACGGACGCATAGATTCCCTCCAAGTGCTGAACGAATCGGCTCAAGTAGATCAAGCGGGCCAACTCCAGAAAGGGAAACGAGACCATCCCGAGCGAAGGCCAGCCAATCACGGTGACTTCTAAAAAAAGCAACGACACGGTCAGTCCCACCGCGTAGAGAGAGCCTCGCAACACGCCTTTTCGAAAACTTGCAGGGTCACGAACCAGATGACCGAACAACGGCATCGCAAGAATCTCCCCGAAGTAAAAGGAGTGTTTGAAACCCTCGATCAGAAGAGACGGGGCACCGGGTCCCAAGATGGGAAACAAATGAGAGAACTCGATCCGATTGCCCAGCAAGAGGAACAACGAGACCACGACGCCCAGCAACCACGGTAAAAAAATATGACTCACCCGTGCGATGGTCTCCAGCCCCTTGTAACACAGGTACAGCATAATCAAAAGGGTCGTCATGAGGAGCGCCCAAACGGGGGTATCGGGCAGGGTGACGATCTTGATCTGATCCACCAACAGCCGCAGATTCAACATCCCGTTCATGATCAACCCGACCGCCGCCATCCCGATGTACAGTTGCCCCGCCCAGCGTCCAATCCGAATTTCCAAGATTTCAAACCAACTCATGCCCGGATGCCGACCCATGTACTGAAGAATCCAAATCACGACGGCCAGGCTCACGAATCCGGAGAGCAGCGTCATCATCCACGCAGCGCGTTGCCCACTCGAAATCATCAAGAGGGAACTGGGATTGAACAATTTCCCCGCAACCGAGATCACGACAAGCGACATCCATTCCTTGTATCCGATATGTCCATCGCGTATCATCCGGTTACTCCTCCTTTGGATGATCCCATTGACGGCCTTCCTCGTTGTGGAATCTCTCCTCCTGTTGCGGTCGCGTGTGTTGCCCGTAGACTTTTTGCAGCCAATTTTGCCCCCGGAAGATAAAGTCGCGATTGGACTTCATGTGGGGAAAACGCGGAGCCATGAAAGGGACTCCAAACGATTGCAGAGAGACGATATGGGCGAGCATAAACACCGTACCGACTGAAATCCCCAGAAAGCCAAGCGTACCTCCCAGCGCGAGAAAAACAAATCGGAAGATGCGAATGGCAAAGCTCAAGTCTTGATTCGGAATCGCAAACGAGCCCAACCCCGTAATCGAAACCAAGATGACGAGAATCGGAGAGATGATGTTGGCTTGAACCGCAGCTTGCCCTAAGATAAGCGCCCCTACGATCCCAATCGTCGACCCGATCACCGAAGGCAAGCGCAACCCGGCTTCCCGAATCAACTCAAACGCAAATTCCATGATCAGAATTTCCAAGAAGGTTGGAAACGGAAGCGTCTCCCGGCTCCCGGCGATGGCGAGCATCAAATCGGTCGGGATCATCTCCGGTTGAAAATTGGTGAGTGCGATGTAGATGCCCGGTGCGTACAACGCGAAAAAACAGGAAAGCAAGCGGATCAGGCGGATGAAATTTCCGTAATACATCCGCAGATTGTACTCTTCGGACGTGTGAAACATCGTCCAAAACGTGGTGGGACATAAGATCGCAAACGGACTGTGATCCACGAGGACGATGACATGTCCATCCAATATCATCGCGCAGGAACGATCCGGCCGCTCCGTGACGGCCAACGTCGGCATCAACGAATACGGGGCATCCTCGATTTGTTGAACGACCGAACCGGACGTCAGCAAGGAAGTGACTTGTATGAGAGACAGACGTCTCCTGACTTCCTCCACCAGCTTTGGATTGGCGAGATTGTCCAAGTACAGCATGGACAGGCGCGCCTGCACGGTACCGCTGTTCATGATGTTTTCCACGATCAAATTCTGGTTGAGCATTTCCTTTTGTATCAGACCGATGTTCAGGTCGTGGTTTTCCACGAACCCTTCATGCGATCCCCGGATGACAATTTCGGTCTTGGGCTCTCCGATTTTGCGACCCATGACACTTGCCACATCGACGAGCAGGCAGACGGGGGAGTGCGGGAGAAACAGGGCCGCATGACCGCGCAGCATCATCTCCTGTACCTGCTGAAGCGTCTGGCTTGGCAGTGAGGAGGTGGTTTTGAGCACCGAAGTCTGAACCGCTCTCGTCCGGTCTCGATCCCAATCCAAGGCGATTTTCTGCAGAGGTTCAACGACCCGTGCGTTTAGGAAATTTTGATCCACCAACCCTTTGACATACAAAAGATACGCAGCCCCCCATTGTCCGGACTTGTTCGGCAGGGCGAGCGTGCTGGAGGTGAATCCTTTATTTTTTGGATAATGAAACAACTGTTCCAAGAGCTTCGCATTTTCCCGGGCGTTGGAAGTAAAGGACGGCTCAGGATGCGAGGAGAGTTCAGGTGCCTCCGATCCCTTCCGATCTCCCAGAGAGAAACGATCGACGGGACCGGTGGTGGAATACAGCCTGTGGAGGAGACGCTTGAATTTTGTCGGAGTTCCCATAGTCCCTCCTGAGATGGAAGTTTCTTCTTAGGTATTACGTTTCCTCAAACGGGGGCGTGTATGCGCGTTTCTTTGTTGTCGGTTACACGGGATTTTTAAGATAGTCCGTATCTCGGGTCAAGTGCGTGAACCCGAGCTTGCGCGAGGTTTTTTCATGAACGGGGTCTGAGCTGGCCGACACGGTAAAAACTCGGACATCCCGCAGTAACCGTAGCCTCTCCTGTACCCACGCATCCTGATAAAGCTCCCCCCGCCAGTCTTCCCAGAGGACGCCGTCGAGCCATGACTTTACAAGCGGCAACGTATCAAACCCGCGATTCTGAATCAGCATTGCTTCGGGAGCCAACACCTTCAACCTCTGCAAAAAGTCCCGATACGCCGCGAACATCTCCTCTCGCAAGCGCGTCTCCGCCACATACTCCTCCATGTCCCCCACCGTATCCAGAAAAACGCCGTCCATCTCCTTCACGAGGATGACGTCCAACACTTCTTGCAACAGAATCCCTTGATACGTCAAATCGCGGATGTCCATCAGGTACGAGTCCCACTCCGGGAAGTGTCTGTAACTCCGCAGTCCCCGCGTCTTCACGTACCGCGCCTCATTCCACGTCGGAGTCTCCAGCACGCTCAAATACCCGATCACAACCGTCCCCGCCGCTTTCCACGCGCGCACTTGCTCCACGTTCACATGCCGCGGTTCCACAATCACCATGTCATAGCCCCATAACGAAATCTCCGTCGTAACAGGCCCGTAGTAGATCTGAAATGTTTTCATAGCCTAGGAATTTCGGTGTGTCGTTGTCATAACCTGCAGAGGGCCCGACTATACTTCTACTACCTGTGAAACGAGAGGTACGAGAAGGGGGCAAACTCGTGGATACGCAAAAAAAAGCGCGCCAACCCCACAAGAGTCGTTGGCAACGCGTCACGAACTGGCTGCGCGGTCGCGGCCCGATGGAGGAGGAACCCTCCGAATTTGAGAAGCTTCGTCAAGAAATTGACGCAGCTCGCAAGGAGTGGGCCATCGCCCAACAGCACATCGACCATGTGTCTGAACCGGAGTTGATCGACCACGCCATTTACTATCTGGAGGCCGCCGAACGCAAGTACGGGTACTTACTTAGGGAAGCAAAAAAGCGCTACAACACTGGGGAAACGCCTGTCCCGGAACCGTCCCGATGAGGGGCGGTTCTTGGTGTTTTCCTCACTTGCCTAAAGGTTAAACGATGGAAAGTCAGAACATCATCTTGATTTTCATTTTGTTTTTCACAATTTGGAAACAAAAAAAGATGCATATTTCCCGCAAACTCTGCTATACTAAGAAGTAACCAACCAAAGTTTAACATTTTGGATGGCCTCCCAGGGCGTTGGCGTACGCCGCCAACCGCTCCATTGAGACGGTGACCCGCAATTGCGGTGTCGCCGTTTTTTTTTTGCCCTCCTATCATCTCTTTCCTCGGTTGTGCATAGAGTAGGAAGGAGGACAAGGGGAAGGGAATGAGGCAAATATGACAGCTTGGCAAGTGATCGGGCTGATGATCGGTGCAGTTGTAGTGCTCTACCTCGTCACCCAATTTGTACGCGAACCGGGCACGGCGCTGATGAATCTCGTGCGCGGCTTGATCGTCGGCGTGGTGGCGTTGGTGCTCGTCAATTTGGCGGGCGGATACTTCGGGTTCCATATCGGCCTGAACCCGGCGACGGCGTTGACAGCAGGTTTGCTTGGCCTGCCGGGTGTCGCTGCACTGGTCATCATCCACCTCTGGTTGATCTGACCGTTTGGATCGAAAAAAAAAAAGCCTGTGCTCCGCAGACGTTTCAGACGTGCGGGACACGGGCTTTTTTCGTTACGATTTCAATGAGATGAGGAAGACGCCGACCAGAATCACCGCGCCGCCGATCCATCGTGTGAGCGGGATGTTCTCGCCAAACACCAACCACGCGGAGAAAATTCCGATCACGTACGCGAAACTTTGCAGCGGATAGGCGACGGAGAGTTTCATGTTGTTGAGGATCACGAACCACAGTCCGGTCGCAATGACGTACATGAAGCCCCCGATGTAGACGCCGGGCGAGGTCAGGACGTTTGAGATCGTCAAACCGCCGCTCATGTTCGAGAGGGCGTTTTTCCAAACGATCTGACCGCCGGACAGCAAGAGGATGTTGCCGAGCAGGAGAGCATAGAGGACGAGCTTACTCATGCAGGGCACCTTCCTTTTTCAAAGCGGCTTCTCGTTCGCGGTGTTGGTAGATCGCCAGTTCTTGCGTCAGTTTCACGACGCGGTCGGAGAGCTTGGAGATGACCACGGTGAGATGCAGCAGATACGCGAAGCAAAACAGGAGCGCGATGAGGAACAAAAGCGACGGCGCGTAGACGACGTCAAGCCAGGTCGCGAGCTCCACCAGCCAGTCCGATTTCACGGAGACGATAACGATGACGACGCCGAGCACGATCCACATGATCGAATATTGTTCGCGCAACCGGCGGCGGCGAACTAAGGAGAGTACGAAGAGGACAAAAAACAAGGAGAACAAAATTGAAAGCACGTAGATCGCAGGGGTGTTGAACACGGTCACAGAGCCCCCTCCTTGCGCGTGGCGCTGATCAGGACGGCGAGGCCGACCTTGACCATGTAGTAGATCGATTTGATCGGCGTGATCGACGAGGAGCCCGCTTGGCGCTCGCTCATCTCCACGGCGATCTCACGGAATTTCAAACCGCGGCGCGAGATGTGGACGAGCACTTCCACTTCGGGGTAGTCCACGGGGTAGTAGTTCGCAAACATCTCGATGACGCGTTTGTCGGCCGCTCGGAAGCCGGAGGTCGGGTCTTTGCAAACTTGACCCGTCACCCACTTGATCAAGCGGGAAAAGATGACCATGCCGACCCGGCGCGCCGCAGACGATTTGTACGCGGTCTTCTCCACCCATCGAGAGCCGACGGTGAAGTTCACTTCTCCGCGCAGGATCGGCTCGATCACCTTGGGGATGTCAAACGGGTCGTGCTGACCGTCCGCATCAATTTGCAAGGCGATGTCGTAGTCGTTTTTATGTGCATAGAGATACCCGGTTTGCATCGCACCGCCGATGCCGAGGTTGAACGGCAAATCGATGACGGCGGTCGCTCCCGCAGCACGGGCTACTTCCACCGTGGCGTCTCGCGAGCCGTCGTTGATGACGACGACGTCGATGTCATCGGAAACCGATTGGATTCGTTGGATGACGTGGGCGATGCTGCCCTCTTCGTTGTAGGCCGGGATGATCACCAGAACTTTTGGAGTCTCGTTCATGAATTCCTCGCCTTTTCTACTAGAATAGTCGGATGCCAGTATTTAGTATGACCGATGTTTTGGCAAACTACAACTCTTTATCTGCGTGTAATTGGAAGACACGCACAGGGAACGGCTTTTTTTCATAACGTATAAAAAACTTCGATCCTGCTATACTGGGTTGATAGTAGACGCAATTTTTCGAGAGGATGTGCGAGGATGGAAGAACGGAACTGTAACGAGACCGGAGGCACGTGCATTGTTTGTTCGCAGCAGAAGGAGTTGGGGATTCGAATCTTTCAGTCGTTCCTCTGCACAGAGTGCGAACGAGAGATTGTGCAGACCGACGCCCAAGACGAGAAGTACCCGTATTACATCGACCGCATGAAACAGATCTGGATGTCAGCAATCTCCTAGGGGATTGCTGACTTTTTTGTGACTGCAAGTTTTCCCGCTATCTTTATGACCCGTGAGTCAGTAAAATGTAAGGGAGAGAGCAGTGGGAAAGGGGCAAGAGTATAAATGAAGAAATTAACATGGTTCTCCATGAAGAACGCAGGCTTGATCTTCATGGTGATCCTTTTGATTTTCGGCGGAGGGCTGTACTCCGTCAAAACGATGAAAATGGAGCAGTTGCCAAACGTCGACATCCCGTATCTCTCCGCGACCGCCGTGTATCCGGGCGCAACGCCGGAGCAAGTGCTGGAGGACGTCGCGAAGCCGATGGAAACCCAATTGGCGACCGTCAGCGGCGTCAAGAACCTCTATGTCACGTCGATGGCCAACGCCGCGTATGTGACGCTTGAGTTCGAGATGTCCAAATCGATGGACGACGCGGAGAAGGACGTCAACACGGCACTTTCCAAAGTCCAATTCCCGGACGGTGTGAAAAAACCGGAAGTCGCCAAGCAAGGTCCGACTTCAGACGCGATCTACACGTTTGCGGTCGATGGAGGCGGTGCGGACCAAGCGACCGTCCAGCAGTTTATTGAACAGAAATTGCAACCGTCGCTCCAAGCGGTCAACGGGGTCTCCAAGATCGAAGTCGACGGGTCTGCGGACAAGAAAATGTTCGTCAAAATCGACCCGGACAAGCTCAAAGAGCACAACCTGACACTCGATAAAGTCAAACAAGCCCTGCTTGCCAACAACGTGTCCGCTCCGACCGGTTCCGTCACCATCGACGGCAAATCGATGAACGTACAAGTCGGCAAGCAACTCACCTCGATTGACGATGTGAAAAACGTCAACCTCATCCTCGTCGAGCAGAACATGAACGGCATCACCGACGCGTTCAAATCGATCGGGGACGGCATGGGCCAACTCGGTTCCGCCGTCGGCACGATGGGCCAAGGTATGGGGAGTCTCGCACAGGGACAAGCCTTGATGCAACAGGAAATTCAGATCATGGGCGGCATCAACCAACTGTCTGCGCAGATGTTGCAGGACCAAGCCGCTCTGCAAAAAGCGGCCACGCCGCAAGAACAACAACCTCTGCAAGCGAAACTCGCAGGGGAGCAAGCCAAGATCACCGAACTGCAAGGCAACCTCACCAAAATTCAAGACGCGCTGAAAGCAACGGGCGAGTCTTCGCAGAAGCTCATGGAAGGCATGAAGTCCTCCTCCGGGCAAAAAGCGTCCGCACCTGACGCAAACTCCGCCAAAGCGGGCGTCTCGCTCAGCTCGTTGAAGCTCTCCGACATCGCCGACGTAACGTATGAAGTCGGGGACGCAGGCTCCTACACCCGTCTGAATTCCAAACCGGCGGTCGTCGCAGGCGTGTACCCGGCGATTGGAGCGAACACCGTCGACGTGGTCAAAGGCGTGCAAGACAAACTCGACGCCTTGACGCTTCCGGACGGCTACTCGATCACCAAACTCCGCGACAACTCCGTCGAGGTGAAAAAATCGGTGGACTCGATGCTGCGCGAAGCGATTTTCGGTGCGCTCTTGGCAGCGCTCGTGACGCTTGCGTTCTTGCGCAACTTGCGTTCGACCATCGTGGCGTTGCTTTCGATTCCGCTGTCGATTCTCGTGACGATGATCGTGATGAAGTACATGGATTACTCCTTGAACATGATGACTCTCGCCGGCGTAGCGGTCGCCGTCGGGCGTGTCGTGGACGACTCCATCGTCGTCATTGAAAACATCTACCGCCGAATCCAGACGTCGAGCAAGGAAGACCGCAACGCTTCTCTCGTCATGCAAGCGACGGGCGAAGTGTCGTCGGCGATTACTTCTTCGACGGTGACGACGATTGCGGTATTCGGCCCGCTGGCGTTCGTGCCGGGCATCGTCGGCAAGTTTTTTGCCCCGTTTGCTTGGTCGGTCGTCATCGCGTTGGCGTTCTCTCTGCTGATCGCGGTCACGGTCGTGCCGTTGATGTCGCGACTCTTCCTGCTGAACTTGAAGCCGGTTGAGCATCGCGAAGGGCCGCTGCAACGCGGCTATCAGAAGCTCTTGCACTGGTCGCTGGGGCACAAGACCCTGATCATCATCCTCTGCCTTGCCCTGCTTGGAGGCACAGGACTTCTCAGCACGCAGATTCCGAAGAACTTCTTCCCCGCGGAAAAAGCGGTGTACTACAACTACACCGCCGACTTGCCGGTCGGTGCTTCTCTGGATGCTACCAATAAAGTAGCGCTTGAGATGGAGCAGATCGTGCAAGACACGAAAGCGGTCACCGATTACCAAACCACCGTCCATGCCGGCAGCGTGCGCGTACGGGCGACGTTGAAGGAAGACACCGACGGTGACGCTTTTGAAAGTGCGGTTCGTGAGAAGACCAAGGCGGCGAATAATTTCGGCGACGGCATCAACACGGCGATCTCCGGCAAGAGCGGCATCACCGGAGGCGGCGACCTGTTCCTCGTCGTCAACGGCCCCGACCTCGACACGATCAAAAAAGCGGCCGACGAGATGAAAAAAACGGTCGAAGGCGTTGCCAACGTCGCCGATGTAAAAACCAACCTCGAAGGCGGCCGTCCGCAAGTCTCGATCACCGTCGACGACGCCAAAGCGGCGGAAAAAGGCATCAACCCGGTCATGATCATGGGCGCGGTGCGCGACATGCTCTCCGGTTCCTCGGTCACGAACGTCACGATTGACGGCAAGACGACCGAACTCAACCTCGGCCTGAAAGTCGACGGTCTGGACAACACCGACAAAATCGCCGCGCAGTTGCTCACCAACATGGCCGGCGAGGAAGTCAAGATCGGCGACGTCGCCAAAGTGGAGCAGAAAAACGGCGCGTCCTCGATCCAGCGCCTGAACCAGCAAGAGTACGTCTCCATCTCCGGCAAGATCACCGACAGCAACACGTCGGGGGTTCAAGCGAACGTCGAAGCGGAACTGGCGAAATTGAACGTTCCGGCGGGTGTGACGTACTACTTCGAAGGCGAGTCGAAAGCGATGGCGGACGGCTTCACCAACATGGCGTTGGCGATTGGCGTTTCGATTGCCTTGGTTTACATGGTTATGATGGTGGCGTTTGGCGAGATGCTGGCTCCGCTGGCGATTCTGTTCTCGCTTCCGTTCATCTTCGTGGGCTCGATTGCGGGTCTGTACTTGACGAACGAATCGCTCGGCATGCCGGCAATGGTCGGGATTCTGATGCTGATCGGGATCGTCGTCACCAACGCCATCGTCCTGATCGACCGCGTGATGCAAAACCGCGCGAAAGGCATGAACACGCACGACTCCCTGCTGGAAGCAGGCTCGACGCGGATTCGCCCGATCCTGATGACGGCCGTTGCGACCATCGGGGCTTTGGTCCCGCTGGCGATCTCGTCCGACGGCGGGCTGATTTCCCGCTCGCTGGCGATTGTCGTCATCTCCGGCTTGACCACGTCCACTCTCCTGACCCTCCTCGTCGTCCCGATCGCCTACACGATCCTGGACAACATCCGCTTCGCCCTGTTTGGCAAGCGCAAGGAGAAGGCGAAGGTGAAAGCTGTAGAAGCGTAAGAAAAAAAGAGACTCCCGGTTGGGGGTCTCTTTTTTTTTCATAGTTGCTTCAAGACCGACTTTTTCAGCTCGAAGCGGCAGGTTTTCAGGGGGTCGACGACTTGGCAGATTTGGAGGTTGCCGGCGAGGGAGAGGAGGGCGATGGCTTCGTGTTTGGGCAGACCGTGTTCCGTTTCGAGGTAGTGGACCATGTTTTTCGTCGCGAGCGTGGCGGCGTCGTCGAGGAGCGGTTTTGATCCGATGGCGTAGACGGCATCGGCGGTTTCGGCCATCGGGAGCTGCCAGTCTTTGTTTTTGAGGACGGAGAGGTGGACGGTGACTTCGCCCGCGATTTCGACACCGCAGACAGCAACTTCACCGTCGCCCATGGCGGCGTGGAGGTCTCCGAGGGCGAACAGGGCACCGGGGACGTTGACGGGCAGGTAGAGAGTCGTGCCTTCGGTGATGATCTTGCAGTCCATGTTGCCGCCGTGTGCATCGGGGGTGCCGCAGGAGATGGCATCGCCTGCCGGAGCGGTGCCGATGACGCCGATCATCGGGTTCAGCGGGAGGCGTACTTTTTCGGAGAAGACCACTTCGCCGTTCTCGATGGGGAGGAGGCGAATGACGTTTTCTTGGAGGTCGTCGCCGATGACGCCAAGTCCGGGGCCCGTGACCATGACGCCGCGAGAGGCGAGTTGAATGCGCTCGATGCGAACGGCAAGGACATCGCCGGGCTCTGCACCTTCTACAAATACGGGGCCGGTTGCGGGGTTGATGCGGTTCCAGTCCAACTCGGCAAACGGGGTGTCGACGGCGGTGATTTGGTTTTCGAAGCAGTCGCAGGTTTCGAATGTGACGTGGGCACCGTTTTCGACGGTGAGTACGGGGGCGTGGTCTTTGGACATGGCGTAGATCATGTTGTCTTTGCTGATTCGATGCATGTTCGTCCATCCTCCTGGATACGTTTTTTAGTTATTCAAATCATAAGGCAATTCAGTGAATGCGTCAAAAAAAAGAGACCCAGCCCGCGATTGGGCTGAGGTCTTATTTTTTTCAAACATTTATCGTCCGCGACGACCGCCGCGACCGCCACCTGAAGTTTGGGGAGGACGTCCACCGGAACGACTGCCGGTATTTCGAGCACGAACTCCGCCGTTTCCGTACGGGGATTGCATTTCAGTAGTCGATTCATGACCGCCACGTTGGTCGCGGTCAGCATAGCCACCGCCGCGTTGTTGCTGGTCACGATCTGCGTAGCCACCGCCAGAGCGACCACCGCGTTGTTGCTGGTCACGATCTGCGTAGCCACCAGCCGAACGGCCGCCGCGTTGTTGCTGGTCACGATCTGCGTAGCCACCGCCAGTGCGACCACCGCGTTGTTGTTGATCACGATCTGCGTAACCACCGCCAGAGCGACCACCGCGTTGTTGCTGATCACGATCACCATAGCCACCAGCCGAACGTCCGCCGCGTTGTTGCTGGTCACGATCTGCGTAGCCACCGCCAGTGCGACCACCGCGTTGTTGTTGATCGCGATCACCATAGCCACCGCCAGTGCGACCACCGCGTTGTTGCTGGTCACGATCACCATAACCACCGCCAGAACGACCGCCGCGTTGCTGTTGATCTCTGTCCCCACGGCCTCCGCGTGGTTTTTCTCGGTCGCCGGAGCGGCCACCACGGTTTTTATCGCGGTCTCCGTACCCGCCGGAACGCTTAGGTCCACGGTCACGGTCTCCGCCGCGGCCGCCGAACTCCTTTTTCTCCCCGCTACGTTTGGGCAGGGTCACTTGCTTGTGAATCGAACTCTCAATGCCTTCCTCAATCGCTCCCAACGTCCCGCGATCTCGCGGAGTCACATACGTCACCGCAACCCCACGCTGTCCCGCACGACCCGTTCGGCCAATTCGATGGATGTAACTCTCCGTATCAAACGGAATGTCATAGTTGAACACGTGCGTCACGCCCTCAACATCCAACCCCCGCGCCGCAACGTCCGTCGCAACCAGCAGTTGAATTTTCGCATCCCGGAACCGCTTCATCACCTGCTCGCGTTTCGCCTGCGACAGATCGCCGTGCAACTCATCGGCTTCAAAACCCTCTGCCACCAATTCCTCCGTCAACTTCTTCGCCCGACGCTTTGTCCGGCAGAAGATCACGGCGAGGTAGGGGTTGTACTTCCGAATCGACCCAATCAACGCCGTCGACTTGTCACGATCCGTCGTCTCAATGACAACCTGCTCGATCTCATCCAACGTCACACGCTTGCTCTGCACATGCACGCTCACCGGATCATGCATATACCGCTTCGCCAAGTCTTGCACGTTCTTCGGCATCGTCGCGGAGAACAGCATCATCTGCCGATCTGCCGGCGCATGGTCCATAATCTGTTGCACTTCATTTAAGAACCCGATATGCAACATCTGATCCGCTTCATCCAAGATCAGCATCTTCAAATTCCCGAGGTCCACCGTTTCGCGACGCAGGTGATCCAGCAAACGCCCCGGCGTCGCGATGATCAGATGAATCGCCCCGCGCAGCTTATGAACTTGCGCATCGACATCCTGCCCGCCATACGCGGCGAGCACGCGAGCGCCGACGGCGGGAGCGAGCTTTTTTACCTCGTCTGTGATCTGAAGCGCCAACTCACGCGTCGGTGTTACAACCAGCGCTTGCACATGCTCGGATTCCACATCCAACGTCTCCAGAATCGGCAGCAGGAACGCCAAGGTCTTGCCTGTGCCCGTCTGTGCCTGCGCAATCACATCCCGCCCGTCCATGAGGGCCGGAATGCTCTGTTCCTGTACCGGCGTCGGTTCTAATACGCCGTGTCTCTGTAAAAGATTCACCAGCTCCGGGCGTACGCCCAGTTGGGAAAAAGTCGTCATGAAATGTCCTCCATCAGTTGGTTGTACCAGTATTATTCCCCGAAAAACTCAATCTCCTCCGCCCGCTTCACATCTGCAAAACGAAGCATGAGGTCTGTATGATGATCAATTTTTTGCTGTGCGGTCACGAATTCACTGTCCCACGTACTGTGCCCGTCTGCCACGAACGTCACGTCATACCCCAACGAAAACGCCCGCCGCGTCGTCGTATCCACGCAGACATCCGTCTGAATTCCGCAGATTACCAAGTCTGTCACGCCCCGCGCTTGCAATTCCTCTTGCAACACCGTCTCGAAAAACGAATCGGGCCGATTCTTGTCCACGACCAATTCGCCCGCAAGCGGTGCGATCTCCGGATGAATCTCCCATTCGGGCTTGCCGCGTTCCAACAAATGCCCCGGTCCACCCTCATGTCGAACATAGATGACCTCAACACCCGCCGTTCGAGCTCGTCCGATCAAGTTCTGCAACGTCTGCAGCAACTCCGCGCCCCGATATACCGGCTCGTCCATCGTAAACATCCCGTGTTGCACATCGATCACAAGCAAAACTTGCGTCACCGCGCATCTCTCCTCTCTCAATAGCTTCACTATGCCTGAGAAGGTAGATGCTGACAAGGAGAAAAACAAATCGACACGGGAAATTGAAGTATCGCCTCTTACATAAAAAAGAGTGCACCCGCCCGAGCGGATGCACTCTCTTTTTGTACAGCTGTGTGTTACTTCACGTCTTTGTAGTTGCGGTAGCGACGACGTGCAACGCCGGTTTCGTAGGCCGCTTCGATGACGGCGAGGCGGACGGCTTCGACGACTTTTTTGTTGAAGACGGACGGGATGATGTATTGCTCGGAGAGTTCTTCCTCGTTGACGACCGACGCGATCGCGTAGGAAGCTGCGAGTTTCATCTCTTCATTGATATCGGATGCGCGGCAGTCCAGAGCGCCTTTGAAGATGCCCGGGAAGCAGAGCAGGTTGTTGATCTGGTTCGGGTAGTCGGAACGCCCGGTTGCCATGACGCGCACATACGGAGCTGCGACTTCCGGATCGATCTCCGGGTTCGGGTTCGCCATCGCGAAGACGATCGGGTCTTTCGCCATCTTTTGCAGATGCTCGACTTTCAACACGCCCGGGCCCGATACGCCGATGAAGACGTCCGCTCCCGTGATCGCATCGTCCAGAGAACCTTTTACATTCTCCGGGTTGGTGTTCTCGGAGTACCATTGCCACATCGGGTTTTCGTACGACTCGTGGCGGGAGATAATCCCGGCGCGGTCGACGCCGACGATGTTTTTCACGCCGGCAAGCGTGAGCATTTTGGTGATCGCAATCCCTGCCGCGCCGATCCCGACGACGACGATCTTGAGCGAATCGAGGGTCTTGTCCACCAGTTTGCATGCGTTCATCAGACCTGCAAGCAGAACGACGGCCGTTCCGTGCTGGTCGTCGTGGAAGACCGGGATGTCGAGTTCCTGTTTCAGTCGTGCTTCAATCTCGAAGCAACGCGGGGACGAAATGTCCTCCAAGTTGATCCCGCCAAACGCCGGCGCAATCGCTTTGACGTGCGCGATGATCTCTTCGGTGTCTTTGGTGTCGAGGCAGATCGGGAACGCATCGACGTTGGCGAACTGCTTGAAGAGCATCGCTTTGCCTTCCATGACCGGCATTGCGCCGTACGGACCGATGTCGCCGAGGCCGAGAACGGCGGTTCCGTCAGAGACGACGGCGACGGTGTTTTTCTTGATCGTCAATTTGAAGGCTTGCTTCGGGTCTTCTGCAATCGTGCGGCAGATGTCCGCCACGTGCGGGGTGTAGACGCGGGACAGTTCATCGCGGTTGCGAACGGCAATTTTCGAGCGCATTTCAATTTTGCCGCCCAAGTGCATGAGATAGGTGCGGTCGGACACGTTGATGACTTTGATGCCGTCTTCTGCGTCGAGACGTTCACGAATGCGGTTGCCGTGTTCACGGTCGAAAACGTTTACGTTGACGTCGCGAATGACGACGTCCTTGGAGACGGTAACAACGTCGACGCCGATGATGTCGCCGTCGCCTTCGCCGATGTGGTGAGCGACAAGTCCAAAGATGTGCGAACTGTTCTTAAGTTCAAGCCGGTAGATCAGAGACAGACCGGCGGTACGTTCCGTTGCCATAAATAAGTCCTCCTAGAGTTCCGAAAAATATAAAGTCTATTTTATCACTCTTACGGATGCAATCAATAGACTACCCAGACTAATTTTTATGAACAAAACCCCGAACTTGTTTGCTCCAAAGCCCCCAGACTATAATAGGAAAAAGGATTCACAGCTCGGTGGAGCGAACTACATACTTGGGGGAATGGACCAGTGGGTATCTCTACTATTCCCATTATGAATGCAATCCTCTCGCATTTGCAGCACAGTCCGGGCAGCTACCATGTGCCGGGGCATAAAATGGGCAGAGGGTTGGACGGAGCGCTCGGCGCTTGGTTGTCTCAAGCAGGGAGACTGGATCTCACGGAGATTCCGGGATTGGACGACCTGCATGCGCCCGAAGGTGCGATTCGCGAAGCACAGAGCTTGGCGGCGGACGCTTTTGGTGCAGAAGAGACGTATTTTTTGGTAAATGGCAGTACGGCGGGGAATCTTGCTATGATCCTGACGGCGGTCCGGCCGGGGGAGAAGATTCTCGTGCCGCGCAATTTGCATAAGTCGGTGTTGAACGGACTCGTGCTGGCGAAAGCACAGCCCGTTTTTTATCACCCGGAAGTACATGAGGAGTATGGCATTGCGTCGGGTGTCGCGGTGGAGACGGTGCGGGAGATCGTACAGAGCCATCGCGAGGCCAAAGCTTTGCTGATCGTGAGTCCGACGTATCATGGGATCTGCTCGGATTTGAAAAAAATCGCGGAGATCGTGCATGAGGCGGGGATGATGTTGCTTGTGGACGAGGCGCACGGGGCTCATTTTGCGTTTCATGAGAGTTTGCCGGAGACGGCGATGGAGTCGGGAGCGGACATGGCGGTGCAGAGTACGCACAAGACATTGGGGGCCTTAACGCAGGCGTCGATGTTGCATGTCCGGGGTCCGCAAGTTGATCGCGCGCGTCTTCGCAAGCGGCTGCAGTTGGTGCAGAGCACGTCGCCGTCGTATCTCTTGCTGGCTTCGCTCGATGTTGCGCGTCATCAGATGCAGACCGAGGGCCACGCGATGATGTCCCAAGCAATCGAAGCTGTCAAAAAAGGCGCGGGCCGTCTCGCGACGTCGCCGCACCTGAATTTGTTGGATGAAAACAATACGCCCGGGAATTTCCGAGTCGATCCGCTCAAATGGACGATCGGGGTGACCGGGCTTCACAAAACCGGCTCGCAGGTTTATGAACACCTGCACCTCCAAAACCGCCTGACTCTCGAACTCTCCGACCCGCAAAACGTCCTCGCCGTGTTCACCTACACCGACGGCGACCGCCAAGTGGACCGGCTCGTCAAGGCCCTCCAAGCCTTAGAACCTGCCGCAAAGGAAGCGCGTGAGCACGAAGTTTTACTTCCTAAGATGTTGTATACAGCTCTGGAAGCCAAACTTCTCCCCCACGAAGCGTTTGAGATGGACACGGAACGTGTACCCTTACAAGGTGCGGCGGGCTGTTGCGCGGGGGAGATGGTGATTCCGTATCCTCCGGGCATTCCGCTCATCGTACCCGGCGAAGTCTGGACGGAGGAGCTCATCTCTCACGTTCAAACTCTGCGCGACGCAGGAGTTCGTTTTCAAGGTGTGGAGGACAGTCGAATGCAAGAAGTACGGGTTCTGCCCCAACAGCAGAAGGGAGTCTAGCAAGCAGTGGGTCTTTTCATCACACTCGAAGGCCCGGACGGCAGCGGCAAATCCACACAGATTCGCCGCCTGTCCGAACTCTTGGGCCATTCTGGAATAGAAGTTCACACCACCCGGGAACCCGGCGGCACTCCGATCAGCGACCAAATTCGCTCGATGCTGCTCAATCCGGAAAACCGCGCCATGACCGCCAAGACCGAGATGTTGCTCTACGCCGCCTCGCGCGCTCAACACGTCGCCGAAGTGATCCGCCCCGCTCTCGAACAGGGCCGCGTCATCCTCTGCGACCGCTACATCGACGCGAGCCTCGCCTACCAAGCAACCGGCCTTGGCATCCCGCTTGAAGAAGTTCGCAGCATCAACCAACACGCAACCGACGGCCTCTGGCCGACCCGCACGTACCTAATCGACGTTCCAAGCGAACTTGGACTTCAACGGGCCTTCGCGGGCCGTGGCAAATGCCTCGACCGGATTGAACAGCGCGACCTCGAATACCACCGTCGCGTTCGTGAACAGTTCCTGCAAATCGCCAAGGAGGAGCCGGACCGCATCGTCGTCATCGACGGAACTCAATCTGTCGAAGCCGTCACCGAAGCGATCTGGCAGGACATCCGCCGGTACCTGTAACTCTTTGAGGAGGCGACACATCATGATGCGCTTAGTTATCGCCGTCGTACAGGACCAAGACTCGCAAAAACTTTCCGACCATCTGGTAGAACGGGGCTTTCGCGCCACCAAACTCGCCTCGACAGGCGGCTTTTTAAAAGCAGGCAACACGACGTTTCTCATCGGGGTGGATCAAACCCAAGTCGAGGACGTCATGGGCGTCATCCGCGAATCGTGCCAAGCGCGAGAACAGATGCTCAACCCCATGAACCCGCTTGGCAACGGCGTGGAACCGATGGTTCCCTACCCCGTCAAAGTCCAAGTCGGCGGTGCGACCGTATTCGTGCTCGACGTGGAGACATTCGCTCATTTTTAATAAGGAGCGGTTTCGATGAAAATTGGCGGCAACTCCAGACCGTTCGTGGAAACACTCGGTCTGCGCGACGATAAAGTGGCGGGAGATGTGAAGTCTCCCGCTTTTCAAGACCTGTTCCAACAAGCCAACATGAAATTGACCAAGGCGGAGTTGGACAACCTCATGCGCCAAATCGACGACATGGGGAAACTGCTTTCCAAGTCGATGACCTGGAAATCCCTGCAGGACTACAAGGAACGCGTCCGCCGCTTTCTCGAACAAGTCGTCAAAGGCAGCTTTTCTTCCAAAGAAAAGCAAGGCTTTGACAAACGCGGACGCATGCGTCTGTACAAAATCATCTCCCAAATCGACGACCTCATGGCCGAACTCGCCGAAAAAGTCGTCGCCGATGAAAAAGACAACCTCGAAATCCTCGACAAAATCGGGGACATTCGCGGGCTGTTGTTGAATCTGTACTTTTAGAGGAGGGGTCGCGATGACCTGGCCAGTACCGGGACCCGCGGCCGACATGTTGGCCCGGAGTCTCCAAACCGGGCGATTGGCGCATGCCTATCTCTTTCTCGGCACCGAAGGCTCGGGCCAAGTAGAGACGGCCAACCACTTTGCCAAGTCGATCCTCTGCCAAGGCGAAGGAGAGCGGCCCTGCGGGGTTTGCATCCAATGCCGGCTGTTTGAGTCGGGCAACCACCCGGACGTCATCTTGATCCAACCGGACGGAAACCGGATCAAGATCGACCAAGTGCGGGAGTTGCAAAAAGCGTTCTCCATGAAATCGATGGAGAACGCCACCAAAGTGTACATCGTCCACCAAGCGGAGAAAATGACCGTTGAAGCGGCCAACGCCCTGCTGAAATTCTTGGAAGAGCCGACGTCGCCGGTCGTGGCGATCTTGCTCGCAGAATCGAAGTCGAAACTGCTGCCCACCGTGATTTCACGATGCCAGCTGATCGCCTTCGAGCGCCGACCCGTCTCGCAAGTGGAACAATTGCTTCAACAGGAAGGCATGACCTCGTCCCGCGCGAAGTTCCTCGCCCATCTCAAGCAAAGTTACGGAGCGGCCAAGGAATTTGCTTCGCAGGAGAGATTTGCGGACATCTTGACGCTAATGGTACAATTGAGTGAAGAACTAGCAACACGTAGAGGGAATCCCCTCTTCACGATACAGGAGAAAGTGATCAAGCCAAGTTGGGCGTCCGGAGAGATCGACGATCTGCTCGAATGCCTCGCTTGGTGGTATCGCGATGTCTTGCACGTAAGCCTTGGACGAGAGACAGCCGTGGCAGCAGATGGACAACTAGACAAATACCGCTCCCAGGCCGCGCAGTATCGCACGGATCAACTCGTCGGGATGATTGATACGATCCTGATGACCAAAAAACGCTTGCAAGGCAATGCCAACGTTCAATTGACGCTTGAGCAGATGATCTTGCGGCTGCAGGGGGTTTAGAACTAGCATGTTTGCCGTCGTCGGAATCCGTTTTAAAAAAGCGGGCAAGATCTACTACTTCGACCCGGCTGACCTCCCCATCGAGAAGGCACACTTTGCAATCGTGGAAACCGCGCGCGGCGTGGAATACGGAGAAGTGGTCATCGGTAAGAAAATGGTCTCCGAAGGAGACGTAGTGTTGCCGCTGAAGCGGGTCCTGCGCGTAGCAGATGCCCGTGACGCCCAACAGGTGGAAGAGAACAAGGTCGCCGCGAAGAAGGCGTTTCATATTTGCCAACAGAAAATCATCGATCACAAAATGGAAATGAAGCTGGTCGATGTCGAGTACACGTTTGATCGCAACAAGATCATCTTCTACTTTACAGCGGACGGTCGAGTGGACTTCCGTGAACTCGTGAAGGACCTCGCGTCTGTGTTCCGCACACGCATCGAGCTGCGCCAAATCGGCGTGCGCGACGAAGCGAAACTGCTCGGCGGCATCGGGCCGTGCGGGCGCATCCTCTGCTGTTCGAGTTGGCTCGGAGATTTCGACCCGGTCTCGATCCGCATGGCGAAAGACCAGAATCTCTCGCTGAACCCGGCGAAAATTTCCGGGCTGTGCGGTCGTCTCATGTGCTGTTTGAAGTTTGAAACGGACAGCTACGAAGAGGCGGAGAGCTCCAAAGTCGAAGTGGCCGCGGGGGGCAACGCTGGAGGCAAGCCGCATGGCAAGGGCAAGCATCAGCGCGAGGTTTCCGATCACTAGACTTGATTTGCAAGCGGGGTGAGCGCGTGTGGACAAACAGGCCGTTTTTGCTCAGGTTGCCAACGTGGAGGAACGCATCGGCGAACTCTACCGGGAACTGGGCTCGCTGAAACAGAAGATCGTCGAGCTGTTGGAAGAAAACCAAAAGCTCACCATGGAGAACGAAAACCTGCGGAAGCGGTTGGACAAAACCACCACCAAGTCTGGGGAACCCGCTCCCATGCTGGGCGAGGGATATGACAACCTCGCACGGCTGTACCAAGAGGGGTTCCACATCTGCAACCTGCACTACGGCAGCCTGCGGACCGAGGGCGATTGCTTGTTCTGTCTCTCGTTTCTGCACAAATAAACACATCATACGTTCAAAAGCAACGCTCGGCGCAGATGCCGGGCGTTTTTTTGTTACATAAAGTCAAATTTTGTCGGTATTCGTAAAATATTGATAGGAGTCGTCACCGCGAGATGGTAAAATGTAAGTGTACAAATCCGTACGAAAATCTAGCGTTTATGGGGTACTGAGTTATGGGGGAAATGAAAATTTCAAAGATGATCAAGTACCAACAGCTATTTAAGGAACAGTCGACGAAGCAATTCGAGAGTTGGCGCACGGCGGAGTCCGTTTCCACGGAAGACCTGTATCAATTTTTGCACCGTGTGAAAGGCTCGGGGGCGTCGATTGGATTGCCGCTGTGGTCTTTGCAAGCGGAGTTGTTGCTCGATGACCTGCACCGCGCAGGCGGTGAACACAACCGCAAGCAGTGGGCGCGGGAGGAGTTGTTCGCGTTTCTCAATCCGCTGTTGCAAGTGGCGGTGGAGGGAGACGGACAACCGGCAGAGACAGCAACGGGTTCGCTTATGACGGAAAACGTTTTCGTTCTCTTGGTTACGCAACAAGCTGCGGTCGTGACCGAAGTGAAGGCGGAGCTCGAAGGCCTTGGCTGGTCGGTCATCGCGATGGATTCGGCGGCGCGTGCGACCCGTTCCTTTTTTCGATACAAACCGGATTTGCTGATTGTGGATGACAAACTCGCCCTCGACCAAACTTCTGAGGGACGATATCTCTTGCAAAAAGTCGAAGAGCACGGCATCGGCCGCGTACTGATCGGGGAACAAGTGCCCGACAGCGCGACCGAGCAATGGGACGCGGTGTTTGAGCGTCCGCTGGCTTGGGTGTCCTGGATGGGTACCTGCAAACGCTTGGTGCGCCGACGAGACCTCGCACGTCAGCGGATGCGCGAATCTTCGCTCTCGATTCAAATACTGGAACAACAATGGCCTCATGTGAAAAACTGGCTCGGCGAGCGAGCGGTGCTTGCCTACCTCGACATCGAGCGCTTGCGGGAGATCAACGAACTACGCGGGTATGCCGCGGGCGACGAAGAGATGGAGAAACTGGCAAGTCTGTTGCGCGAACGCTTCCCGGAAGCGGGCGTCTACCACGGCTCGGAGGATGAATTCTACCTCCTCTTGCAAGCGGATTCGCCGCAGCAGGTGCAAGAAGACCTCTTGCAAGCGTGCCGTGCGCTCCCGTGGCTGACGATCAACGTGCGGGTGATGCCGGTTTTGCCGAACGAGGAGATCTCGCTGGCGCTTCGCAGACTGCGGGACGGGAATTTGTTTGCGGCACACGCCGAGATGGCGGCGACCGCGGAGATCGTGCAGACGCAGTACCTCGCGATCATCGACGACGACGAGATCGTGCGGTCGCTGTTGTCTGAGCAATTCAAACTCTTGCCCAACCTGAACATTATGAGCTATCGCGAAGGCGAGAGCTTTTTCGATGACGCGTGGCACAAGCAAGACGGCCAGTACCTGCTGATCATCGACGGGATGTTGCCGCGCATGGACGGTTTTGAAGTGGTGTACAAAGTCCGCACGCAATACGATGCCGACAAATACAGCATCCTCATGCTGACCGGACGCAAAAGTGAAAAAGACATCGTGCGCGCCCTCGAACTCGGCGTGGACGATTACATCACGAAGCCGTTTGGCATCCGCGAACTGGAAGCCCGCGTGAAACGCCTGTTCAAGAGGTTGGAACGATGATCAACTCGGCCCTGCTCTGGGTGCTGTGGGCGATCCTCGGCGCCATCGGACTTTTGTTGCTCCTCTATCTCTACCTCGTGGTGCAGAAATCGTTCGACGTGCGCTGGCATTCCAAACTCAAGTTGCGCCGGGAACGCTTGAAACCGATGGTGCAGAAGTTTCTCCTCGAAGGGGAGGAGTCACGGGGCTTGCAACATTTGAATGAAGCGGATCTCGTGGTGTTGAAGGATCTCTTGCTGGAGTACAACCAAGTGTTGCGCGGCGTGGAGCAGCGGGAGAGGTTGCAGGCGTTGGCCCAGTTGGTGTTCACGGAGCACTTCCGTCGTGACATGAACTCGCGCAACTACGCGAACCGCTTGAACGCGCTCTATGCCATCGAGGAATTTCGGATGGAGAGTTTGCGCGAGGACGTCGTCGAACGGCTCCGGCGCAAACGCAAGATGGGCACCGTCGAACGCTACCAACTGTACGCGATCCTCGCCGGTTTGCAGGACGATGCTCTGCTTGGGTTCCTCACCGACAGTGCGCAGGAGCCCCTGCCGGACTTCGTGTACCGCGAACTGCTTCTCAAGATGGAGGACAGCCTGTTCAACCGGCTGTTCAACCAAATCTACACCCTCCCGACGGCGCTTCGCTACTGCCTGATCGACATCATCGGCAACAAGGGCGACTACAGCTACTTGACCGCCATCGAAGAACTGACCTACTCCCGCTCCGTCGAAGAACGCATCCGCGCACTGAAAGCGATCACCAAGTTCGGCTACGTGAAGCGCGGTTCCACGCTCGTCGACAAATCGGAAGCAGAGACGTGGCAGGAACGTTTGATGGCGTCGCGGGCGATGGGAGCCGTCGCCAAGGACGAATTCGTGGACGTGTTGAAAAAAATGCTCCGCGATTCCTCGTGGTGGGTGCGCAAAGAATCGGCGCAGTCGTTGCTCCGCTACCCGCGCGGACAGGAAATTCTCCGCCAGATCGCAGAGAGTGACGAGGACCGCTACGCCCGTGATATGGCGCGTGAATGGCTGGAGGCGAAACAGATATGATCGCAAAGTTCATGGAGATCCTGCATACCGTTTTTACCGTTGTCAACACGTTAATTTTTCTCTATGTGCTGTTCGTTTCGCTGTTTTACTTCCTGTTGTTCATCGTCTCGGCGTTGCAATTGCGCAAGATGTACGGCTTGGAGGACAAGAGCCCGTACGCCGAATTGCTCGAATCCTCGTTCACGCCGCCGGTCTCGATCCTCGTGCCGGCGTACAACGAAGAGGCGGGCATCGTGGCAAGCGTCCGCTCTCTGCTCGCCACCAACTACCCGACTTTTGAAATCATCGTCGTCAACGACGGTTCCAAGGACCGGACGCTTGCGACGATGCTGGAAGCGTTTTCGATGAAAAAGGTACAAAAAGCGGTCCGCAAGTCGGTCGAAACCAAACGCATCCGCGACGTCTACGTCTCGGAAGTCTACCCCGACCTCTGGCTGCTCGACAAAGAAAACGGCGGCAAAGCAGACGCGCTCAACGCCGGCATCAACGTCTCGCAATACCCGTACTTCTGCTCGTTGGATGCAGACTCGGTCTTGGAGCGAGACGCTTTTCTCAAAGTCATGAAGCCGATCATCGATTCGGACGGCGAAGTGATCTGCTCCGGCGGTTCGGTGCGCATCGCCAACGGGTGCCGCATCGAACGCGGCGAAGTGCTCGACATCAACTTGCCGTCGAACAAATACGCGATCATGCAAGTCATCGAGTACATGCGGGCGTTCCTCATGGGCCGCATCGGTCTCTCGCGGCACAACATGCTCTTGATCATCTCCGGCGCGTTCGGCGTGTTCAACAAAGACATCGTGGTCCGCGCCGGCGGCTACCGACACGACACGGTCGGCGAGGACATGGAGCTGATCGTCCGCCTGCACCGCTACACCCGGGAACACAAGATGAAAAAACGCACGATCATCTACGTCCCCGACCCCGTCTGCTGGACGGAAGCCCCGGAGGACGCCTCGATCTTGCGCAAACAACGCTCTCGCTGGCACCGGGGCCTCATGGATTCCCTGCGCTTGCACAAGCGGATGTTCCTCAACCCGCGCTACGGCTTGGTGGGGCTGGTCTCCTTCCCGTACTTTTTCTTCGTGGAGATGCTGGGGCCGATCATCGAAGCGTTCGGCTACCTCGCGATCCTCATCGGACTTGCGATCGGGCAGACCTACTGGCCGTTTGCAGCGTCGCTTTTACTACTGTCGATTTTAAATGGGTCCCTGCTCTCCGCAGGTGCCGTCCTGCTGGAAGAATGGAGCCTGCGCAAATACCCGCGGGTGTCCGACTTGACCAAGCTCTGCCTCTACGCCCTGACGGAGACGTTCTGGTACCGCCCGATGAACACGTTCTGGCGGTTGGAAGGCACGTGGCAGTTCCTGCGCAAACAGCAGGGCTGGGGCGAGATGAAACGCAAAGGCGTCTCGAAGTAATCGAATCAAATCACAATGGGGGTTGTGACCAATGGCAGCCAGAATTCTGTTGGCCGAAGATGAAGATGTGTTGAGAATGCTCGTCGTCGACTCGCTGGAAGACTGCGGGTTCGAGATCGACGAAGCGGTCGACGGCGTGGAAGCGTTTGAGAAAATTCAAGCGAATGACTACGACCTCGTCCTGCTGGACTACATGATGCCGGGCATGACCGGCCTTGAAGTGGTGGAAAAAACCCGACAGCTCGCCGTGGCGGGCAAGTCGGACGTCAAGATCATGATGCTGACCGCCAAGAGTCAAAAAGCGGACCAAGACCTCGCTCGTCAAACCGGCGTGAACTATTTCCTGGCCAAGCCGTTCTCTCCGCTTGAGCTCGTCAACTTGGTCGAGGACATCCTGCATGACAAATAAAGCGCTTCGCAAAGGCATCGCCCGCCGCCTCACGACCTACATGCTCGTGCTGATTCTCTTGATCACGATCGGCGGCGGTACGATGTATGTCTTCGAACGCAGCTTGCAAACCAACTTCGACCAACAGGTGCAGGTGTTGGATCAGAAATCCAGCCTGTCTGCGCGAATTCAGCAGGACACGATCTCGTCCATCGCCGAATTGCGCGGCTACTTGGCGGTCGGAGCTCCGGCGTTCCTCGACAAGTTGAACAAGGACCGGCAAGACTGGGACTCCTCGATTCAAAGCTTCAAAGCCCTCGACTTGACTCCCGAGGACCAGAACTACCTCAAGACCGTCACAGGCGGGTACGATCAGTTTTTTAACGACATCATGCCTTCCACGACGCAGATGTTCCAGCAGTCTTCGTCCCGTGAAGACCTCTGGAAGCTCTCGCAAAGCAAAAACTACACGCAGAGCCTCGACGCACTGCGTCAACAAAACCTCGACTACATGAGGATTCTGCATACCCATATGGTCGATTTGCAAGTGGAGTACAGCCGGAACCTCGACTTGATGGCGTTGCTGTTCGCGCTCTATCTGATCTTGATCGCCGTCATCGTCGGGGTGCTTGCGATCCGACTGGCCAAGGACATCGGCCGTCCGCTGCACATCCTCGCCCTCTCCTCCCAGCAACATGAGGACGGCAAACTGTTGGAGTTGCCGTACGGGAATCGAGAGGACGAGATCGGCTTCCTGACCCGCTCGCTGCACGGCATGATCGAACGCATTCAAATTTCCGAGCAAGACCTGATCGAGCAGAACGAAGAAGTGCTCGCCCAACAGGAAGAACTGCTCTACTCCCAAGACGAGCTGAACACGACGCTGATCAAGATGCAGCAAAAAGAGGCCATCCTGCAAGCGCAGAATGCCCTCAACGCCTCGCTCGTCAACACGCTGGACCGCCAAACGCTTTTGACAAGCATCATTCAAAACCTGCAAGTGATCCAACACGCGGACAAAGGCGCGATCGTGCTCTTGGAAAAAGACCGCCCGCACGCGTCGGTCGGCATTTCGAACCAGCAGATGAAATCCTTCCTCCAAGCGGGCGAGGACGGCATGTTCGCCCGCCTGCAAACGGAGGGCCGCGGTTTCATCGTTTCCCGAGAAGCGTTGCCCACGGAAAAAGGCTACCATGACGAACGATTCGAACTCGCCGATCTCTACCTGCCGATCCACGCCTCGACGGGCAACGTGATCGCCGTCGTCGTCCTGACCCGCATGAGCAGGAGCTTCACCGAGGCGGAGTTGGAACAATCGCACGCCCTCGCCAACCAGATTGCGCTCTCCATTGAGAAACTTCACACCTACGAAGCCACGGAGCGCGAACGTCAACTGAACCAAGAGATCATCGACTCGATCCGCGAAGGCATCCAGCTCTTTGACGTGCAGGGAACGCTCGTGCAAGTTAACGAGACGTGGACGTCGTGGATCGGCGAGTGCATCCTCGACCGCGAAAATCGCGAAGTGACGCATCGCCTCTACGATCTATTCGAACAACTCGTGGACAACTCCGACGAACTCTGCCTGTTCGTCAAAGACGCGCTCGACGGACGACTTCCCGAGGAAGCGCGCTTGATCTACCAACTGCAACAGAACGAAAACACCAAAGTCATCCAAGTCTACTTCGAAAAAATCCGCAATGCAGAAGGCGAGATCGTCGCCACGATGCTCGTGCACCGCGACATCACCCGCGAGTACGAAGTGGACCAGATGAAGTCGGAGTTCGTCTCCACCGTCTCTCACGAATTGCGCACGCCGCTTTCCTCCGTGCTCGGCTTCACCGAATTGATGCTGAACAAGGAACTGAAACCGGAGCGCCAACTGAAATACCTGACGACGATTCACAAGGAAGCGAAGCGTCTCACGCAGTTGATCAACGACTTCCTCGACATCCAGCGCATGGAGTCCGGCCGTCAATCGTACGAGATGGCAGACGTCGATCTCCTCCCGCTCGTGCAAGAGGTTGTGGAAACGTTCGCCGTCGGCACGACGAAGCACGATCTTCAGATCGAGACCCACGTCCCGTCCACACTGGCTCGCGGAGACTCGGACAAACTCAAGCAAGTGCTGATGAATTTGATCGGCAACGCGGTCAAGTATTCACCGGAGGGCGGCACCGTCACCATCGGCTTCCGTGCGACGCCGAAACACTTGGTGGTGGACATCACCGACCAAGGCTTAGGCATCCCGAAGGACGCTCTGAGCAAGTTGTTCTCGAAATTCTACCGCATCGACAACTCCGACCGTCGCAAGATCGGCGGCACGGGTCTGGGACTTGCGATCTGCAAGGAGATCGTCAAAGCGCACGACGGCGAGATTACCGTCCAATCGGAACTCGGCGTCGGCTCGACGTTCTCGATCCACCTGCCGCGTGAGGAGAAACGCATCTTGGAACCGGCCCTTGCCGAAGCGGCGGCGACGTCTGAACAACCGCGCCTGTTCATCATCGAGGATGACGACTCGCTCGCGTTGCTTTTGCAGGAAGAGATGCGGGACAACGGATTCGACGTCACCCATTTGCGCGACGGGGAAGAAGCGGTGAAGCAGATCGAAGTGCACCTCCCGGACGCGGTCGTCCTCGACATCATGCTCAAAGACTCGATCTCCGGCTGGGAGGTCATCGACCGCCTGAAAGCATCCAAGGCAACCGCGCACATCCCGATTTTTATCGCGACTGCGCTTGATGAAAAAGAACTCGGACTCTCCAAGGGAGCGACCGACTTCCTCACCAAGCCGTACCAACCGAGCAAGCTCTCCAACGTGATTCTACAGACGCTTTTGCATCGTAAAAGAAACGGTGTCATCATGTTCCCCGAGCAAGAAGATCATGACCAAGGGTGAGTCGAGGATGAGCAAAATAGAGAGAATCCAACAGCTCGTGGAAACGGGCCGTAAAAAGTATATCGTGGAATTGGACCGCCAGATTGAAATGCTGGAAGGCACGCTCGAACGGCTGAAGACAGAGTTTGAACAGTCGCTCGGCCAAGACATCTACCGCAGTGCCCATCGTCTGAAGGGAAGTGCTCCGACGTTCGGTTTGAACCGCGTGGGAGAGATTGCGGAACACTTGTGTGCGCTGTGGGACTGGACGAATGGAGTCTCGCAGGACGACAGGACGGAAAGCCTGGTGCCGATCCTCAAAGAGACGCACAACCACCTGATTCGTTTGAAGATCGAGCATGAGATTGCCAAGACCCAATCGGAACTGCTCGGCAAGGAAATCGTCTGCGAGCCGATCCCGCAGGGCGGACTTGGGCGGTTGCTTTTGATCGACGACGACGACATCTTGCGCTCGTATCTGGCGGAGGAGTTCGCGATGTGCGGGTACGAAGTGGACGAAGCGGCCGACGTGCAGACGGCGAAGCGCAAACTGTACGAAAACCGCTACGATCTGATGTTGCTCGACCTGATGATGTACCCGCAGTCGGGGTATGAGATGTTCAAGTTTCTCAAGGAAGACCCGGCGATGAAGTGGATTCCCTTGATCGTGTTGTCCGGGCGGACGGATGTGCAAGACAAAGTCCGTTGCCTGCGTGCCGGAGCGGAAGACTACGTGACGAAGCCGTTCCAATTCGAAGAGTTGGAAGCGCGAGTGAACAACGTCATCATGCGCAACCGGCAGTTCGATCAAGTGGCGTTCCGAGACGGGCTGACAGGCGCGTACAACCGTCGGTACTTTGACCACCAACTGCTGATTGAAGTCGAATGGGCGAAGCGGGACGAAGAGCCGATTGCCTTGGCGTTTCTCGACATCGACAAATTTAAAAGCGTCAACGACACCCACGGGCACCATTGCGGGGACTTGGTGTTGCAAGGACTGGCAGCATTGCTCCAACAAAACTTGCGCGCCACCGATCTGCTTGCCCGCTACGGCGGCGAGGAATTCGTCGTGCTGATGCCGAGAACGAATGCCCTCACCGCGAAATTGGCGCTGGAACGCGTGCTCGACATCGTGCGCAGAGAAGTGATCGCCCGCACGCCGAACCACAACTTCCAAATCACGTTCTCCTCCGGCATCGCCGACTGGAAACCGGGCATGCACGCCCACGACCTCGTCCATCTCGCCGACACCGCCATGTACCAAGCGAAGCAGGAAGGCCGCAATCGCGTGGTGTGTGCCGAGCAGGGGTAGAAAAAAAGGACTCCTCTCCCGCGTGGGGGAGGAGTCCTTTTTTTCTTACAAATTGAACTGTGCGGTCATCACTGGTACGCCTCTGGGGGTGTTGCCGCTGTAGGCATCCGGTTCCAGAGAGATGGCGACGGTGTCGAAGTCTTGCATTTGCACGGGGAACACCACCATCCCGACTCCGTTGCTTCCGGTGGGGACGAACGTGCCGCCGTTGAGGACTTGGGTTTTGCCGTGGTTCATGACCCAGAGCGTGTATTGCTCGCGGTCTGTCGGTTTGGGCAGGTTGGAGGTTTTGATCATGACGATTTTTTGTGCGCCTTCCTGCAAGAGCATCGCTTGCCCGCCTGCACCTTGGAACGGTTCGGCCGGAGTCAGATTCGCCGTTGCGACCAGTTGGCCGAGTTGCTCGATCTGTTGCGATTGCGCCGCGTTTTGGCGGTGGAGCGTCACGTTCTGCCAACCGAGGAACGCCACGGCGAGCACGGCAACAGCGGAGACGTACGGGAAGAGTCTCTGTTGCCAAGACTTGCGGGTGGCGGCGGGCATCTGTACGATTTTTTCCTCAACATGAGTTTTCGTTTGAACGTCCGCTTGCGGCAGTGCCGTCACAGCAGACAGCACTCGCTCCCGCATTCCTTGCGGCGGTTCTACGTCGTCCGGCACGAACAGCAACGCGTCGGTCACATCTTGCAACTCGGCCAGTCGCGCTTGGCAGTCGGCACAGGTGGCGAGATGTTCTTGGAACCGGCTGCGTTCTGCATCGTCCAGCCCGTCGAGGGCGTACAGTTCGACATCGTCACAAGGGGTGGGTGTGTAGGGGTTCATCGGCTCTTCCCTCCTTTCGCTTGCCGAGCGTCTGCCTCAATCGGTTCAGGGCGAGGCGAACGCGGCTTTTTACAGTGCCAAGCGGGATGTCTTGCCGGTTGGAAATTTCCTGCTGGGTCCATCCGTCAAAGTACATCCAATGAATCACATCGCGTTGCTCCGGGTTCAACTCCCGCATGGCATCGCGGATTTCTTCTTGCTCGATCGCTTGCAGAACTTGCTCTTCCGTTTGCGGAGATGCGTCCGCGACCGTCTGGAGAAGCGTATCGTCCGACACGCTTTCTTGCTGACGGCGGCGAGACTTGAGCACATCAATCGCGCGGTTGCGGGCAACTTGCAGGAGCCACGTGCTGAACTTCGCAAGAGCGGGGTCGTACAGCGCATGCTTCTGCCAGACGCGGGTGAAGACATCCTGCACGACTTCTTCGGCGGTTTGCGGGTCCTGCACGACGCGGTACGCCAACGAATACACCAACCGCTCATAGCGGTCGTAGAGCATTCCCAACGCCTCCCGGTCGCCCCCGGCCACCTGCCGCAAAAGCTCCAAGTCTGAGATGATCTCGGTCATGTCTGGGAAGGACTCCTTTTCTCATCCGGATTCAAAAAAGTGCCACTTCATTATAACACTACGCCAAAAACTTTTTTTCGGATGATGTGATCCAAATCTCTCTCGTTGTCGTTTCATTCTGTGAAAAGTGAAAAACAACGAGGAGGTCTTCCCCTATGAAACTGAATTCCAAACTTGCAGCAGGTATTCTCACCACCCTTACGATGTGTGCAACGCTCTCCCCGGCGTCTGCTTTCGCTCACGATTCCGACATGCACATGGGCAATTCGATGATGCCGACCGGCGTCTTGGCACAAGCAACGGCCGTTTCGACCACGCCGGCCGCCAACTTGCGCGTTGCGCTCGACGAACTGTTCAGCGAACACGCCAACCTCGCGATCATCGCCATGCAAAAAGGCTACGACGGCGCACCGGACTTCGCAGATGCGGCCGCCGCTCTCAATAAGAACACCGACGACCTCTCCTCTGCAATCGCTTCCGTCTACGGAGACGCGGCAGGCGCCCAATTCAAAACGATCTGGAGCTCCCACATCGGCTACTTCGTCAACTACGTAACCGCCACGGTCAAAAAAGACGACGCCGGCAAGCAACAAGCGATCCGCGACCTCGCCGAATACCGCGACGAGCAAGCGAAATTCCTCGCCGACGCCAACCCGAACCTCAACGAAAAAGCGGTCGCCGACGGCCTGCAAATGCACATCGACGGCCTGCTCGCCGCCTTCAACGCTTATGTGAACCAAGACGCCGCCGCGGAACAAGCGAACTTGCGCATGGCCCACGAGCACATGTTTATGACCGGCGACGGGATTTCGACTGCAATCGTCAAGCAGTTTCCGGAGAAGTTCAACAACACGATGACCGCTTCGCCGTCCGTTGACCTGCGCGTCGTGCTCGACCGCCTGCTTTCGGAACACGCAAGCCTCGCGATCCTCGCGATGCAAAAAGGCATCGACGGCAAGCAGGACTTCGGCACGGTCGCAGCCACTCTCAACGCCAACACCGACGACCTGAGCGCAGCGGTCGGTTCCGTCTACGGAGCAGATGCGGGGGCACAGTTCAAGAAGATCTGGAGCTCTCACATCGGCTACTTCGTCGACTACGTGAAAGCAACGGCTGCCAAAGACAGCGCCGGCCAACAAAAAGCGGTCGCCAACCTCGACGAATACCGCACGGAACAAGCCAAATTCTTCGCCGGAGCCGACCCGTACATGAACGAAACGGCGATCCGAGAGGCCCTGAACGTTCACGTCCAAGAACTGCTGAACGCTTTCAACGACTACGTGAACAAAGACTACAAAGGCACGTATGAAAACTACCAAACCGCGTACGACCACATGTTCATGACCGGGCAATCGCTCTCGACGGCCATCGTCGCGCAATACCCGGCGAACTTTGGCGGCACCGTGGCGAACCTCTGGGTCGACAACACCAAATTCACCGTCAACGGTACGGAAAAATGGTTCGACGTCGCGCCGTTCGTTCAAGGCGACCGCACCTTCGTCTCCCTGCGCGCACTGAGCGAGACCGTTGGAGCGAAAGTGGATTGGGCAGGCGAAACCGGCACGGTCACAGTGACGGCGGGCAGCGATGTGCTGAAATTCTGGATCGGCAAAGACTACATGACCTTCAACGGCCAGACCCGCCAAATCGGCACCCCGGCGTTCATCGTCAACGACAGAACGCAGATTCCGCTGCGCTTCATCGCCGAACAACTCGGCTGGAACGTGGATTGGAACGGCGGCACCAACTCGATTACGCTGACCAAGTTTTAGATTTTAGGTAGATAAAAGACGAGCCATCCGTCACGCGACGGATGGCTCGTTTTTTTTCCAATCTCGGGCAGTACCAAGTAGTGGGTGCAGGTCGTTTTGGGGAAACCTAGGCAGGGATACCTTTCCATCTGTCGAAGGGGATAGCAAGATTGTCCGGAAGTGAGTGAAGACCTCATGGAATTTGACTTGAAACCGGGCGAGCGGCTCGATGATCTGCAAACCAAAGACCTGCGGATCATCCAAAGCGACGAAGTGTTTTCCTTCTCGCTGGACGCCGTGTTGCTCGCTCATTATGTAACGCTTCGAAATCGGGACCGCGTGCTGGACATGGGCACGGGCAACGGGGTCATCCCGCTCTTGCTCGCCTCGCGCAGCGAGTTGCCGCGCCGTGCGGGGATCGTGGGCTTGGAAATCCAAGAACGCCTCGCCGACATGGCACAGCGCAACGTCAGCGGCAATCAGCTTCAGGAAACGATCGAGATCGTCAACGGGGATCTGCGAGAAGCCGTCCGCCACTTCGGGCACGAGAGCTTCGACGTGGTCACCTGCAACCCGCCCTACCGCCCTGCAGGCATCGGGGACGCGAGCTTGAATCCGCATGTCGCCATCGCCAAGCATGAGATCACGGCGAAGTTGGAGGACGTCGTCACGGCGGCCGCCAAATTGTTGAAGTACCAAGGAAAGTTTGCGATGGTCCACCGCCCGGATCGACTGGCGGACATCATCGCGTTGATGAAATTGCACAAGTTGGAGCCCAAGCGTCTCTTGCTCGTGCATCCACGGGCGCATCTGCGACCCAACATCCTACTGATTGAAGCAATCAAAGGCGGCAAGCCCGAACTGCGTATCGACCCGCCGCTGTTTGTACATACCGACGATGGCGGCTATACGCAAGCCATCCTCGACATCTACGCCGGACGAGGAGAATTTGCCCGATGACGTTCCAGACCCGTTACAGTTTTCAAGACCAGCAAGAAACCGGCACGCTTTACTTGGTTGCCACCCCGATTGGAAACCTCGACGACATGACCTACCGCGCCGTCGAAATTCTCAAAAGCGTCGAAGTCGTCGCCGCCGAAGACACCCGCCAATCGCGCAAACTGCTCACGCACTTCGGCATCGAAGGCGTGCGCTTGATTTCCTACCATGAACACAACAAGCACAGCAAGGAAGAAGCGATTCTCTCCCTCCTGCGCGAGGGCCAGTCGGTCGCGCTCGTCACCGATGCGGGAACGCCCGGCATCTCTGATCCGGGAGCCGACATCGTTCGCGCCGCTGTCGAAGAACGTCTAACCGTGGTGCCGATTCCGGGCTGCGTGGCAGGAGTGACGGCGTTGATTGCGTCGGGGCTGCCGACAGACCGTTTCACGTTCATCGGGTTCTTGCCGAGGGAGAAGAAAAAGAGGGTCGAGGAGTTGACCCAGCTTCGCGCGCGGATGGAGACGTTGATTTTTTATGAAGCGCCGCATCGGTTGGAAGAAACGCTGAAAGCCATGCTGGACGTACTGGGCGACCGGGAGATCGTGCTGGCGAAGGAATTGACGAAGCGGTACGAGCAATTTTCTCGTGGGAAAATCAGTGAGGTCATTTTCTGGCTTTCGGAAAATGAGCCTCGCGGAGAATACGTCCTCGTGCTGGAAGGATTGGCAAAAGAACTGGCAAATGAGTTTGTCGAAAAACCGTACTGGGAAGAGCTCAATTTGTCGGAGCATGTCGAAAAACTTGTCGAATCCGGCCTCTCCAAAAAAGACGCCGTCAAACAAGTCGCCAAAGAACGCGGCCTCCAAAAACGAGAAGTCTACAACGAAGTGATGGTAGACTAGCAAAACCAAGCAGCTACGCAAAAAAAGCCCCGGCCTTCGCAGGCCCGGGGCTTTTTCTCTCTATGTTAGCGGCTCATCTCGCCAATGCAAACGGAGCAGATGTTCTTGCCGCGGAAGTGGATGATTTCATCAGCAGACCCGCAGAATACGCAAGCCGGCTCGTATTTTTTCAGGACGATGCGCTCGCCGTCCACGTAGATTTCCAGAGCGTCTTTCTCGCCAATTCCCAAGGTGCGGCGCAGTTCGATCGGAATTACAACACGGCCCAGCTCGTCAACTTTACGTACGATCCCCGTAGATTTCATTGTCAACACTCTCCCAAATGTACTGTTTTTTTATCTGTTTTTGATTCTACATAGTTCGACAAACTTTCGACATCCTTAGCGTACCAATTACTCCCATAATAGTCAATAGGGTTGGGAGGCAAATAGAAGCTTTTGGATAAAAAATTTTCTGGGAACCCCACTTTTTTCGAAAATGGTGTAAAATCAGTGTCTCACCAGAAAGTGTTTTTTGCAATGGTTGACGCTTGCTGCATAATATGTTAGCGTGTGGAAAAGATATGTTTTTGTAAGCGATCTTCCAAAAATAAGGCGATGAAGGAATGAGTACCCGCAAGCGAACCAACCAGAGAGTCGGGAGGGTGGAAACCGACAGGCCACGCGCGGAGAAGATGGTTCCGGAGCCATCGGAGTCGAGAGTGCGTTTTTTCCTATTAGAAACCCACTTGAGGCTTTGACGGGAGGGCCCGATACAGCCCTGCGGTCTTTTTAGATAAGAAAAGACCCGTGGAGGCGTTCCTTCGTGAGGGGAACGTGAAGCCAGGTGGTACCGCGAGAGACAGCTCTCGTCCCGGCAAGGGACGCAGAGCTTTTTTTATTTCACTCAGGAGGCGAACACTTCAATGGCAAATCCTTCGTTCTACATCACCACTCCGATCTACTACCCGTCCGACAAGCTGCACATCGGACACGCCTACACCACGACGGCGTGCGACGCGATGGCGCGGTACAAGCGTCTGCGCGGTTATGATGTCATGTTCTTGACCGGCACCGACGAGCACGGCCAGAAAATCCAAGAGCGCGCGGAAAAAGCGGGCTTGGCACCCCTGCCGTTCGTGGACCGCATCGTCGACGGCATCCAAGACCTCTGGAAAAAACTCGACATCTCCTACGACGACTTCATCCGCACCACCGAAGAGCGTCACACGAAAGTCGTTCAGCAGATCTTCCAACGACTGCTCGAGCAAGACGACATCTACCTCGCCGAATACACCGGGCTGTACTGCACCCCGTGCGAATCGTTCTGGACGGAAACCCAAGTCAAGACCGCAAACGGCAAATGCCCGGACTGCTCGCGCGACGTGATCGAAACCAGCGAGAAATCGTATTTCTTCCGCATGAGCAAGTACGCGGATCGTCTCATCCAGTATTACGAAGAACATCCGGAGTTCATCGAGCCGGAATCCCGCAAGCAAGAGATGCTCAACAACTTCCTCAAACCGGGCCTGCAAGACCTCTGCGTGTCCCGCACGACGTTTGACTGGGGCATCAAAGTTTCGTCCGACCCGAAGCACGTCGTGTACGTCTGGCTGGATGCGTTGACGAACTACATCACGGCGATCGGCTACGGCTCGCAAGACCCGGAACTGCAAGCGAAATACCAAAAATACTGGCCGGCAGACGTCCACGTCATCGGCAAAGACATCGTGCGTTTCCACACGATCTACTGGCCGATTTTCCTCATGGCGCTCGGCGAGCCGCTGCCGAAAAAAGTGTTCGGGCACGGATTCTTCCTCTCCGGCGGGGACAAAATGTCGAAGTCCAAAGGCAACGTCGTCGACCCGGTGCCGCTGATCGACCGCTACGGCCTCGATGCCCTGCGCTACTTCATGATGCGCGAAGTGCCGTTCGGCCAAGACGGCCAGTTCACGCCGGAAGCGTTCGTCACCCGTCTGAACTCCGACCTCGCCAACGACCTCGGCAACTTGCTGTCCCGCACCGTCGCGATGATCGAGAAATACAACGACGGCATCATCCCGGAGCGCGGCGACGCCACCGAGTTCGATGAAACGCTCTATGCAGTCGCGGCCGACGCGGTCAAACGCGCCGAAGACGCACTCGACAAAATGCAGTTCTCCCTCGCCCTCGGCGCGATCTGGGACCTCGTGTCCCGCACGAACAAGTACATCGACGAAACCGCTCCGTGGACGCTGGCGAAGGACGAAGCGCAGAAGTCCCGCCTGAACACCGTGCTCTACAACCTCGCGGAGTCCCTGCGCATCTCCTCGATTCTCGTCCAACCGTTCCTGATCAAGTCTCCGGGCGTGATCTGGGAGCAACTCGGCCTCTCCGCAGGTCCTGCGACCACATGGGACTCCACCCGCGCATTCGGCAACTTGCCAAGCGGTTTGAACGTGAAAAAAGGCGATGCCCTGTTCCAGCGCCTCGACGTAAAAGTAGAAGTCAACCTCATCGAAGAAATGTTAGGAGGCAACACCGTGTCTGAAAACCAAGCAACCGAAACCAAGACCACCGAAGCACAAACCACCGAAGCACAAACCACCGAAACCAAAACCGAAGCAAAGGCTCCGGCTGCCCAAGCCGAAACGCAAGCTCCCGAAGGCATCGCCCTCATCGGCATCGACGATTTCATGAAAGTCGAACTGCGCGTCGCCGAAGTCATCGAGTGCGAACGCGTCCCGAAAGCAGACAAACTGCTCAAACTGCAACTCTCGCTCGGCGAAGAAAAACGCCAAGTCGTCTCCGGCATCGCGAAATACTACGAGCCGGAAGCGCTCGTCGGCCAAAAAGTCATCCTCGTCGCCAACCTCAAGCCGGTCAAACTGCGCGGCGTCGAATCGCACGGCATGATCCTCGCTGCGTCTGCAGGCGACGACCTCGTGCTTGCGACCGTCTCCGGCCCGATTCCGGCCGGCGCCGTGGTGAAGTAAGATGTCGGAGATCTACCTCGTCGACACGCACTCGCACCTCAACTCGCCCCAGTTTGCCGACGAACTTGACGAACTGGTCGCCTCCGCCCGCGAAAACGGCGTGGGCAAGATCGTAATCCCGAGCTACGACTACGATTCCAACCTGCGTGCCATCGAGATCGCCGAGCAATACGAAGGCGTCTACGCCCAAGTCGGCTATCATCCGTGCGATCTCAACGACCTGAACGACGAGCACTACCAGAAACTCTACGACTGGTCGAAGCACGAGAAAGTCGTCGCCATCGGCGAGATCGGTCTCGACTACCATTGGGACACGACGACGCCGGAGTTGCAAGACGAGATGTTCCGCAAGCAGATTGCCATCGCCAAGGAACTTCATCGTCCGATCATCATCCACGACCGAGAAGCGCACGGCGACATCCTCAAGATTCTCAAAGAGGAAAACGCCGCGCAGATCGGCGGGATCATGCACTGCTTCTCCGGCTCGTGGGAGTTCGCCCAAGAATGCATGAAGCTGAACTTCTACATCTCCTTCGGCGGCCCGGTGACGTTCAAAAACGGCAAACGCCCGCAAGAAGTCGCCGCGAAAATTCCAATGGATCGTCTGCTGGTCGAAACGGACGCCCCGTACCTCACGCCGGAGCCGCACCGCGGCAAACGCAACGAGCCGGCGTACGTCCGCCACGTCGCAGAAAAAATCGCCGCTCTCCGTGAACTTTCCTACGAAGAAATCGCGATCCAGACGACCCGAAACGCACACGAGATCTTCAAGTTTTAAAAAAGTAACCCTGCACTCCAACGAGTGCAGGGTTTTTTCATGATTATCAATGGCATGACGGTCAGAATCAAGGTACACTTGATATGACCTAGATTTTTGAATAGGGAGGCTATATAATACTGATAAGTCGCGCTTGGTTAATTCATCATTTCTCATTCAATACCATCAGGGAATCATTAATGAACTAAGAAACAACTTTTTATGTGAACCGTTCGAACGGGCAATTCTGTCGATTCTAATAGAGGTTTGACTCGAATAGGGAGGCGGTACCGTGGTACTTGACACGACCTTGATCGGAACCTTACAGCGGGTACGGTTACAAGTGGATACAGGTTGGACGCTGATCCGGGGCAGTCAGGAGGAGTTGTTCTGCAGCTACAACGACTTTTACACGCGCTGCTTGCGGGTGTTGCATCTGCTTCAACAAAAAGGCGTTCGACCGAAACAGGAAGTGGTTTTGCAAATCAACGACGAAGGCGTTTTTCTGCATCTCTTCTGGGCGTGTGTGCTCGGCGGGTTCGTGCCGGTTCCTTGCACGGTGGGCGCCAATGACGAGCACCGCTTGAAACTGCTCAAGATCTGGGACGTCCTCCACGAGCCGGTCTTGGCGATCGAAGCGAACATCTGGGCGCGATTTGCAGACATCATGGGCGACAACCCGCTCGTTGCGGACATGCAAGAACACATGCTGTCCGTAGAGAGCTTGATGGAAGTCGCGGATCAGGACGACGCGCCGCTTGGCACGGTGTACGAGGCGTCGGCCGACGACATCGCGTTCATCCAGTTTTCGTCGGGCTCGACCGGCGACCCCAAGGGGGTCGTGTTGACCCATGCCAACGTCGTCCACAATTTGCATGCCATCCTCCAAGGGGCGCAAGTCAGCGCGAACGACTCCTGCCTCAGCTGGATGCCGCTCACGCATGACATGGGTCTGATTGGCATGCACTTGATGTCGCTGTGCGGAGGCATCCCGTTTTTCCTGATCTCGACGGAGACGTTCATGCGCCGTCCGGCCCTGTGGTTGACCAAGATCAACGAGCACCGCGTGACGATGACGTCCTCGCCAAACTTCGGTTACAAACTTTTTTTGACTACGTTTAAACAAAAAGTTGCAACGGAGTGGAACTTGTCGTGCCTTCGCCTCATCTTTAATGGTGCAGAGCCGATTTCACATGAGCTGTGCAACCGATTTCTGGACGAGATGGCGGCGTACGGGCTGTCTCGCGAGACGATGTTCACCGTCTACGGACTTGCCGAATCGACGGTGGGTTCGGTGTTCCCGGAGCCGGGTACTCCGATGCGTCCCGTACTGCTTGACCGACGCTCGTTGGTGACGGGGCAAGAAGTGGTCGAGCTCGCCGAATCCGAACGGGACAAGCCGTATGCGGTGAGCTTCCTCGATCACGGCAAGCCGGTTTCCGATGTGAACCTGCGCATCTGTGATGAGGAGAACCGGGAACTTGCCGACCGCTTCGTCGGCTACATCCAAATCAGCGGGGCGTGCGTGACGAGCGGGTACTACAACAACCCGGTAGCGACCGCCAAAGCGAAGACGGCAGACGGCTGGCTGAACACCGGCGACCTCGGTTTTCTGCGCGACGGTCGTCTGGTCGTCACCGGACGCGCCAAAGACGTCCTGTTCGTCAACGGCCAGAATCTCTACCCGCACGACATTGAGCGCGTCGCCGAGGAAGTCGAAGGCGTCGAACTTGGAAAAGTCGCCGTGACCGGCTTGCACGACCCCGCCCTGCAACGGGACGTCGTCCTCGTGTTCGTCACGTTCAAACACAAAGTCCCCGACTTCGCCCCGATTGCGTGGAACGTCCAACGCTGCCTCTCGCGAAAAATGGGCCTGCGAGTCGACCATGTCCTGCCGATTCGCTCCCTGCCGAAGACCACGAGCGGCAAGTTGCAGCGCTACAAGTTGGGCGAACGCTTCCAAGAGGGCGAGTTCTCCGAGATCGTAAACGAATTGCAGAGCTGCTTGCTGGACTTGCGCCTGCAAGAGAAAATCGTCCCGCCGCAAAACGAGGTCGAGGACGTGATCTTGAAGCTGTGGCAGGAAGTGCTGCAACGAGATTCGATCTCCGTGGACGAGAACTTTTTTGAACTGGGTGGCACGTCGACGTTGGTGGCGCAGATCGTCACCCGCTTGGAACAGCTCTACCCGGACCGTGTGAAGATCAGCGACCCGTATTCGCTGCCGACGATTCGAGCGATGGCGGATCACATCTTGAGCGTGCCGCGCGTGTTGGAGTTGTCGCAGATTACGATGCCTTCGTCCTTCTACGCCCGTGGGGGCGGCGGGGAAGAAAGCGTGCATCTGCGCACAGGCGCGGCGCTCGCGACCGCGTTGCGTCGCGCCTCCGAAGAAAACGGCGGCACTCTGCACGATCTGCTCGCCGTGCTCTACGCCAACTTGCTCGGACAGGTGGCGGGTCTTCAACAAGTCGAAGTGCAGGTGGTCGACGATGTGAAACGCATCGCCCCCCTGCGTCTGAAAATGGACGCCACGCTGTCCGATGCGATGAAACTCGTGCAGGATGGTCCGGACAGCCCGGACGCCTATTCGTTTGCCGAGTTGAGCCGGATGACGAGATCGCGCACGGAGCACGGAATTCTGCCGTGCTTCCACAACCGCGAACTCTGGAACGGCAACGTCGAGTGGTTGCAAGCGTACGATCTCGTCTTGCAAGTGGAAGCGTATGAGGACGGACTGAATCTGGCGTGCCTGTTCGACGGGCGACGCTTGCGCAAGGAAAAAGTAAAAGAACTGCTGACGCTGTACGTCAGACTCTTGCAACATCTGGCGGGCAAATATTCGAGCGGGAGAGAACATCATGCTCCGACTGTCTGACTTGAATTTAGATGAACTCCCCGAGTTTGGCTTCGAAGAGGAGGAGCCAAGCTCGTCGGAAGAGAGCAACAACCGGGAGATTGCCATCATCGGGATGGCGTTGCGGATGCCGCTGGCCGACACGCTCCGCGCCTACTGGGAGAACATCCGCAACGGCGTCGATTGCACACGCCGATTCCCGGAGGAGCGCAAGGCGTTTGCCGACGCTTTTTTGGAACGCATGGGGTTGAACGCGCAAGAGGGAATTGCGTATCTGGATGGCGGGTATGTGGACGGCATTCAGGAGTTTGATGCGAAGTTTTTCAAGATGACGCCGGGAGAAGCGAACTTGATGAGCCCGGAGCAGCGTTTGTTTTTGGAATGTGCATGGGAGGCGTTGGAGGACGCAGGGTACGGCGGTTCGCGTGCAGTTGGATCGCGCACGGGCGTTTTTGCCGGACATATCGGCGACCTTGGAGGTTTCAATTACCGGCAGTTGATCGATGAGTTGGAGATCGACCCCGCGTTGCGACCGGCGTCGGTGCCGGGCAATTTGGCGTCGATCATCTCGTCTCGCATCTCTTATCTGCTGGATCTGAAAGGTCCGGCGATGCTGATCGACACGGCGTGTTCGTCGTCGCTCGTCGCCGTTCACCAAGCTTGTCTCGCTCTGCGAAACGGAGATTGCGAGATGGCGTTGGCGGGGGGTATTCGCTTGAATTTGATCCCCGTGGACAAACCGGAAGACCGTGTAGGGATGGAATCCTCAGATGGCAAGACGAGGACGTTCGACCAGACGTCGGACGGCACGGCGATGGGCGAGGGAGTCGGCGTTGTGTTGCTGAAACCACTTGCGCAGGCGCAGCAAGACGGCGACCCGATCTATGCGGTGGTCAAAGGCACGGCGATCAACCAAGACGGTCTCTCGGCGGGGATCACATTCCCGAACGGACAAGCCCAGACGGACGTTCTGCTGCGAGCTTGGAAGGACGCCGATATCGACCCCTCCACAATTGGACTGATCGAAGCGCACGGAACGGGCACCAAAATCGGCGACCCGATTGAACTCGACGGCCTGACCGCTGCGTTTGAACGCTTTACCGAACAAAAGCAATTCGTCGCCATCGGCTCCGTCAAATCGAACATCGGGCACTCCTACCAATCGGCGGGTGTCGCTGGGTTGATCAAAGCGGTGCTGGCACTTCGCCACCGGGAACTGCCGCCGAGTTTGCATTTTCAAGAACCGAATCGGCGCGTGAAGTTTACGGACACGCCGTTTTATGTCAACAGTCGTCTGCGTCGTTGGACGGGGGGAACGACCCCGCGCCGGTGCGGGATCTCCTCGTTTGGATTCAGCGGGACGAACGCGCATGCGGTGTTGGAGGAAGCTCCGACTGTGGAGCGGGAACGTGCGATGGAAAGCGGCAACCCGCAGATGCTCGTGCTCTCCGCGACCTCTCCGAACTCGTTGCGCGAACTGGTCGAGCGTTATCTCGAATTTCTGCCGGAGACGGACGCGAGCTGGGAGGAAATCTGCTATTCGGCGGGCGTCGGCCGAGGCCATTTTTCTCATCGCATCGCCGTTGTGGCGAGGGACAAGTCGGAGGCGCTGTCTCGCCTGAAATCTTGGGAGTTTGCCGATGCAGAAAAAAATTCCGTGCCGGACACAGAACTTGCTCAATCCGTGAAGCACTACCTCTACGAATGGCAAGCGGAAGGCTACGAAAACGCCGAAGTTCTCCAAGCCCTCGCCGACTTGTACATGAGCGGTGCACACCTTGAGTTTTCGCGATTGTATCCGCGTAAACGGTTCCAATTTGTACATCTGCCGACCACTCCGTTTGACCGCAAAACTTGCTGGCTTCCCACGCCGACCGCCCGCACGGCGCGAAAAAACGTCGACCTGCGTCCGACGTCTGACAACCCGCGCCCGACGGCTCTCACCTTGCAACCGGTCAAACTGGAAGGCCGCGAAGCGGGAAGCTACACCGACGTCGAACGAAAACTCGCCGGCGTCATCCGCCACGTACTCGGGGTCGAGGAGATCAACATCCACGACTCGCTCTACGAACTCGGCGGCAACTCGATCCTCCTGCAAGCGATTCACGGACACTTGCAGACGTTGTTCCCCCATCAAGTGCTCTTGACCGACCTGTTCGCTCATCCCTCCATCTCGCAACTGGCCCATTTCCTCTCTGACACAAGCAGCCCGAAGGACGAACCCGACTTGCACCACCTGCTCGACGAAATTCAAAACGGCTCTCTCACCATCGACCAAGCGCTGGAGTTTTTGAAAGGAGGGTCGTCATGGAACAGCTTCTAAGACTCATCCTTGAAAGCGCCACGACCGGAAAAATGGATCGTGACGCGGCCGTTCAAGCTCTCCAACTTCTACGCCAAGGGGAAAAAGCGACCTCGACCTCGCGCGAGGACCGCGACCAAGACCGTGATATCGCGATCATCGGACTTGCGGCCGACTTGCCCGGTGCGGAGTCGTTGGACGATTTTTATGAGAATCTTCGGAGCGGGCTCGATGCTGTGCGTTCGTTCCCCGAGGAGCGACGGGCGGACATCGACCGCTATCTGCGTTTTTTGGGAACGTCTCAAGAGGAGATGCGGTACACCGACGGCGCGTATTTGCCGCGCATCGACGAGTTTGATCCGGCGTTTTTCCGACTGTCGCCCAAGGAAGCAAGCCTCATGGACCCGAACCAGCGGTTGTTTTTGCAGACGGCGTGGCATGCGTTGGAAGACGCGGGGTATGGCGGCGAGCAACTTTCAGGAAGTTCGACCGGCGTGTACGTCGGCTTTTCCGATAATGTGAAGGACAGTTACCAGAGGATGGTCCTGGACGCCGAGCCGAATTCCGTGCCGCAGTCGATTGCGGGCAATCTGTCTTCGATTCTGCCGACTCGTTTGTCTTATGCACTGAACTTGAAAGGCCCGACGATGGTCGTGGACACCGCATGTTCGGCGAGTTTGGTGGCGTTGCATCTGGCGTGTCAGGGACTTCGCAACGGAGATTGCGACCTGGCGTTGGCAGGTTCGATCAAATTGCATACGGTGCCGCTGGCGAGCGGGAACTTCAAGCTCGGCATGGAGTCGAGCGATGAGCGGACTCGCGCGTTCCACGACGGTTCGGACGGGACGGGGATCGGCGAAGGGTCGATCGCAGTGGTTTTGAAGCCGTTGCGTGCAGCTCTACGTGATCGAGATCAGATTTATGGAGTCATCAAAGGCTCGGCGATCAACCAAGACGGAGCTTCGATGAGCATCACTGCGCCGAACCCCGCTTCCCAGACTCAGGTGTTGGTGAAAGCGTGGGAAGCGGCGGGGATTCATCCGGAGAGTTTGTCGTACATCGAGGCGCACGGAACGGGCACGGAGCTCGGCGACCCGATTGAGATCAACGCCCTGCGGGGCGCTTTTTCACGGTTTACGGAGCGTGTGCAGTTCTGCGGGATCGGGTCGGTGAAGCCGAACATCGGGCATCTCTACGAAGCGGCGGGGCTTGCGAGCGTGGTCAAAGCGGTGTTGATGTTCAAAAACCGCGAGCTGCTGCCGACGCAACATGTCGGGCGTCCGAATCGGCACATCGATTTCGTGGACTCGCCTTTTTACCTGAACACGAAGTTGCGTCCGTGGGAGCCTGCTTTTGAAACGGGTGCTCCGCGGAGGATGGGCATCTCTTCGTTTGGCTTCAGCGGGACGAATTGCCATGTCGTGTTGGAAGAGCCGCCGGTGGTCGCAGAGTCGAGCGAGCACGCGGGTTCCTTTGTCCTCCCGATCTCGGCGAAAACCCAATCCGCCCTGCAAAAACTGCTGGCCGCGTACCGCGACGTTTTGCAAAAAAACCACCCTCTCCGCGATCTCTGCTATACGGCACAGACGGGGCGAGGGCATTATGAACATCGGGTTGCGCTCGTATTTCGCAATCGTGAGCAGTTGAAAGCGCTTTTCGAGCAAGAGATGGCGGCAGGCCAAGTGTACGGCGAGGCAGACGAGCAGGAACTTCAATTGGCGAAGTCCTACACAGAGGGCTTGGACGTGCAGTGGAAGGACTTGTACAGTACTGTCCCCTCCAAAGTCAGCCTGCCGCTCTACCCCTTTGCTCGCCAACGCTGTTGGGTGCAAATCCCCGATCAAGGAGGTCAGACGCGCACGCTCTCCTCGTCAGCCGTCGAAACGTCTCAGCCTGAAAAGGAAATTCGCCTGCAAGCCTCCTCGGAGAGCACGCCGACCGAAATGGAGCTTCTCGTCGCCCGCATTTGGGGGGAAGCGCTTGGCATCGATGAATTCGACGTCCAAGACAACTACTACGAACTCGGCGGCGACTCGGTGATGGGCATCCGCATCATCCATCGCATCAACGAAGTGACGGGTCTCGAACTGCCGGCCCGTGAATATCTCAACCATTTAACCATCGAAAGCTTCGCCCGCTATCTCGAATCGCTCCGCAAAGAGGTGAGCTAATATGGAAAAAATCGCACTGCTTTTCCCCGGTCAAGGTTCCCAATACATCGGAATGACGAAAACCTTCACCGACCAATATCCCGTTGCCCGCCGCACATTGGAAGAGGCGAGCGACATCCTCGGCTACAACCTCGCCGCGCTGTGCCAAGAGGGCGAGTTGAGCGACTTGAACAAGCCGGAGCAGTTGCAACCGGCGATACTCACCGCCAGCGTGGCGGCGTATCGCGTGTTTCAGCAAGAGCTCGGCGTACTGCCCGAGTTTGCCGCCGGGCACAGCTTAGGGGAGTACGCGGCGCTGACGTGCTCCGGCGGAATTCGTTTCGCCGACGCCGTGCAGATCGTCCGCTTGCGGGGTCGTCTGTCTGAGCAGGTCGCATCGCTCGGCCATGCTTCGATGGCAATTGTGCGCAACGTAGAGAGTCGGCTCGTGGAAAACGAATGCCGTCAACTTTCACAGGGCGATGCCCTCGTTATGGTCTCCTGCTACAACTCCGAGCGCCAAGTGGCGGTCTCCGGACATCTCGCCGAGATGGGAGCGTTGGAACAGCGCGTCCTCGAACTTGGCGGCTCCATTCATCCGTTGCCGCTCAGCCCGCCGTTCCACAGCCCGTTGATGGCAGACGCGGCGGAGGAGTTGCGCGAAGAATTGGCGCGACACACCTACTTCCCGTTGCGTTGGCCGGTGATCTCCAACGTCACCGCCAAGCCGTATCCGGGTTTGGAGTCGTTCGTCAGCCTGCTGACCCAACAAATCCAAACCCCCGTCCACTGGCAAAAAACGCTCGCCTACCTCGCGCGCCAAGGTGTGACCAAAGCGATTGAAATCGGCCCGAAAAACGTGCTTGCCTCCCTCGTCACCCGCAACACGCCACAGGTGGAATCGTTCGCCTTCGACCAGCGCGAAGACCGCAAAAAACTGCACGCCCTCTTCGACGGCAGCCCCGAACAATCGCACCGCCCGCAATTCCTGGGCCGCTGCCTCGCGATTGCGGTCTCGACGCCGAACGCAAACCCAAACCGAGACGAGTACGAAGCGGGAGTCATACAACCGTACCGCCGACTCGAATCGCTCCAAGCGGAGGTAGAAAAAACCGACCGTACGCCGACCGAATCCGAACTCCTCGTCGCCTACGACCTCCTCAAACAAATCCTCCGCACCAAACGCCTCCCCGAACAGGAGCAATCCGAGTGGCTCCACCAACTCCGGGAAGAGACGGGCTTGTACGACCTGCTGCCAAGCGTGGTGTATGTGTAAGCAAGTAACGGAGTAAAAAAAGACCCCGTGTTGCCAAGCCAACACGGGGCCTTTTTTGTAGTATTCGATTTTTTATATTTATAAACATAAAATATTTAAATTATAGACATAATTCATAATTTGTGGGATATTTCTTTATGTAATTACAACGGATAAAATTGGAGTGACAAAAATGAAGAAAACTAGATCGGTCTTACTTTCTGCGACTTTACTTGCCACCTTAATGCTCACCACTACATTCATGCCCACTGAAACGATGGCTGCTAATCCGCTCATATCCAGCAACGCCAGCGTGCAAATGACTCAGGACAGTGATGGAGATGGACTGCTTGATCGCAATGAGGTTGAAGTCTCCAACGGTCAAGTGCAGGACACCGATGGGGATGGTGTGCTGGATGGAAATGAAGATGCCGATTTTGATGGGCTGACCAACCTGGAAGAGCAACAGTTGGGTACAAATCTTACGATCGATGACTCAGACGGAGACGGCCTCAAGGATCTGGATGAAGTGAGGATTTATAATACCGACCCTATGATAGCCGATATGGATAACGACCATCTCGATGACGGAAGCGAACTTGCGCTGTCTCTTGACCCGCGTAACCCGGACCTCAACAACAACGGAGTGCTTGACGGGGATGAATCACGGTCCTACGCGTTCCCGATTAACGATTTCAACATTAACGGCACCACAACTGGGACTTCGGATGTTTTGAAACGTGTGATGATTCGCGAAACACCAAACCTTTTCGTTCAGCAAATGAAAACGGTCAAGTCGTTTGATATCGTAGCGTTTGATCCGAATCTCAAATTCCAATTGATGATCCCCTATGACCTCCTGCAAGAGAAAAACGATCTCGAACTCTTCAAGTATGATGATGTGACTACTCAACTCGTGAGCGTCGAGGACCAGAAACTAAACAAAAAAGCGCACAGCATCGAAGCGGAATTCCAAGGTGGAGGCACGTTCGTCGTGCTCTCAAAATCGGACTATCAAAAGTCGGTAAAGCCGGAGAAAGCCAAGAAAAGCTCCTTCAAAAAGTTTAAAGGAAAAACCAAAGTCATCGGACTCCCCGGATTGGAACTGGACGGCGACCAGATCAACGTGGACGGCGAATTCGAAATCACAAAAAAACTCGCGCAATCTACGTACACGTCTATCTCGCTCGATGGCAGTCCGCTTGCCGCCAAAGCCTCACCGGCAGAAACGACAGCCACGGCGAAACTCAAGGTGAGCGACGTGTATACAGCGGAGGACGGTACGATGTATGTTAGTGCGAACGCGATCACAGCCGCCTCCGGGAAAAACCCGACCATCCTCGTCCATGGTCTGAATGGTGGCGCGGGCACGTGGGGCTTCTCCACCCTGTGGAGCAACTCGGATGCCACTCCGAAAGCCAATTCTTACGTCTCCAGCTATGACACCTACACCCAGAGCTCCTACAGTCAAGGAACCACCTCGCAATATCAGAACATCGACGTCTCCTATGTGACTGGGACAATCGACTCGGCGGAGATGGGTCCGAAAATGATCAGTCAGTATGGTTACACATTGGGTACCGACTTGTTCATCTTTGACTACTACGCGCCGCTGTATGACAACACCGTGCTCAATGCGGCCTATGAGCTTAATGGGTTTATGGCGAATTTGAAGACGCGCAAAAGCTGGATCTCCCAGTTTAATCTAGTCGGTCACAGTATGGGCGGTTTGGTCAGTCGCTATGTGGTGGAGAACATAAACTCCCCTTATGTTTCGCGCGTTGTCACGTTGGGTACCCCACATTACGGCAGCTACATCGCTACCGGCGGTGACTTGGATCGTGAAGATTCTCAACTGTGGGGTAGCACCAGCACCTCGCTCAAAAACAATGCCTATATCCCATACATCGGGTTCGCTGGCTGGAACCCGCAGGCACAATATCTGAACTGGAACGGTGTAAACGTCCACGGCTTCTATGACACTGCGCTTGGCATTCCACACACTAGTGGAAACGGCGTCTACATCACAAGTTGGGACCAATACTGCCGAAATGCTTACATGACGCGGACAGGCTATAACATCTCCGTAAACATAAATGATGATTGGGTTCGCATCGACTCGGCGTGGGGCGCAGACAAAAACCCAGACTACAATAAACCGAGCGTGAAGATGAACAAGCGCTTTATGATCTGGGATGAAGTCTACGGAAACCACAGTATGATGCGCAAATATCCGGCTCTCGTTCAGTATGCAGTAAGCTCACTGCAAGGAGCGTACGACTACGAGCAAAAAGATTAAATATCTAGTTTGTTCCAACAATCATATAATATGAGAAGGCAATCTACGCATTGCCTTCTTGCTGATTCACGAGGAGGGTGATAGATGGGAGTCCAATTAATTAACGCTTCGATTTTAACGCTGATCTACCTCGCATTTGCTGCGTACTTAAAATTCACACTCAAAGACGAAATGACTGTATTGCTTCAACTCTACCTGATGATTGGCATCCCCCTGGTCATCTCGTATTTCTTGTTGGTGGTCTTGTATTTCAAAGCCAATCGCAAGGTCTTCTGGAGCGTGCTTGGACTGCTGGTGCTGATCGGAGCGGGAATTGTCTTGGGAGACTTGTTGACGAGCAACGTCTGATGATTGTAGCCCCAAAAAGGCACCCGTACGGCGAGGGCCGTCGGGTGCTTTTTTTGCCTAGCCGATGGTGAGCTGCAAAAAGTCTTTCAGCACGGCGTTGAAACACTCCGGCGGGAGCCGACATGCGTAGTATGTCAAAGTAGGAAGGTTCAACGCAAACCAATAGCGGACGACCAGCCCATCTGAAGTAATGAGCCTTTTAGAGATGGGAGCAAGTGACGGGAAGCCTTTTTTATGCACTCGCTGCCCTCCATTTCCTGGGCTTCGCCAATAGCTTTCACCGCTGCCAGTGAACCGAACAGATTTTCGTAACCTTCTCTGACACGCATCATTTTTTGTCCAGAGCATATGCGCTGAAAGCTGAAACCGCTGTGACTTCCCTTCATCTCGTAGGAGGGAAGCTCCAATGTCACTAACAGATCGACAAGGACTTGGAAATACCTGACTTTGCATTAGACGGCGTAGATCACCGCAACTGAGCCACCCCTGTGACTGTTAGCGATGACATTAACGCAGAGTTAGTGTTTTGATAATCCAAACAGGTGTATATAAATATGACTTTATAAATATAGAAAAACAAAACAAAATATGATATAGTTTATTTGTGAAGTGAAATCCGCAAAAATATTTCCGGAACTTCACTCATACCACTTCTTAGACATACTTCCTAGTACATTCTATGTAAAGGAGGAATGATTCTAATGGAAAACATGTTCGACCTCGACATTCAAGTGACTGCTGGAACGGAACTTAACGCAAGCCTCGCTCCCGCCACTTTGAATACCACCTGTATGACTTGCGACTCAAAATTCGACTGCTAGAACTTCAATCAACAGAACGAACCATCACCAAGTTCAGAATTGGTGATGGTTTTTCTTTACCCAAAAACCCCTCGATGGACCAACCGTTGGAGGGGTTGCTTCATGTCCAAGTGGACTGGATTTTTTTGTATATTTTCATCGGGCAATTCTGTATATTGAGAAGTAGAACGAACAAGCAGAGGAGGAGTCAGGCAATGGGGGAAATTCGTAAGTTGGTGGAGGATCGCGAGTTTGATCGAATGACCGACATCTTGGCGAATGCGTATCCGTTTATGGGCATCGTGCCGACGGATAAGCGTGCGGGGTATGCGGAGAACATGCGCAAACGGCATGCGGAGTTTGAGGAGTACCATCTCTACGGGTACTTCCGCGACGGCGAGATGCTGGGCGGGATGGCGATGCACGACTTTCAGATGAGTTGGTTTGGCGAGACGGTCTTGCCCGCCGGCGGCGTGGGCATGGTCGCCGTGGACCTCTTGCACAAAAAGGAGCGCATCGCGTACGACCTGCTCCAATTTTACCTGAACCACTTCCGCGAGCAAGGAGCCTCCATGGCGCTGCTCTACCCGTTCCGCCCCGACTTCTATAAAAAAATGGGCTTTGGCCTCGGCACCAAATTGAACCGCTACGAAGTCTCGCCCGGCACCCTCCCGCAAGGCCCGAGCAAGGACCGCGTCGTCTATCTGAACGCCGAACAGCACCAAGAATCCCTTCGTGCCTGCTACGACCGATTCGCCCGCTCCCGTCACGGCTTGATGTTGCGCACCGACGATGAAGCGTCTCGTCTGTTCCCGGCGGGGTCGCAATTGGTTCGCATGGGCGTGCAGGACGGAGACGAGCTGCGCGGATACATGGTCTTTTACTACGAGAAGGTCGAAGAGAGCAACTTCATTCTGCACAACTTGGTCGTGCGGGAATTTGTGTACGAGACGCCGGATGCGATGCTTGAGATGATGACGTTCTTGCGCAGCCAGAGCGACCAGTTTCATCGGGTGGTGTTTCTCACGCAGGACGAGGAGTTCCATCACCTCCTCGAAGACCCGCGCTACGGCACCAACCGCATGTTGGCGCCCGTCTACCACGAGAGCAACACGCAGGGAGTCGGCATCATGTACCGCATCTTGAACCTCCCGGACACGCTGCAAAAACTCCACGCCCACAACTTCGGCGGGCAAACCTGCGCGTTCCACTTGAACGTCGAGGACAGCTTCATGAACGAACAAACCCACCTGCAACTTCGGATCGAAAAAGGAACCCTCACCGTCGTGGAGCATACGCATACGTCTCTGAACTCCTCTAACGCAGGGGGACCCGTTGCCGACGCGGGAACAATCGCCGCCTCTACAGGCTTCAACTCCGAATCCGTCCCGACTCTGCGCCTCTCCATTGCGGATTTCTCGTCCCTGCTGATGGGCACGGCCACGTTGAAGAGCCTCTACCGCTACGGAAGCGCACAACTGAGCGACATCTCCATCCTCGACGCGTTGCATCGTGCGTTTTTGACAGACGAGAAGCCGATGTGCATGTCCTCGTTTTAGTCTGGGAAATCTAGAGAAATAAGGTTGCATTTCTTCTCCTCTTTCTCAGTCTGCTTTGTTATAATAGTACGGTACTCTCGCAGTACAGACTACAAGTAGGAGTCGAACAACCTATGAGTAGCTACAAAGTACGTTGGTTTAAGGACCTCGATCTGTTTTTGATCCTCGTGGTTCTCGCCCTCTGTGTAGCCAGTTTCCTGGCCATCTCCAGTGCGACGCACAGTGCGGATGGCGGCAGTAATTCTTACGTGATCAAGCAATTGATCTGGTGTGTGGTCGGCTTTGGCGTCATGATCTGGCTGATTCGCACCGACTATCGAAGTTTGACCCGCTATGTGGAGATCGGGTATTGGGTTTCCATCGTCCTGCTGATCGCCGTGTTTTTCTTTGCACCGATCAAGGGCGCGCATGGCTGGATCCCGCTCGGCGGGTTTGCGTTGCAGCCGTCCGAGTTTTTCAAAGTCGTGTTCATTCTCATGATGGCGAAGTATCTCGCCAACGAGCAAGAGGATGAGGAGGGACGCCGGGCCGACCCTGTGCGCAACTACCTGTTCCTCGCGGTGTATGCCGTGCTCGCGATTGGCTTGATCGTCATCGAGCCTGACCTTGGGCAGACGATGATCCTCATGGCGATCGTCGGAACCGCGATGTTCGTTCACTTGCCGCCACGAATCTTTTGGTCGATTGCGGCGGTGGCCGTCCTGGTTATCGGGCTCGTTGTCACGGCGATTTTTCTCTACCCGGATCAGTTCTTGACGTTCCTCGACGTGCTCGTTCACAAGGGAATTCTCGAACAGCATCAGTACGACCGCTTTGAGACGTTCATCTACCCGGAACGTGACCTCGGCGGACTCGGCTACCAAGTCTACCAAGCGAAAGTCGCGATTGGCTCCGGCCAGTTGTTCGGCAAGGGCCTCTACCAAGGCTCGCAGACGCAAGGGTCTTGGGTGCCGGAGCAGCAGACCGACTTCATCTTCACCGTCATCGGCGAAGAACTCGGTTTCGTCGGGTCTGTGGCGGTGATCTTCCTGTTCTTCCTCATGATCTACCGCATCGTGGCAAACGGTTTGCAAGCCGGTGACCGCACGGGCATGTACATCTGTGCGATGGTCGGCGGGATGTTCACGTTGCAGATTTTTGAGAATATCGGGATGTCGTTGCAGTTGATGCCGATGACGGGCGTTACGCTGCCGTTCATCTCGTACGGCGGTTCGTCCGTTTTGACGAACTTCATCTTGATCGGCATCGTCCTGAACATCGGACTTCGACGTCGCAAGTTGAGTTTCGTTTCGTAAAAAACACCAGCAAGACACGCAAAGCGAGTGCCGGTCACGGTCCTCGCTTTTTTTCCAAACATGAGGTGAAGGATTCTTATGAAAATCAAGGAAGTGATCGTCGTCGAGGGGTACCACGACAAGCAGGCGATCGACGCGGCGGTGGAGGCGGACTGTTTGTTGTCCAACGGCTCGGCTGTCAGCGAAACCTTCTTAAAACAAGTCGAGCGTGCGGCGAAGGAGCGCGGCGTCATCGTGTTCACCGACCCGGACCGACCGGGAGAGCGAATTCGACGGTTGGTGGCGCGTCGCGTGCCGGGGTGCAAGCACGCGTTTTTGCCGAAGCACGAGGCGCTGGCGAACGGCGACTTGGGCATTGAGAACGCGAAGCCGGAGTCGATTCGTCGGGCGCTTGAGAGTGTGCGCACCGATTGGAGCGGTTCGGAGCCGGAGTTCTCGTGGCAAGAGATGGTGGACTACGGATTGACCGCCCATGCGGATGCTTCGCGCCGACGGGAAGTGTTGGGGGAGAAGCTGGGCATCGGCTATGGCAATGCCAAAGCGATGTGGAAAAAACTCAACATGCTCGGTGTCTCCCGTGAGGAGTTCGAAGCGTGTTTCACCGAGATCAAGGAGGAGAGCACCCCATGACGCAGAAACGACTCGTTTCGCCGTCCGTCACCCGCGATGTGGTGACCCGGCATGGATTCCAATTCAAGAAATCGCTTGGGCAGAACTTTCTGATCGACGGCAACATCCTCGACAAAATCGTCGAAGCTGCAGAACTCGATGAGAATGCCGGAGCATTGGAGATCGGCCCCGGCATCGGGACGCTGACCCAAGAACTGTGTGAAGAGGCGAAGCAAGTCGTCGCCGTGGAAAAAGACGGACGCTTGCTCGGCGTGTTGCGCGAGACGCTGTCCGAGTATGGCAATGTACATATCGAGCACAACGACGTGTTGGAAGCAGACTTGCACGCGATCTTCGCCGAGCACTTCTCGGAGACTTCGGAAGTGTCGGTCGTGGCGAATCTGCCGTATTACGTGACGACGCCGATCGTCATGAAGCTGTTGGAAGAGCGTCTGCCGCTGCGCAACATCGTGGTGATGGTGCAACGGGAAGTCGCGGATCGGATGGCGGCGAAACCGGGCGGCAAGGAGTACGGGACGCTGTCGATTGCTGTGCAGTATTGGACGGAGCCGTCGATTGTGACCCGCGTGCCGGAGTCGGCGTTCATGCCGGCCCCGAATGTCGAGTCCACGGTCATCAAGCTCAAAGTGCGCAAGGAACCGCCGGTGCAGGTGAAGGACGTCAACCTGTTCTTCCACCTCGTCAAAGCCTCGTTCGCGCAACGACGCAAGACCCTGCTCAACAACCTGCAAAGCAACCTCCAACCCAAACGGGAAAAAGACGTCATCCTCGCCGCCCTCGACCGCGCGGGCATCGACCCCACCCGCCGTGGGGAAACGCTCTCGCTTGAGGAATACGCGAAGCTGGCGGATGAGTTGGTAAACTGAATGAAAACGCCATGCAGACCGTTCAGGATTTGCATGGCGTTTTTTTTGCTGGATTTGTGTATCTGGTAGACAGGTTGGAAGGAAATAATTCGGTGCAGATTGAATGTAGAGGGAAACGTTGACGGAATTCTCGATAGCCGGAGGTACTCATGAAACTAGAAAAAGTAAGACTCCAAAACTTTCGAAGTTTTACGGATCAGGAATTCTCATTTGTTGCCGAATCGGGTCAGGTCAAACCCTTTACCGTTTTAGTAGGGGACAACGGGAAGGGCAAGACGACCGTTTTAGAGGGAATCGTGCGAGGTCTGGCTCCCATTTTTAAAGCGATGAACACGGAGGCAGGGGATAAGATAGATTTCATTAAGGAAGATATTCGAAATGATAAAAGATGGACCTCCGTAACGGTAGACACCATCATTCAGAATCGGCACTTCCAATGGAAAAATTCCAAACGAGAATCCATTATGGTTCAGGACTGGCCCGGTTCTCCGGCCACCACGCAAAAAGAGGTCAAGGAATATCTCTCCGAGACTTTTTTCACGGAACGGCCGATTGAGGAAGTTCCACTGTTGCTGTATTACAGCATCTTGCGAATCGGGATTGAAGTACCGATGAAAAGCCGAAAAGTAAAAGAGAGCGGACCGTTGCAAGCCTTGACGCATTGTTTGGATGTCAAAAGTGATTTCCGAAGGTTTTTCGAGTGGTTTAAGGCAGAAGAAGAGAGCGAGCTGCGTGAGCAAAGAGACCAAGGCCCCGAGTACCAATCAAGGTCTCTTACAGCGGTACGAACGGCGATTGGACGGATGATGACCAATTACCGAAACGTAAAAATAAAAGCCAACCCAGTTCGGATGGTACTCGTTGATGACCAAGACCAGGAGCTGCGCGTGGAACAACTGAGCGGCGGGTACAAAGTGGTGTTTTCGATGGTGGCAGATATCGCGAGTCGTTTGGCGCAAGCAAACCCGCAGTTGGAAAATCCATTGGAAGGTCAGGCCCTGATCTTAATTGACGAGTTGGATTTGCACCTCCATCCCAAATGGCAGAAGCGAATTGCCCGAGACCTTCGCAACACGTTTCCCCACTGTCAATTCATCGTCTCTACGCATTCGGAGTCGATCGTTCAATCCCTGAGTGCGGACCAAGTGATCAATTTGGAGGACGTGGATCGTGAACGCTCAGGAGCCTTCAAAGGATGGTCGCTCTCCGAAATCCAAGAGTATGAGATGGGGGTCGAGTTCGCGAAAACGGAAGAGTACGAGAATCTCAAAGTTGCGTTTGAAGAGGCTGTGGACGAAGAGGACGGCGAGCGGGCAAAAGAGTTGTACCGCAAGCTTCGAGAGATGATTCACCCTGCGAATGAACTGTTAGAATTGTTTCAGTTTCGATTGATTGGAATCGGGGTGGACATTCATGATCTTCTTGAATAGATCTCCATCACCGTACAGACTCACCAAAAAAAGAAAGCGGGAACTGGTCAGGAAGTTTATTCAAGAGCGACGAGAGGTCTGGAAGTACACAGAAATAGGTGATTCTCTCAAACCTGCCCTGATCAAGTTGTCATCTGATAAGTGTGCCTACTGCGAGAGTAAGTTCGAGGGAGGAAGCTACATGGAACCTGACCATTTTTATACAAAAGAATGGTTTCCAACCTCAGTGGTTTCTTGGAAAAACTTTCTCCCTTCCTGTAAAAAATGCAATTCCAAGGCAGGCAAAGGCACGCATGACGTCAAGGCACTCCCGATCATCAACCCTTCGAAGCAGAAACCAAATGATCATCTGTCCTATGTGGCAAACACCTATATGATCAAAGGAGTCGATGGTCTAGGAAAACAAACGATCAAGGTTCTGAAACTGAACGATATGGAACGAATGATCAAAAAGAGAAAAAGCATTGTCGTGGAAATGAAACAGACCGTAGATGATGTTTTGGATGAGATGCGGGCAAGAGAAGCAGAACTTGCACAACAGAGCGCGGCCTATCAAGATAAAGTTCAACGACAAATGAACGGCTTGCTCGATAAAACATCAAAACTTTCCGCCTATTCCGCCGTATATGCAACAGAACTTGTACATTTTTCGCCCTTCCAAGAAATCAGGGAAATGGGAATTCAATACGGTGTTTGGACGAAGGACATGCAAGCCAAGTATGACCACGCAGAATCCATTCAATTTCCGATAGAAGCGAACCCCCTCTGAAAAGCCGCCAACCTGTCAGGTGGCTTTTTTTCGTTTATAATGAAGTCGTACTTATTTGATAATTTCCAGCAGAGGTGACTTGCAATGGCAACATTCCGTGACTACGCGCAACTGAGCAATTTCGTCTATACCGCAAATCTAAAAGACGCTCCACTAGGCCAGACCATCTCCGAATTAAAAAACACCCTCTCCGTCTGGCGGGACGGTGTCGACGTCGAAGTCGTGGGCGACTGGACCCTCGTCGCCACGCTGGACAAGCCGGTATCCGGCTTTTTCGGAGCTGCGTTTCAAAAAGGAACCGAGGTCGTCGTCGCCTACCGAGGCACGGAGCCCAATGTATTCGGAGACTGGATGGCGGACGCCGCGTTCGGCTCTCGACTGCTGGAACGCATGAACCCGCAGATGAAAGACGCGCTCGACCTGTTCGCCACCGTCCAAGCCCAATTCCCGACCGCCACCCTCACGATCACCGGCCACTCGCTGGGCGGCGGTCTGGCGCAAAAAGCAGCGATGACCTACGACATCCAAACCTACACGTTCAACGGCCCCGGCGCGATGCATGCCGCGACGTTTGACGAGCACATGAAATTCCTGCGCGGGGACTATGACCAATTGATCACGAACTACGTCCAGTCGGGCGACATCTTCGTCGGGGACAACCGCATGCTCAAGCACGCAGGGCAAGTCATCCTGCTCAATCCGGGCCAACTGGGCGACTCGCTGGAGCAAATCGACAAGATCTTGCACTTCGCCTACCACCCGATCGCCAACTTTGACGCCGACTGCTTGGACGACGGCTCTCTCAATCAGGCGCACGTCGACAAAGTACGTCTCGAAGACAAACCGGGCCTGCTCCGCGACACGGCAGACGCCCTCCTCAAAGCCCATTTAGGCTGACAACCTACATGATTCGATCACCGTCCGAATACACTACTGGCAAAGGGTGGTGATCTCATGGACTTTGTCAACCCGACCCGAGGCAATCTCTCGCTCCCTCTCGTTGTGCGCGACATGTTGGATTTTATCGGAGAAGCGCCGGAGAGTGAGTACCGCATCATCATCGGCTCCGACTCGCAAAACAAAGAATCTCGCCACCGAACAACGTTCGTGACGGCGATCATCGTCCACCGTATCGGCAAAGGAGCCCGCTACTACTTCCACCGCCGCTCCCGTCCCCTGATCAAAAACATGCGCCAACGCATCTTCACCGAAGCGTCTCTGTCGCTCCTCGTCTGCGGCGAACTGCGCGAACAACTCGCACTGCTCAACCGCGAGCAGAAGCGCAACCTCGAAGTTCATCTCGATGTCGGTCGCAACGGAGCCACCCAAGCCTTGATCAAAGAACTGACGAGCTGGGTCGAAGGCAGCGGCTATGAAGCCAAGATCAAACCGGACTCCTATGTCGCTTCCAAAGTGGCAGACCGATACACACGAGTCTAAAAGAGCACCCCGCCGGGTGCTTTTTTCCTGTGTTCTCGGTTATACTGATTGTTAGAAAATAGTGAAAACAGTCAGAGGAGGCACTTCTTTGGGTACGACCGTTGTAGATACATATGAGCAGGCGTGCGACAAAATTCGCGAGATCGGCATCCTCCCGATGTCCTCGTTCATCCCCGAACATCCCTCGCTTGAATCGAGTACGCACAAGGACGCATGGCACACAGGCGCCGACACCGACCCCTGGCTTTGGCGGGACCGTGTAGCGGGCGACGGCGTGGCGGCGTACGGACGCTTTTTCAAAAAAAAGCCGATCCTCGTCTCCCTCGAACTGTTCCCGTACTTGCAAGCGATTCTGCGTGACGAGCAAGGCGTGGAGGAGCGCTATGAGGACGGCAAGCTCTCCCACGCGGCGAAACGCGTCTACGAAGTCGTGGAAGCAAACGGCGGCATCGACACCAAAGCCCTGCGCCGGGACGTCGGGATGCAGGACAAAGACTCCAAGAACGACTACGACAAAGCCCTGATCGAACTCCAAGAGACCGGCGACCTCGTCATCGCGGGCATCTCCGACCGCCTCAACGACCAAGGCCAGAAAAGCGGCTGGAACTCCACCTGCTTCGAACTTTCCGACCGCTGGTTGGAGCAAAAAGGGTCTCAAGCGCTGACCCTCTCCCGCGAGGAAGCCAAGACGCATCTCTTCGCACATCTGGAGAAGATCTGCTCGGAACCGGCACTCACGTACTTCCGCAAACTGTTCAAGTAAGCAAAAAAAGCTCCTCGGGCCAGGGAACCCGGGGAGCTTTTTTTGTAGTGGCGTGTAGTGGAGGGGGGAAGTTTGTGGTTCTTAGAGTCCTTCTGCCGCAGTCTCAGCATCCACGCCGAACGTGAAGGCTTGTCTCAGCGCTTCCACTTCGTAGAGGTCGGCACCGCGCTTGGCGAACAGCGACTGCGCGACGGCGAGTTTGTTGGAAAGTTTCGCGTAGTCGGAGCCTTCTTCGGTGTGGAGACCGAGGAGGGTGGCGTTTTGCTCAAGAAGTGCTTGCAGGTCTGCGGGCGTCACGGTGTTCATGATCGCAGTGATGGCGTTTCGGACGGCTTCTTGCTGTGCGTGGATGGCTTCGATGTTTTTCTCTGCTTGGACGGCGGTGTCGAATGATTTTTTGATTTCTGCAGCGTCTCCGAACCCGGTTGCACGAGCGTTAAGCATCGTGTTGGCGACCGCCGCTTTGTCGGTGAGCGCCATGTAGTCGGAGCTTTGCGACATGTCCAAGTTGAGCACGGCTGCATTGCCTTCCAGTGCAGTTTGCAATTGATCGGCGTTGAACGCATTGTTGATCTCGTTGACGGAGGACTGAATGCTGGCTTGCGAAACCGGGTCTGGAGTCGGGGCAGGCGTCGGTTCCGGGGTAGAACCGCCGCCTTGCTGCTGCAAGCCCATCACAGCGACTGCGGTCACCGCGACTTCTTCGCGAGTGGCCGGTTTTTGCGGATCGAAGTTGGTGCCGTCCGCTTTCACCAGCCCGAGGTCGAGTGCGACTTGCACGTAGTCTTTCGCCCAGTCGCTGATGAAATCTTTGTCACCGACCGTCAGATTGGCACCCTTGCCGGAGATGTCGGTTTGCGTTTTGCCTGCCGCACGAACGGCGAGAGAGGCCAGTTCTTCGCGGGTGATGTTGTCGCCCGGACGGAACGACCCGTTGGCGTCTCCCACCAGCAGTCCGCGCGTTTTCATCGTTTCAATATAGCCATGCGCCCACTCCGCACTGGTCACATCTGTATAGGAACTCGGTGCATCGCTCATCGGAGCCGCCCCCAACACGCGCGTGAACACCGCCGCCATCTCTTCACGAGAAATGAAATCCAACGGGCGGAAAGCTCCATCAGGATCTCCGGCGAACAACCCGGCCGTCTGCGCTTGCGCAATGGCGTTTTGCGCCCACGAATCGGCCGTCCCAAGGTCGGTAAACGGCGTCGCCGCCGAAGCGAGACTCGGCACCGCCATCGTGGACAACATCATCGTGGCGATCCACATCGTACCCATGCGTTTTTTCATCTGCAATCTCTCCCGGTCTATGTAGTGGTTACAAGATTCATTCTAGCGGGAAGATATGGAAATCAGGAGAAAAAATCATGGAAATTCTATGTAAAAAAGAACTAGACCTCGCTGCGGGTCTAGTTCTTTTTTCTTACATCGTTTTATAGATCGGTGTCCGTTGAAGTGAACGTGTAGTCGGTAAAGTCCGGCTTGAACCACTTGATTCCGATGCTTTCCTTGCCGGTCGCATCGGCCGCATTGAACTGATAGTCCTCCGGGCGAATCGGTTTCATGTTGACCAAGAGGTGGGTTTTCTGCGGGGTCTTCACGTAGAACGTCAAGCCGCGCACCGCATCGACGGAGAGCGGTTGCGCCCCGAAGATCGGATCGGCAACCCCTGTGACATTCAGCCACGTCTCGCCGTCCGCGTCCGCCTGTGCGACCTGCACGTACTTGCGGGCGAGTTCGTATTTCAACAGGCGCGACGTGCGGGCGACCAGCGTTTTGCCGTCGTCTTGGTATTTGGCGAGCAAGCGCAGGGAATTCACCCCTTTTTCATCAAACGGGAATCCGATGTCGTACCCGCCGAGATGTTGGGCGAACACCGCATATTGCTGGTGCTCGACGAGCGAGTCCAAATTGCCCTGGTTGATCTGGCGGTGAATCTCGCGCGGCACCCAGTTCCAATCGATGCCGTTCGCTCCCTTGTCCTGCGTGTAGCGGTGGAAGCCCCAGACTTTCTGCCCGTCGCGCAATTTGATCTCAAACAGCGGCGAGTCCCAGCCGACTTGCGTTTCGCCGACGGAGTTCCAGACGAAGTGGACGCCGTTTTTGATCGTCAAATCGGTGTGGTAATTCGGAGACTTCGGATCGTCCCCGGACTGATACACGGAAAAACGATGCGGATCGTACGCGCCGAACGCATCGACGTTCGCTTCATTGCCGTGGTTGATCCAAACTTCGAGGTTGATGCCGTCCTTTCGGAGCGCATCCCACGCCGCCACCGCATAGTCGCGCTTGAACACGGCGTCGCTGTGGTTTTTGCGGGAGAAGTCGCCGAACGTATGCATCGAATCCAGCCACCCGGCCTTCCAATAATGCTTGATCTCGTGGTCGAAGTGTTTCTTCGTCGGATCGGTGCCTTGGAAGTAGGTCAAGACTCCGTCCAACCCGTGATTGAGGTTGTCGGTGCGGTTGGGTTGGTTGTTCGCCATGTACATCCAGAACGAATCCCCGACATCCAAGCCCAAGCCTTGCCCGTGCGGTGTCTCTTCTTTGGTATTCAAAAAGCGGTGGTACTCGGCAAACTCATCCGGCGTCGTGTCGTCGATATCGGACGAGATCGCCACCATCGAGCGGTACGGGTACGGAAACTTGCGGAGAAACTTCGCATCGGCGGGTTGCCCCTTTTGCAACGCCGCTTTGATTCCCTCGGGAACGTCTGCCTTGGCGAGACGCTTGCGAAACAACCACGCGTCTTCGTCTTGCGGGGCGACGGCCGTCACGCTTACTTCCGCGGTCGACTTTTCTGACTGCGGGTTGTTTGACGCGGAGGTTTCGGTCACCGTCCGCCCCTCCTTGCAGCCCGAAATGGTCATCCCCAATGCCATTACGACCATCAAAAGTACCGACCCGGCTTTTTTCATCTCACTTGGTTCCCCCAGTAATGGATTTTCTTTTTTCTCTCTTTTCCTATTATAAATGCAGGACGCTTGGATGATCTAGAGTGAAAAATTTAGTGCTGACCAGTCAGACAAATAAAATTTTACATGCTATTATTAAAATATAGACTTACCATTCAGGTTTTTCTGGTAAAATAGATACATGATAGCCAAACTTCAACAAATAAATATGATGGAGGCGTTCAACATGGCGAAAAAATTCGTAAAATTGGCAACAGCGGCACTTCTCCTCGGTGCAGCCCTCAACCTCCCGCAAGCAGCACAAGCAGCAGCACCGGCACCGGCGCTGCACAACGACAACGCGACGGCAAACTTCGGCGACTGGTACACGGGTGCAATTCCGTCGAACGTGGATTACAGCAAGCCGGTTATTCTCTTCGTACAAGGTCTGCACTCCGACTACACCACCTGGACGGCAACCGATCCGTACTACGATGCAGCTTACAACGCGGGCTATCGCACCGCTTTCGTTCAACTTCGTGACGCAGACGGCAACGGCGGCAACCCGTGGACCAACGGTCCGGTACTCGCAGACCTGATCAAAAAAGTATCCGCCTACTACGGCGGTTCGAAAATCAACATCATCGCGCACTCCAAGGGCGGCATCGACACCCAAACCGCACTCGTTTACTACGGCGCGTATCCGTACGTAAACCTCGTTCACCAACTCTCCACCCCGAACAAAGGCTCGGAGATCGCAGACATGGCGTACTCGACCTGGACCTCTTGGATCGCTGCGATCATGGGTCAAAAGGACGATGCCGTCTACTCGCTGCAAACCGCTTGGATGGCGAACTTCCGCGCTCAAACGGACGGTCGTTCGGAAAACAACTACACCCGTACCTACATGTCGGGCGGTACCGGCGATGACGGCTTCTTCTCTTCCACCTACTACTCCCGCGCGTTCCTGCCGGGCGAAGACGACGGCGCTGTAGCGATCTACTCCGCATTCGGTCTGCCGAACGGCTACTCCGGCTTCACCGACAACGGTTCGGAACGCCTCTCGCACACCAAGATGCACTACGCTTCCAAAACCTGGTGGCAAGTAAAGCCGCGCCTGACGACTGCATCCTTCGCAGCGATCCCGGCAGCAGGCTTGACCGCTTCGGCGAACAAAACCGGCCTGGAAGGCGCACTCTCTCCGGTGGACGAGTTCTCCAACAACATCATGCGCGGCGGCGCAATCAACGGTTCTGCGACCGACTCCTTCCAATTAGAGAGCGGCATCAAGAGCGCGAACGTGGACATCATGACCTCGTCTGACGCAACCAACGTGAAATTGGTTTCCCCGTCCGGCAAAGTCTACACCGCAGACTCCAAAACCCAAGGCACCGATGAGACGATCATCTTCAACACCGCAGTTCACAACATCTTCTCCATCGACAAGCCGGAGAAGGGCACCTGGACCCTGCAAGCAGAAGGCGATCTCGACGCGTACTTCATGATGGCGACGCTTGACGGCGGCTCCAAAGCGAAAGTCAACGCGAACAAAAAAGTCCTCGCCAAATCCGAGAAAAACGTTTCCTTCAACGTAACCCTCGACGGCGCGAAAGCAATCGGCAAAGTGAAAAACGCGAAAATGGTCAAAGCGAACAAGCAAGGCAAGTCCAACGTCGTTCAAGACGTAGCGCTGAACACCGACGCAGCGGGCAACGTCACCGCATCTATCGCAACCCCGACCGAAGCGGGCGTGTACAACGTCTCCATGGACGTCACCGCGGTCAACGCGAAGGGCGAAGAGTTCACCCGTTCCGTCAACTACAACTTCGCAGTGCTCGACGACAAAAACCAACTCAACTAATCTGCGAGAACTGCTCACGAAAAAACACCCTCGGCCTTCCGGTCAGGGTGTTTTTTTTCGTTCCGTGTACAGGGATTTACTCATAAAAATATTTGTAAAGATTTCATTTACATACGAGAAAAAGGTGGTACATTGTAAGTGTAACGAAAAATGCATGAGTAATTTTAAAAGGGAGGTAACATCTGTGAAACGGTATTTCTTGAAACTGGCGGCCTCGGCTGCACTTCTCGGAGCTTTGGTCATCCCGCAAGCTGCGTTTGCAGCGGCTCCGGCTCCCTCACTTCATGATGACAATCCCTCGGGCAAGTTTGGAGATTGGTACACGGGGGCAGTGCCTGCGAATGCGGACACCTCCAAGCCTGTCATTTTGTTTGTACAAGGGTTGCACTCCGATTATACGACTTGGTACAACTCCGGAGACGATTATTATGACGCAGCGTTTAACGCGGGCTATCGCACCGCTTTTGTACAATTAAAAGACGCAGACGGCGGCGGCGGCGACATGTGGACGAACGGCTCCGCGCTCGCCGATGTCATTCGCAAAGTCTCCGCGTATTACGGCGGAGCGAAAATCAACATCATCGCCCACTCCAAGGGCGGGATCGACACGCAGACCGCGTTGGATTATTACGGTGCCTATCCGTACGTCAACGTGGTTCACCAGCTCTCGACCCCGAACCGAGGCTCTGAACTCGCCGACCTCTCCTACGGCTCGTGGACGTGGTGGCTCGGTTGGATCATGGGCCAACAGGACGATGCGGTCTATTCCTTGCAGACTTCCTATATGAGCAACTTCCGCTCGTGGACGGACGGTTTGACGGAAAACAACTACACGCGGACCTACATGTCCAACGGAACGGGCGATGACGGCTGGTTCTCGGCGTACTGGTACGCACATGCCGTACTGCCGGGCAGCGACGACGGGGCGGTGGCGCAATACTCCGCACTGGGGCTCCCGAACGGCATCTACAGCTTCACCGACAACGGCTCGGAAAAATTGTCGCACACCGCCATGCGCTATGCGTCCAAAACGTGGTGGCAAGTGCGTCCGAAGTTGACCTCGACGACCTTCGCAGCGCTGCCGACCCCGTCGTTGTCCGCTTCGGCGAACAAAACCCAATTGGAGGGCGGCTCCATCGTCATCCCGCCGGAATATTCGTCGAATCTCATGCTCGGAGGCACGATCAACGGTCTCACGTCGAATACGTTCTCGCTTGAATCCGGCTTGAACTCGACGACGGTTGACGTCATGACGGCGTCCTCCGCCACCGATGTGGAACTGGTCGCACCGTCGGGCAACGTGTACAAGCCGTCCAAAGCCCAGTCTGTGGGCGAAACGGCAATGATGTTCGACAAAGCTTCTCACAACGTCTTCAACATCTCCAAACCGGAGAAAGGCACGTGGACGATGCGCGCTGCGGGCACCGACGACGCCTACTTCCTGCTCGCCCAACTGGACGGAGGGCCGCAAGCGAAAGTCACGACCAAGAAAAAACAACTCAACGCGAAAAAAGACCTCACCACCTCGTTCACCCTGAACCTTGAGGGAGGCAAAGGCAAGACCCTGGTCACCAACGGAAAACTCGTCGCCGCGAAAAAACAGGGCGGGCACAACTCCATCCTCAGCAACGTCGAAATCAAGCAAGACGCGTCGGGCGCGTACAACGCGGTCTTTGCCACACCGACAACGCCCGGCGTGTACAACGTCTCCTTCGATGTCACCGGAGTCAAGGACAACGGCGAAGAGTTCACACGTTCCGTGAACTACAACTTCGCCGTGACGGACGAAAGCGGCTCTGTGAAATAAGCTTGGAAGGCAGACGAAAGAGCCCGGTCTCGGAGGAGAACGGGCTCTTTTTTTGAATCCCAAGCGGGGTTTTCGGCAAGGCTAGGAGGTAAGACAAGAAAGAACGCATTTGCTAGTGGACTCATATCCTATATAATAAGACATTATAAACTACCGGATTCGGCATTTGAACGTATAGGATGGTGCAACGGTTTCATGAAGTTTTCTGAGACGATCGCGAAAATAAAGGGTGAGCACACGCTGGTGCTCTGTCATGATCAAGCGGATAGCGATGCGATCGGAGCGGCGTATGCGCTCGCCCAGTACATCGGGGGAGACGTCGGCGTTCCGAAGGCGGTGGCCACCCATACCCATCGGTTGATCGAAGAGTTGGAAGTTCGCGTGATCATCGCGCCGGACACCGCTTCGTATCAGCATGTCGTGGTCGTGGATGCGGCTTCACCGATTCAGTTGCGAGAATCGCTTCCGACGAAGTTTTGGTTTGTCGACCATCACCCGGAGAACGACTTGCAGCACTTGGCACTCGGCGGGCTCTACGACCCCGTTTCTTCGACCTGCCAGTTGGTCTACCGGTTGTTGAAAGAATTGAATGTGGAGATCGACCGCAAGACCGGGATTGCGCTGGCGGCGGGGATCATGACCGATACGATCAACTTCCACAAGGGAGATGCAGAAGCGTTCCGCTCCTTTGGGGAAATTCTCGAACGCACGGGGCTTACGTACGAAGCGATTCAGCGGCTCTACATGTCGGATGAGCGCAAAGACCGCGGAGCGATCTGCCAAGCGGCGATCGGGGCGGAGCAGTACGAGTTCGGCGGCTACCATGTGTTGGTGGCGACGATCTGCGAGAACATCCCGACGTTTGCGGCCCGGGCGCTGTTTGACTTGGGGGCGGACGTTTCGGTGGTCGGCTACACGCGCGGGGAGGAAGTCGAGATCCGCATGTACATCCGCCAAGAGCTCTCTGCCAACCACAAACTCGACGCGGCAGAAGTATTCCGCAACGTGCCGGGGATGGAGAAGGGCAGTGCTTGGGGCTATTCGCTGTTCGCCGGCTACCGGGCCAAGGGCGATCTCAAGACCCTGCTGGGCAACATCGTCAAGGCATTTGAAGCAAGACTGCGCGCCTAACGAAAAAGAAAACCGACCGAGCCCCGGCTCAGTCGGTTTTTTTTTGCAACGACTCGGCGAATTTGGCGAGCAGGTCGAATCTTCGCTCCGAATCGTAGCCGTCGAACACGAGCCCGCGGAACTCGCGGGACAGCGGTTTGCCCTCCACCAAACAGAGCGCTTCCAACAAATCTCCGATGATCGTCTCGCGGATGCGTTCCGAATGCGTCGGGCCTTTGTGGGCGGAACCGAGCCTTGCGTTCGGGATGTGGGCGAGCGTATCGACGTGAAATCCCCGCTTGGCCGCATACGCGAGCAGGAGCGGGGGTTTGCCCAGATAGGCCAGCGGAATTTCACGAAGCAGTCGGCGGGAAACCAGATGCGGGCCGTGAGCGGGGTTGGAGAGACCGAGGCGGGCTGCGAGGCCCAGCTTATGGTTTACGTCGTAGCGCAACCGAATCAGCGTATCACGGGCGCTCACGGCGTCGTGTGCGGTTCCATACGTGTCGGTCAGCGCGAGGTCGACTGCAAATCGCGAGGCGGACTTCACCAAGTTGCCCAGCTCATCGCGATGATGTCCAATCAAATCGCCGTCGTAAAACAACACAGACTCGGCACCGCGGCTGTACGCATAGGCGGCTCCAATCGCGCGGGGGATGTCGACGCCAAGTGCGTCGCGAAAGGTGAGCAGAGTCAGATCGCCCTCTTGCATTTGCGAAACGACCTCTCTCGTGCCGTCGTGACATCCGTTGACCACCACGACGATTTTGGGTACCCCGGCGAGGCGCACGTTGCGGATGGCAGACGCGATGCGGGACGCTTCATTGCGGGCCGGGATCACGGCAAACACGAGACATCACCTCCTCTTTCCTCCAAGATATGCGGCATGTGACCATCTCGCGCGAGGTGTCATACAATATCACGCACAAAAGAGGAGGGAGTCGGATGTGGAAGGTCGGGGAGCTGGTCTCCCGCAAGTCGTACGGAAAAGACATCTGTTTTCACATCGTAGAAATCGACCGCAGCCAAAATCTCGCGGTCCTAAAAGGCATGGAGGTCCGCCTGCTCGCCGATGCACCGCTGACAGACCTCGAGCGCGTGACCGACAACGAGCTGCGCGACTATACCGCTGGCTACCGTCGCGAAGAAGACGACGCCCTGCGCCTCATTCGCATGCGTCGACTGATCGAGGAAGAAAAACGCTCGCTGCGCTCCGACGCGAAATTTCGAGCGAGTCATGATTTTTTTGAAAAACCGGGGCGGGTTCTGCACTTGGACGGGGACGGGTCGTACCTGGAAAAGTGCTTGCTCTTCTACGAAGAACTGCGCATCCCGGCCATCGGCCACCACGTCGCGGAAGCCCGCATGGCAGAAGTGTTGCCGCACTTCCTGCACCAATACCACCCGGACATCTTGGTCCTGACCGGCCATGACGGCCTCTTGCGCAAAGGTCAAGACCTCTCCAACGTCTACAACTACCGAAACTCGGAAAACTTTATAAAAGCGGTCAAAGCCGCCCGCAAGTACGAGCGCAGTTTCGACGACCTGATCATCTTCGCCGGCGCCTGCCAATCGCACTATGAAGCGCTGCTCGATTCCGGTGCCAATTTCGCTTCGTCGCCGCACCGCATCTTGATCCACGCGCTCGACCCCGTGTTCATCGCCGAAAAAATCGCCTACACGCCGATTAACCAAACGGTGAACATCTTCGACGTCGTCAAAGCGACCATCACCGGCACAGACGGCCTCGGAGGGCTTGAAACAAGGGGAAAATACCGCATCGGACTGCCCCGATCGCCTTATTAATCCATAAGGTAAAATGAAGCGTATTATGGAGCTTGAGCGAAGATTCTGACTTCGTAATCCATATTAATGGCCAAAAGAGGCAAATAAAGCCCATTGACAGTATTTTCGGGACACTGATATAATAATTAACCTCATTTGACAAAGTTCGTCATTCGTGCTACACTCAGTGTTGGAAAGAGGTGGTGTCGATGACAGCGAAAAACGCACTGAACGAAATCAAACGCAACCTGGATCGCCACGTTGGTGAGAAAATTTTGTTGAGAGCAAACGGTGGACGCCGAAAGACCATCGAGCGCACTGGCGTTCTCGAAGAGACATACCCTTCTGTATTTGTGATCAAGCTGGACCAGGAGAACTCCTTCAAGCGCGTCTCCTACAGCTACGCAGACATCCTCACCGAGACGGTCGAACTGATGGTCTGCAAGGACGAGGGTCAAGTACGTGTAACCCTCTCGCAAGGGCACGATGCATAAATGAACCACGAAAAACTTCTCCGTGCGCCGAGCGTGTGGTAGAAGTTTTTTTCGTGAGTCGATACAAACCAAACCACCTAGGCTACGGCGCTAGGTGGTTTTCTTTTTGTCGATGAATCCATTGCGCGTACCACGTGACGAGGGGGGCGGGCAATTCGAGGCCGAGCTCTTGCGTATACGCATTGGTGATTCTGTGGTAGCAATCCTTCACTTTGTGCGTGCGTCCATTCTCGTCGTACAGTTTCAGCAACGTCAGGCCTTCCTCCGCGTCATACGGATCGACCGCTTGAATTCGTTCGTACAGTTCGGCGGCCTCTGCCTGCCTGCCGTCCGCTTCGATATAGTGCCGGGCAAGCATTCGGGCATGCTGGACCCACAGTTTGCGCAGGCGCTCCCGTTCGTTCTCCGCCCATACATACATATGGTCGTGCAAGTAATCTCCTTCATAGAACGCGAGCAATTGACCCAATTTCTCCGACATGTCGAACCGGCTGCCGCTGAGCTGCTTGAGCGAGCGCTCCCATTCCTCCGTATCGATCGACACGCGGCTTGCGTCTAGGACATACCCTTCCTGGATGCTTGAATTCTTGATTTGGATGTCGATCTCCATTTTGCCAAGACCCTTACGAATTTGATAGACGGTCGAATACAGTTGCGTCATGGCTCTCTTCTCGTCCAGTTCCGGCCAAAGCACCTCCATCAGCGTTCCTTTGCGCACGAGCTCACCGCGACGGTGAAGCAAGTAGGCGAACAGCTCCTGTGCCTTCGAGGTGCGCCATTTCGGCACTTGCGGCGGCATTCCGACAGGCTGGAACCGCAGGGAGTGGAAGCAGAGGACGCGGGTCGTCCCTTCGGACGAATGCGTGTGCTGAACTTGCTTCCCACGCAAGCTGAGCAACCGTCGCACCGTCTTCTCCAGACGCGGTTGCAAGACGGGCTTGAGCAAATAATCTACGGCGTTCCATTCAAAAGCTTGCAGGGCATGTCTGTCATCCGTGGTTACAAATACGATCTCCGTGTCGGGGCATAAGCTCCTCATCCGTTCCACCGCTTCAAACCCGGAGACCTCCGGCAAATGAATCTCCAGAAACACCACGTCCGGTTGCAAGTCGGCAAATTGCTTCAACGCCTGCACCGGATTCTGAAAGGCTCCCACCACCCGAATCCCCTCATACTCCTCCAACGCCTGCTGCATGTGCAGGAGCGCCAACAGTTCATTTTCCACAATCATCACTCGCATTTAATCACCTGCACTTATATGAAGATAAAATGTCGTAAAAGTAAAAAGAGCTGTTCAATTTTTGTACAGATTCATTATATACAATTCTATCGGTAGGATAAAAGTCCTAGAGTCACAAAGAGGGAGGAAGATTTGTGCCGAGGGCTGTCTGGCAACGTAGCCGCACCGTTCACATCATCCTTTGGTTTCTGATCGCGTCCGGTGCCTTGATGATCGCTTGGCCTCGCATCGACGACTTCATACAGGAGAAAAAGCAAGATGCGCTCTTGACCGATTGGTCGACGCAGAGCCGTTTTGCTTCCACCGATCCGCCGTCTCACCCAACCACGCCGCAGCAAACGGACACGGTGTGGCAGGAGATCGACGGAATTCCCGTTCTGGGAACGATCACCGTGGACAAATTGGGCTTGCACGAACCTTTGATAAAAGGGGCCGATGCACGTCCTTTGCAGTACGGCATCGGCGTCGTGGAGGAGGACAGGCTTCCGGGTGAACCCGTTAATTTTGTGTTGGCGGGACATCGAAGCTTGAAGTACGGCAAACATTTCAACCGTCTGGATGAATTGGAACCGGGGGACCTCATCAAGATCGAATCTGCAAACGGAGTGTTTACCTATTCCGTTCAAACGTCCTATCTGGTGGACCCGGATGATCTCCGCGTTCTGGATTCTCATCCCGGTGAAGCGGAATTGACATTGATCACCTGTCATCCGATGCGCAATCCAACCCATCGACTCATCGTCAAAGCAACGCTCAACCAAGAGAGGGGAAATCAAGTTGCAGTGGAAGTCAAAAAGTAAACCCGCAGTATGGTTCTTCATCATCATGCTCGTGGTGCAACTGCTCGCACCGTTTCGTGCCAATGCCGCCGACAGCGGAGCAGACGGGCTGATCTTGACATTTGAAGCAAGCAAAAGCGTGGTGGCAGCCGGGGAAGAATTCAGCTACATCATCAATTACAGCGCCTCGAGTACGGTCAGTAATTTTACAGACCCGAAAATCAAGTTTACGTTGCCGGAAGGGGTCACCTACACCGGCAAAACGGACAATGGCAATACGACGAGCAGCGTGGAGGACAGCGTTGCTTTTCCAGATCGAAAGGAAGTAACGTTCGCCTTCAAGGACGGCGTTTTGCCGGCAGGTTCCGCTGGCAAACTCGTGGTGCGAGGCAAATTCGAAAACTACGTGACGCCCGATGGAACCACTGCGACGGCGAACAGCAGCTATGAAGCGTTCGTGGACGGCTCTCCCGTCGTCGTGGAATCCAACGACGTGACGGTGACGGCGACCGCAGACGCAAAGTGGACGCTTGCCAAGAAAAAAATTCGCCCGGTTCCCGAGCCCTTCAAAGGCGCCGACGTCCAGTACGAGATCATGTTCCGCGACACTGCGGCCGGTTCGTATGGCAATCTGAACCTCAAGAACATCGTGATCACCGACAAATTGCCGGAGGGGGCTGTTTTCGTCTCCGCCGACAATGGCGGAACGCTTGGCCCGGACAACACCGTATTCTGGAATCTGGAAGACGACCTGCGGGACAGCAAACGCTTGACGTTGATCGTGAATTATCCGGACTCCATGACCGCCACGGAGGTGACCAACCAAGCGGAAGCGCACTTCACGCCGATTGGGAAGCCTGAGAGCAGCGTGAGCGCTCAAGTGAGTCACGGATTTGAAACAACGCCGATGGACATGGGCTCTCCCATTTCCAAAGGGACGAATTCCGGCCAGAGAGAAATCTCCCCGGGGCAGACCGTCAAGTTTTACTTGAACGGCGTCGCGAACAACTCGAACATGTCGCTGACATCGGGCGTCATCGAAGACATGACGCCGACGCACACCATGGGCGGCACGCCGATCAATTTTGATTTGCAAACGGTTAAAACGGCTGTGTTTGCGGGGATCGACGCCTACGACGTGTACTACACCCTCGTGGAGAACCCGACCGATTCCGATTGGAACCTCTGGCAACAGGTGAGCGCCTCGACGCCCACCTCGTTGAATGCCACAGCGCTTGGCAGCGTCAAGGGTGTTCAATTCCGATTGGGAACGCTCCCGATCAATTTCGTCCAAAACGAACCGTTTGAACTGACGTACAAGGTACCTGTAGACTTTGTGCTTCCGCCCGACTCTGCGGAAACGGTGAAAAACAACGTCAAGTTGAACTATGTATTTAACGGCGTCGGCAAATCGGCCACGAGCTATTCGACGGTTGATATCGTCAGCGATCGTCCTCTGCTCAAACTTGAAAAAACCAGCTCGAAATCGTCCTTGATTCCTACGGAAGTCACCACGTACACGCTCAAAGTGACGAACGACACGTACTCCAGCAGTGCCCAATTGGAGAATCCGGTCATCGTCGACCAACTTCCCGCAGAACTTGAATACCTCCCTGACACGTGGAAGGTCACCAAGCCGGCGGGCATAGTCGACGACCCGACATTTACGGCGGTGCCCCAAGCGGACGGCACCACCAAATTAACCTGGTCTTGGGCAGACGCTGCTGCGGCGAATCTGCAAATCGGCAAGACCGTGACGATCACGTTCGATGCCAAAGTCAAAGCCGGAACGCAACAGCAATCGATCGCGAACCGGTTCCAAGTCCTCTCTTCGAAGTACTTGAACGATACCAAATTCAGCAACAAAAAATGCCCGGCCTGCATCCCGAGCGACGGCGTCTACTCCTTGCAACAAGTGGTGGACGTGCTGGTCAACGAAGATGTGGCCCTTCAATCGGAAATGTTCGTGAAGGGGGAACTCGACACCGAGTGGAGCAAATATCCGAACAGCGGGGTGACCGCGCCGGGAGGAAGCTCGCTCTACCAGTTGAAAATTCGCAATGTCGGCAATGTTGCCACCAACAAGTTGACCATCGTCAACACGTTTGCTCGAATTGGGGACCGCGCGGTCTTGAACGGTTCGGTCGGACGCGGCAGTCAGTGGGGACCGCTCTTGACGGGGCCGGTCGTCGTGCCGAGTTACGTGAAAGCGTACTACTCCACGACACCCGGAGTCACCATGAACGCCACGACGGGCACAGACAACGGTCTCTGGGCAGAGCATCCGCCGGAGGATCTGACGTCGGTCACCGCCGTCAAATTTGTCTTCGATGACGACTTTGTCATCAATCCGCTCGACAGCATGACGTTTGAATGGCCGATGGTGGCCCCTGTGGGTGCCCCGACCGGCGGTGAAATTGCGTGGAATTCCTACGGGTACAAAATGAACAAAGCGAACGGCGGCTCGGTTCTGCCGTCCGAACCGCTCAAAATCGGCATCAAAATACAAGCGAGTGCGAAGGCCGAAATCGGTGACTTTGTCTGGCTGGATCAAAATGAGAACGGCATCCAAGACGCTTCTGAATCCGGTGTAAACGGCGTCAAGGTGGAGTTGTACAACGAAGCGGGCACGAAGCTTGCCGAAACGCTCACCGGGAATGACTTTGGGGGGAATCCGGGGTACTTTTTGTTCCCGAACCTCGATCCCGGGAAGTATTCTCTCACCTTCCGTCCTTCGGCCACCTATGAAGGCGCGACGTTGGCCGGTCGTGGATCAGACAGGGGCCTTGATTCAGATGCCGACCCCGCAACCGGTTCAACCGCTTTGATCACACTTGGAGACGGGGAGAAAAACCACTCCGTCGACGCAGGTCTGGTTTTGAAAAAGGCGGTTCTGGGCGACTATGTATGGCTCGATGTCAATGACAACGGGCAACAGGACCCCGGTGAAGCCGGCAAAAACGGACTGAAAGTTGAATTGTACAACGGGGTGGGTCAGTTGCTGTCCAGCACCACGACCGCCGCGAACAACGGCAAGGACGGTTACTACGAGTTCCGAAAGCTCGAACCGGGTACGTACCAAGTCAAAGTGAGTCTCCCGTCCGGCGCGTACCGGTTTGCGAAAGAAAACCAAGGATCGGACACGAGCCTCGATTCGGACATCGACCTCAACACCGGGAAAAGCAATCTGATCAACTTGGCGCAGGGCGAAGAGAACATGACGGTCGATGCCGGGATCGTTCTCTTGCCGGTCGGGTCGGTTGGGGACTTTGTCTGGGTGGACGCGAACCGCAACGGAATCCAAGACCTGACCGAAACAGGCTTGAACCAAGTGAAGGTTCAACTCTATAACGATCAAAATGTACTTCTCGCGCAAACGGTCACCGCCGACCATGCCGGAAAGCCCGGCTATTACGCGTTCGACAATTTGACGACCGGCAACTACTATGTCAAATTCGTCGTGCCGTACGCGATCACGACCAAACACGCAGGGATTCTGACGGACAAAGACTCTGATGCAAATGCACAGGGACAAACAGACGTCTTCACCCTGCTGCCGGGTCAGAACCTCGATACGATCGATGCGGGGGTTGTCATCCCCGACGCAGGCAGCAATCCACCCGCGTCTCCCAAAGGAAGTATTGGGGATCGTGTTTGGATCGATGCCAACGCAAACGGTGTTCAGGACGCCGATGAGACAGGGCGAAATGGGATATCCGTGGAGCTGTACAACGCCAAAAACGAGCTCGTCTCCTCTGTCGTAACGGCAGATCGAGATGGAAAAGCGGGTTCGTATCTCTTCGACCAACTGGAACCGGGGAACTACCAAGTCCGATTCCGATTGCCTGCGGGCCTGTGGTTTACGGGTCTTCACCAAGGCAAGTCTTTGGCATTGGATTCAGATGCCGATCCGTTTACGGGTCGCACGAGTGTGATTGCACTGGGCATCGGAGAGAACAATGCCACCGTTGATGCCGGTTTGCTCCTGACCGAGCCTACTGCGGCACGCGGTCAGATCGGTGACTTCGTATGGCTTGACCTCCATGCAAACGGAATTCAAGATGCGGACGAGCCCGGCCTGAACGGGGTGAGCGTTCAGTTGTACGACAAGGCCGGACATCTGGTGAGCACGGCAAAGACAAGCGGGGATTCGGGCAAACCGGGATCGTACCTGTTCTCCGACTTGCCCGAGGGCGAGTACCGTTTGAAATTTACGGCTCCTGAAGGGTACAAGTTCACATCGGTTGCCGCGAGCGGTGATGGTCTCTTGGACTCCAACGCGGACGCTGAGGGCTGGACGAAGGTGATCCACTTGGGCGCTGGAGAATCCAATCTCACAGTGGACGCAGGGGTTGTCAAAACGGACGAAGCAACTCTTCCAATCCCGGTTCCTACTCCTGTTGACAATCCGAAAACACCCGACCCGGTCAACGAGCAGACTCCTGCCGTTCCCGCCAAGCAGACCGGACACCAACTGCTCCCGCAAACAGGGGAGCGGGAACCGATTCTGCCGTGGGTTGGATGGGCGGTCGTCCTCTTGGCCGGCAGCTTGCTTTTGCTACGTCGATACACCAAATCATCCTAAGAAAAAAGCGTCTTCGAGCAGGTTTCCCTGCTTGCGGACGCTTTTTGTTTTGTCTGGACATACTACCCATGTATCTTGAGAGACAAAAAGGAGGGAATTCATCATGGGACGCAAGCGTCGCGGCGTTATGTCGGAACACCTGAAGATCGAAGCCGCCAAGGAATTGGGCATCTACGACACGGTGCAACAGGAAGGCTGGGGCGGCATCACGGCGAAAGATGCGGGCAACATCGTCAAACGAGCCCTGCAAATCGCGGAACGGGCGATGGCGAACCAAGAGCGATGATCTCCCCGGGCCAGAGCTGTGGCTCTGGTCTTTCTCTACAACCTGATCGACCTCATGAATAATCGCCCCGCAAAAAAGGGCAGACTTACATCCTGAACATGTCTACGTACCCAAAGCGAGGAGGCAAACGGATTGAGTACTCGATCTGGTAAATTGGTCATCATCGGCGGGGCAGAGGATAAGAAAAACGACATGACCATCCTCCGCGAAGTCGTTCGCCTCGCAGGCGGCAAACACGCCCGCATCGTGGTGATGACGGTTGCGACCGAACTTCCCATCGAAGTCGGGGCCGACTACATCGAAGTGTTCGATACGATCGGCGTCGCGGACGTCCGCATGTTCGACGTCTCGACCCGTGAAGCAGCCAACGCCAAGAGTGCGATCAAGGCGATCGAAGACGCAACGTGCGTCTTTTTTACAGGCGGAGATCAGGTTCGCGTCACCAAGCTCCTCGGGGGCACCAAAATGGACGCGGCACTCCACGAACGTCACGAATCCGGCCTGTTGCTGGCCGGCACCTCCGCCGGTGCTTCGATGATGTCAAGCACCATGATCGTCTCCGGCATCTCGGAGACCAACCCCAAAATCGGCATCGTCGAGATGGCACCGGGCATGGAATTCATCTCCGGCGTCGTCATCGACCAACACTTTGCCCAACGGGGGCGCTTCGGACGTTTGTTCTCTGCCGTAGCGCAGTACCCGCACCACATGGGGCTTGGCATTGACGAGAACACCGCGATGATCGTCGACGGTCTTGAGTTCACCGTCATCGGAGCCGGAGCCGTCAATGTGATTGATGCAGGCGCTCTTACGCATTCCAACATCGAAGATGTCAGCAAAGGGGACGACTTGGCCCTATGCGGCATCAAAGTGCATATCTTGCCGAGCGGCTACGGCTTTCACTTGCGCGATCGGACTACGATTGCAAGACAACGAGGAGTGGACAACGAATGAAAATCGAGGATATTCGGTACATCTCAGGACCGAATCTCTACTCGCATCAACCTGCCATGGTGATGCGCATAGATTTGCAAGAGTGCGCAGGCAAGGAATCGTACGAATTCCCGAACCTCAACCAAAAACTGCTCGACTTCTTCCCAGGCCTGCGTGACCATCACTGCGCCAAGGGAGAACCGGGCGGTTTTGTCGAGCGACTTGACGAAGGCACCTATCTGGGACACGTCATCGAGCACGTCGCCATTGAACTGGCGGAACTCGCAGGCATCGGCGCCTCCCGCGGCAAGACGACCTACGCGGCGGAGGGTGTCTATGATGTTTTTGTCGAATGCAAAAACGAAGCGGGCATGGGCCATCTCCTGCGAACTTCTTTCGCGCTCGTAGACGCGCTCACACGCGGGGAGAGCTACGACTGGCAGCCTCACATCGAGGAAGCGAAAAAACTAGCGGCCCGCACCGGGCTCGGCCAGTCGACCAAAGCGCTGGTGGAAGCCGCCCAGAAACGCGACATCCCCTACTACCGCTTGAACACTGGCTCTCTGATCCAACTCGGCACCGGCCGGCACTTGAAGCGAATTCAAGCGACGATCACCGAGCGCACGTCCTGCATCGGCGTGGACATCGCCTGCGACAAGGAATTGACCAAGCAGATGCTTGATCTCGCCGCGATTCCCGTACCGTACGGCGGAGTTGCGTACACGGAGGACGAAGCGGTGGAACAGTTTCGCGACATCGAACGCGCGGTCGTCGTCAAGCCGCTCGACGGAAACCAAGGCAAGGGCGTTTCCCTCAATCTCGTCACCGAGCAAGAAGTGCGCGATGCGTTTCGCATTGCACAGGGCTTCTCTGAAGCTGTCATCGTGGAGAGCTATCTCGAAGGCCGTCACTATCGCGTGCTCGTCGTAGGCGAACAAGTCGTAGCCGCCGCAGAGCGGATGCCGGCCAACGTCATCGGCAACGGGAAAAGCATGATACGCGAACTGATCGTGGAGGCAAATCTTGACCCCCGCAGGGGCGATGGACACGAAGCGCCGCTGACCAAGATCAAAATCGACGATGTCATGCACAATGTACTTGCGCGCGTTGGTCGGAATCTCGACGACATCCCGCATGAGGGCGAAGTCGTGGTCTTGCGGGAGAATGCCAACCTCTCCACCGGCGGCATCGCCATCGACGTAACGGGAGACGTTCACCCAACCATCGCCGAAGTCTGCGTGCGTACGGCGCGCATCGTTGGACTGGACGTCTGCGGGATCGACCTCGTCTGCCCGAACATCGCAGAGCCGTTCGACGAAGCATCCAGTTACGTCATCGAAGTCAACGCAGCCCCCGGCATTCGGATGCATGAAACGCCGTCGATCGGCGACCCGCGCTCTGTGGGCGAAGCGATCGTCGACATGCTCTACCCGCCGGGCCAGCCCTCGCGAATTCCGGTGCTCTCCATCACAGGCACCAACGGAAAAACCACGACCACTCGCATGATCGGCCACGTCATTCAAACGACAGGCCGCACTGTGGGCATGACCTCGACGGACGGCATCTACATCAACGGCAAGTGCATCGCCAAGGGCGACACGACCGGCCCGCGCTCGGCACGAGCGATTTTGAGCGATCCGGGCGTAGACGTCGCTGTTCTGGAAACGGCACGTGGCGGCATGGTGCGTGCAGGTCTTGGCTTTGACTGGGCGGACGTCGGCATCATCACCAACATCCAACCTGACCACATCGGCTGTGACGGCATCGAAACGGTCGAGGACTTGATTCAAGTGAAGTCCCTCGTCGTCGAACGCGTGCGTCCCGGCGGCGTCGTGATTCTCAACGCCGACGACCCGCATCTCGCCGAGCTTCCGAAAAAAATGAAGTCCCGCCACCGCAGCGGACGCAAATTTGTGTTCTTCTCGCTCAACCCGAACTCCCGCGTGTTGCGTCGCCATCTCTCGGAGGGCGGCACAGGCTACTTTTTCAAAGACGGTTGGATCATCGAAGCTCGCGGAGAACATGCACGCCATGTCATGCGCGCGTCTGACATTCCCGTGACGATGCTTGGCGCGGCACACTTCCACGTCCAGAACGCGATGTGCGCCATCGCCGCTTGCCGCGCATACGGCATGTCGAAGGAAAAAATCGCCTCGGCACTCCGCGAGTTCCGAAGCGATGTTCACAACCCCGGCCGCGTCAACCTCTACCAAGTGCGCAACGCCTACGTGATGGTCGACTACGGGCACAACCCGCACGCGTTCCAAGCGATCTGCGAAATGGCGGGTCGGATGCCGAATGTGCGCGTCACAGGCGTCGTCGGCGTACCGGGAGATCGCAACGACGACATCGTCAGCGAATCGGGCCGCGCGGCGGCACAGGGCTTCCATCGACTTTTTGTCAAGGAAGACGTCGACCTGCGCGGGCGCAGACCGGGCGAAGTGGCGACGCTTTTGGAACAAGCGATTCACAGCGTGTCTCCGGACAAGGAGTGCCGTGTGATTCACAACGAAGTGCAGGCGCTGGAAGCGGCGCTCTCCGATCTGCAAGACGGGGAATTGGTAGTCGTCTTCTACGAAAAACTGGCTCCCGTGATGGACGTCCTGAGGAAGCATGAGGCTGTTTCCGTCTCCCACATGTCGCTAAAGGCGTGAAAAAAAGCGTGTACCACGCTTTTTTTCATGTTCTGAGCAGGAAATTGGCCTTACCTATTGAAGTTGTACGAAATGCCAAATGAACGAACGCTACTCAAAGGTAGGTCATGCAAGCCCATGTTGACGGAAAAAGCCCAAGCGAAAATCAACCTGACCCTCGACGTCCTCCACAAGCGTCCTGACGGCTACCACGAAGTGGAGATGGTGATGCAGACCGTCGATCTGTCCGACCACCTCCAATTTCAGGAGCGGTCGGACGGGGAGATCGTGCTGACCTGCACCGCACCGTACATACCGCTCGACCAACGAAACCTCGTCTACCAAGCGGCGCAATTGATGCGGGAGACGTATGGGATCACCAAGGGTCTTCATATTCATATCGAGAAACGAATCCCGGTCGCGGCAGGTCTGGCCGGCGGCTCCAGCGATGCGGCGGCGACCCTGCGCGGTCTGAACCGTCTGTGGAGTTTGGGGCTCACGTTGGACCAACTCGCCGAACTCGGGGCCAAGATCGGCTCCGATGTGCCGTTTTGCATCTACGGCGGCACCGCCATCGCGCGGGGCCGTGGAGAGAAAATCGAGCGTCTGCCAAGCGTCTCCCCAACCTGGGTCGTGCTCGTCAAACCGCCGATTGCCGTCTCCACCGCAGATGTGTACGGACGTTTGCGTGCCGATGAGATCGAACACCATCCGAGCACAGAAGCGATGGTCGAAGCTCTCCAAACGGGAGATGTCAAAGTCATTTCGTCGCAGCTCGGCAACGTGCTCGAAGGCGTGACATTTGCGATGTACCCGGAAGTGGAACGATTGAAGCAACAACTTTTGAAGTTCGGCGCGCAAGGGGCGCTGATGTCGGGCAGCGGTCCGACCCTATTCGCCCTCGTCGAGCGCGAGCAGAAAGCGCTGCGCATCTGCAACGCCCTGCGAGGCTTCTCACGGGAAGTGTACCTCTGCCGCTTTTTCTAGAAAGGTTGCCACAAACACGAATCAAATGATATATTCATCGTATTAATGTTCGTGTTTTGGAAGGGGATAGGGTTGTGAGTAAAATGCGACGCAGTGAACGCATCGTCCGGCTGACGCAGATCCTCCTGGAACAACCTCATCGTGTGTTGTCGTTGACCGAGATGGCGGACAAGCTCGCGTCCGCCAAGTCCTCGCTGAGTGAAGACTTGGCGATCATCCGCGAAGTGATGGAAGCGGAGGGACTCGGGACGTTGGAGACTCAGGCAGGCGCGTCCGGCGGCGTGCGTTACGTGCCGGGGTTGCGAGACGACTTGGCGGAGGAATTTCTCCAAGACGTGGCGCAGAACCTGAGTGCGGGGGATCGCATTTTGCCGGGCGGCTTCCTTTATATGTCGGACGTGTTGTTGCGGCCTCATGTGTTGGACATGGCGGGCAAGATGTTTGCGTCCCGGTTCAGAGAATCGGGCGCCGAGTACGTCGTGACCGTGGAGACCAAGGGGATTCCGCTGGCCGTTTCGACGGCGAAGTACCTCAATGTGCCGATGGTCGTCGTGCGCCGTGACCACAAAGTCACGGAAGGTTCGGCGGTTTCCATCAACTACGTGTCGGGGTCGAGACGCATCCAGACGATGTCGCTCTCCCGCCGTTCGTTGCCGGAGAAAACCAAAGTCCTGATCGTCGACGATTTCATGAAGGCCGGCGGCACCGCGAAAGCACTCGCCGACCTCATGCGCGAGTTTCAGGTTGAAGTGGTCGGCGTGGGCGTGTTCATGTCCACCGTTGATCCGGAAGACAAGATGATTGACAACTACGTCTCGCTGGCGACGCTCACCGAGATGAACGAAGCGACCCGCCAAGTGGCCATCGAGCCCGGGACGTACTTTGCATAGGAGGTTTTTGTAAAATGGAAAAGCAAATCATCGCCACCACCAACGCACCGGCCGCAATCGGTCCGTACAGCCAAGCCATCAAAGCGGGCAACATGATCTTCACCTCGGGTCAGATCCCGCTCTTGCCGAACGGCGAGCTGCTGACCGGCTCGATCCAAGAGCAAACCCACCAAGTGTTCAAAAACCTGCAAGCGGTGCTGGCCGAAGCGGGTTCCTCGCTGAACGACGTGGTCAAAGCGACCGTGTTCATCGCGGACATGAACCAATTCGGCGAGATCAACGAAGTGTACGCACAGTACTTCGGCGATCACCGCCCGGCGCGTTCCACCGTGCAAGTCGCTCGTCTGCCGAAAGATGTCGGCGTCGAGATCGACCTCGTAGCAGTCACGAAGTAATCGCGAAGACGCGGCCCTGATAAGGGCCGCGTCTTTTTTTATTACCGCGCTACAGTGAATGCGAAAAAAATTTTATCAAATTATGCTGAATATGCTGACATTAAGTGCTGAATTGTGCTATTATAAGATTAAGTTAGGCAACACGTACAAACATAAATGGGTGAAGAGGTGAATCGTGATGCAAATCACAGATGTTAGACTTCGTAAAATGAATACTGAAGGTCGTATGAAAGCAATCGCTTCGATCACGATCGACAATGAGTTCGTCGTTCATGACATTCGCGTCATCGACGGCAACAACGGGATGTTTGTTGCAATGCCGAGCAAACGCACTCCGGACGGCGAGTTCCGCGACATCGCGCACCCGATCTCGTCCGAAACCCGTCAGAAGATCCAAGACGCGGTCCTCGACGTCTTCAACAAAACCGAAGACGTAGAAGAGGAAGAAGCAACCATCGCGTAACTTAAATACGTATGCTACATCTGAACTCGGACATGCCCCCCCGCTTGAACGAGTTCAGAGTGAAGACCACCGGCTTGGGCGCCGGTGGTCTTTTTTATTTGGGTGGGATTGAATATAATTGGTGGAAATTGGTTTTGGGGTGCGATAGGGTGAGTGAATGATGGAAACGAGGGGTCATAGCCCTGGCAGTCGGAAGTGACTTTTACGTGCGCGACAAAAATTCGTTGATTATCGATGCGGCAGAGTATTTTGTCGAGCTGACGAGGGAATAGGGACTTATGAGGGGGTACATCGCACGTGAAGCAGCCAGATGAGCATGAGGTTTGGCGGTCCTACGCAACGGGGATTTTGTCTGGCGGAGCTCCCTTGAAGACAGATGAATTTTCGGAGCTTTTAGAGTGCTACTGTCGGGAAAAAAGCATCGTCTTGGAAGCGGTCTGGGTGCAACTGCTCAAGCAGAACCGTTTGAACCAAGACCAGCTTCAAGAACTACAACAAAAGACCACAGACAGCCGTGAGATTCAAAAACAACTGCTCCTCCTGCACATGGGGGAAAACGTGAATCAGAAAAACCCCCTCACCCGAGAGGACGTCCAAAAACTTCTACAGGTACGAGGGTACGCCCTTTTACAAAAGGCTCTTTTACAAGACCTCGTTACTACGGAAGCTCTTGAGGAGTTCCGACTGCCGCTCGCGGGTGAGAAAGACAAGAAGCACTTGGAGCGACTTTTTGACTTTATGAATAATAGTGCCATACAGTATGTAGATGATGGTGCACAGAGTATTCTTAAGTCAGGTATCGATGTTCTCATTGGCAAAAAAAAGACCTGACTTCGGGAAGGGATTCTATGTAACAAACGACCTCTCTCACAAGCTGTGGTTTGGGCACAAAGAAAAGGCAAGGAAGACGGACAGCCATTCGGGGTTATTCTGAAGTTTACAGTTACGGAAAAGTGAAAAGGAGCTAATGCAGTTCAAGGGTAAATACTTCATGGGGCCAACCGGTGAATGGGAACAATTCGTGGCAAGTAGCCGTGTTGGTGATATGTACAGCACTTTCCCAGGGTTTGATTACTATGAAGGTCCAATATATGTTGATGTATCTGTCGGAATGGAGAGATGGCGCCTCCATGGTTGCTTCAGGCCATCAGATGGCAATCCGATCGCAACGCATGGCAAACTGGCTGTTTATGCATATCGATGGTTTTGCTTGGTCGGATGGGTTCGTGGGACAAGACTAAACAGGAAAGGAAGAAGCGTCTTGAAATTCGTATTTGAAACAAATGAGAGATCCTATCGTTTCTGTCTAAAAATCGTTGAGGAAATGATAACTTCTTTTGGAATCTCCCAAGAGGAAGCATTGGGACGACTGAATCGGGCATGGGTAAGTTTACCGTTTGTAGAGGAACTTGACCTCCGGTACCATCAGGACACCGACGAATTGGCGTATGACATCTACTACGGAAGTCAATCCCAATGGTGGAACCGAGAAGGCGACCCGACCCTCCACCCACTGCTGTACCCCTAAGCCCTATTAATAAAACCGAGCCTGGCGGCACCCTGTTTGGTCTCGGTTTTTTGTATATTTTACGGGAGATAAAGCACAAGGAAGAGTTAAAGTAAGGGCTGTAGAAAAGCGTCCATTCAATGGTTGTAGAAGGTCGTTTTTTCGTACAGAAAAAGGACGGAACTACATGAACTTCACATTTGAGACAAACGAGAGATCTCACAACTTCTGCTTGCTTATCGTTGAGAAGATGATCAAATACTTCGGAATCTCCCAAGTAGAAGCCCTTGGCCGAGTCAATGGGGCTTGGTCACGAGACAAGTTTGTAGAACCACTCGACCTTCGCTACCACGAAGACACAGAGTACTGGGCATACGAACTGTACTACGGAACTCACTCCGAATGGTGGAACCGTGAAGGCGACCCCACCCTCCGACCACTTCCCTACCCCTGAGCGAACTAATCCTCTCCATGAAGCGAAGAGAGAAACGCTTCGCTCACTCGTTGAGCGGAGTCTTTTTGATTGGAATTTATTTGTATATAATTTGATAGTGTCGAAGCGTGTTAGCGAGGAGGGGATACTTGTTTGGCTGCTTTGGAGAGTTGCTTGCGGGAGAAGGAGTATGAGAGGGCCCGCGAGATTGCGTTACAGATGGGGACTGAGGAATTAACGGAGGAATTGCAACGAATTGCTTTCGATCTGGAGTGGTTGGATCCTTACGGGTTTGTTTGCTATCTCATCGCGAAGCAAAAGCAAGAGAGCAGCGACTTGCACATTGTGGCGTGGACGTTGTTGGTCTGTGGCTTGAACCATACGGAGGACGCTTATTTGAAGGCGTACTACCATGCGAAAAAAGCGATAGAACTCGACCCTGTCGACGGAACGAACAACGAAATGATGTTGATGCTCTATCAAGTGCCCGGCTCGCTCGTTTCCCGAGAGGAAGCAGTGGAAGCATTGAATCGACTTCTGGCGTACGACTCGAAAAACAAAGCGGCTCATACCTTCATGAGATTGTATCCCGATTTCCACCATCGCAAGCGTCTGCATCTCACAGGGCAGAGAAAGTTGTTCGAAGTCTCGATGACTGCCCTTGTGTTACTCTTTTGTATCATGCCGACCTTGGACCATCTATGGCGGTGTTTGGTGATCGTGTTGTGCGGTGTCATTTTTATTTTACGAGAAAAGCTGGTGCCGAAAAAAGTACGTCCTTACTTGTTCGGGGTACTCTTCGTCATCTTGTTGTTGACGGTCGATTTGTCCGGGGTTCCCGGAAGATAGGGGAGTCTCATGAAATAACTAAGAATCTTTCACGGGGACGGATCGTCCCAAGTTTTTGGCAGGTCAGGATTGAGAGGAGGAATGTAGGATGAAAGACATCGCCTTTTCATTCGAGACCAGCGATGAAGCTTATGAATTTTGCAAGGAAATCGTCGAGTATATGATCAGAAAGTTTGGAATTACCAAGGAAGAAAGTGTGGGTAGAATCAATGAAGAATTCATGAACAATGATTTCATTGACGAAGATGATCTTCGGTTCCATGAGTCAGATAAGTATTGGGCTCACTTGATTTATTATGGGCATAACTCATTATGGTGGAGACGTGAAGGAGACCCCACTCTCAAGCCGGTACCTTACCATGGCACCCACATGAACTTCACATTCAAAACAAACGAGCGATCCCATGAATTCTGCGTGGAGATCGTCATGGAAATGGTCACTTCCTTCGGAATCTCTCAAGAGGAAGCCTTGGGCCGAGTCAATCGAGCTTGGTCACGAGGACCTTTTGTAGAGGAACTCGACCTCCGCTACCACGAAGACACAGACTACTGGGCCTACCAACTCTACTACGGAAATTCCTCCGAATGTTGGAACCGTGAAGGCGACCCCACCCTCCGCCCCCTGCCCTACCCCTAATTTCCCCCAAAAAACGAGCCCTCGGCACCCCGCCTCGGCTCGTTTTTTTGCATAAATCTCCTGATTTCTCACATCTTTTTCACATTCCTGTGACATCGGTTGAAATGACTATTCCTTTAAGATATAGTGTGATAGGGAAACTACTCAAAACTGTATACTTTCTTCCTATAGATGAAGGAAACTGGACAGGAGGATGATTATGGCAGGGACCTTTGCGGTTGTTCTGGCAGCTGGTCAGGGCACTCGGATGAAATCCAACACGCACAAGATTCTGCACGAGATCTGCGGGAAGCCGATGATCCAGCACATTCTGGACACGCTGACCGAGACCGGCGTCGACCGGCAGATCGTCGTCGTCGGCAAACTTCGCGAGCAAGTCATGACCGCCCTCGGCGATCTCGAATACGCGGTGCAGGACGAACAACTTGGCACGGCACACGCCGTGATGATGGCGTCTTCGCAACTTCAAGGCTTGGAGGGCACCACGCTGATCTGCGCAGGTGACACTCCGATCATTCGAAGCGAAACTCTTCGCGCGATGCAAGAACACCACATCGCACAGGGCGCGGCCGTCACCGTTCTCACAGCGGTTGTCGACAACCCGTTTGGCCTCGGCCGGATCGTTCGCGACGAAGCGGGCAACGTCCTGCGCATCGTCGAGGAGAAGGACGCCAGTGCAGACGAGCGTCAAATCCGCGAAATCAATTCCTCCGTCTACCTCTTCGACAACGCTCTCCTCTGGGATGCGCTGTCCAAGATTGATAACAACAATGCCCAAGGTGAATACTACCTGACAGATTGCCTCGAAGTTCTCCGCGGTGCCGGACACAAAGTCACGGCGTTTATCACCGGCGAACCCAAGGAAATCCAAGGCATCAACAACCGTGCGCAACTCGCGGTTGCAAACGCGATCATTCGCGAACGCATCGCCGAGAAGCACATGATGAACGGCGTCACGATGATCGACCCGAACAACACCTACATTGATGTAGATGTTGTCATCGGCAACGACACCGTCCTCCTGCCGGGCACCGTGCTCGAAGGCAAGACCGTCATCGGCTCCGGCTGTGTGGTCGGCCCGAACTCGCACTTGTCCAACGCAGTCGTCGGCGACGATGTCGAGATCAAGCATTCGGTTCTCTCCGACTGCATCGTCGAAACGGGTGCCACCGTCGGCCCGTTTGCGTACCTCCGCCCGAAAGCTCATATCGGCGCAGGCGCGAAAATCGGCGACTTCGTCGAGATCAAAAACGCCAAGATCGGCGCCGGCACCAAAGTCTCGCATCTGTCCTACATCGGCGACGCCGAGTTTGGCGAGAACATCAACGTCGGATGCGGCACGATCACCGTCAACTACGACGGCTTCCACAAACACAAGACCATCGTCGGCGACAACACGTTTGTCGGCTGCAACTCGAACCTCGTGGCTCCGATCACCATCGGAAGCGATGCGTATGTTGCTGCCGGTTCCACCGTCACCGACAACGTCCCGGACGGCGCACTGGCAGTAGCCCGTGAGCGCCAGACGACCAAGGAAGGCTATACCGAAAAATTGAAAACCCGCTTGCGGGATCAAAAAGAGTAGTAAGGAGCTTGCAGCGAAAATGGGATACAGCGACGCGAAGTTGAAGATCTTCTCTGGCAATGCGAACCCGGAACTGGCAAAAGAAATCGCCGACCACGTAGGTGTGCCGCTTGGCAACGCAAGCGTGATTCGTTTTAGCGACGGCGAAATTCGCATCAAGATCACCGAAAGCGTTCGTGGCTGCGACGTCTACGTCGTTCAACCGACCTCGAACCCCGCCAATGAACACCTGATGGAGCTCTTGATCATGATCGACGCTCTCAAACGCGCGTCGGCGAAGTCGATCAACGTGGTGATTCCGTACTACGGCTATGCACGCCAAGACCGCAAAGCCCGCGCACGCGAACCGATCACCGCGAAATTGGTGGCAGACCTGCTCTCCACCGCAGGTGCCGGCCGTGTGATTACGATGGACCTGCACGCAGGTCAAATTCAGGGCTTTTTCAACATCCCGGTTGATCACTTGCTCGGGGAGAAGATTCTCTCCGACTACTTTGCACACAAAGGCTTGGAAGACATCGTCATCGTCTCCCCGGACATGGGCGGCGTCTCGCGCGCTCGCGGCATGGCGGAACGTCTGGGCGCAACGATTGCGATCATCGACAAGCGTCGTCCGGAACCGAACGTCTCCGAAGTCATGAACGTCATCGGCAAGATTCGCGGCAAAACCGCGATCATGATCGACGACATGATCGACACCGGCGGTACGATCGTCCAAGGCGCGAAGTACCTCATCGAGAACGGTTGCACCGAAGTGTACGCTTGCTGCACCCATCCGGTGCTCTCCGGCCCGGCGATGACCCGTCTGCAAGACTCCGTGATCAAGGAAGTCGTCGTCACCAACTCGATCAAAGTCGACGATGAAAAGCGTGAGGGCTGCACGAAACTCACCACGCTCTCCATCGCTCCGCTGATCGGGGACGCGATCATCCGCATCCACGAAGAAGAGTCGGTCTCCACCCTGTTTGACAAGGAATAGTTTGAAAAAGAGCATGCACACGCCATGAGCGGGTGCATGCTTTTTTTCACCCTCTTGGTGTAAAAACCACAATTTTGGGTATCCTGACCAAGTATGAGCACACAGAACGCACTACGGGAGGGACCCTCACTTATGGCAGACCGTATCACATTGGAAGCACACAAACGCACCGCGTTGTCGAAGGGCGAACGCAACCGCATTCGCGCCGCGGGCGACATTCCGGGGATCGTCTATGGCAAGGAACAGGAGCCGACCCCGATTTACATCAAGGGCGAGTCGTTCAAGCAACTCCGCCACCACGGCAAAATTCTCGTCGACGTCTCCATCGACGGGACCGGCACCGTGTCCGCGATGGTCAACGAAATCGAGCGCGACATGCTCAACCGCAAGCCGATGCACATCGACCTCTACGCGGTCAACCTGCTCGAACCGATCAACGTCGATGTCCAGATCATCCTCGACGGCCTCGAAGCGGTCGAAAAACGCGGTGCCGTCATCCAACAAAACCTCCGCGAAGTCACCGTTCGTTGCCTGCCGACCGAGGTGCCGGAGTACATCCTGCACAACATCGCGATGCTAGAAGTAGGCGAGAACTCCACCTGCGCCGACCTGCAACTGCCGAAAAACGTCACGCTGCAAAACGAAGCGACCGACGTCATCGCGATGGCGATGGAAGCGAAAAACCCGGAGCCGGAAACGGAGATCGAACCGAAAGAACCGGAACTCGTTCACGACACCGAAGGCAAGGGCAAAGAAGCCAAAGTCTAATACTTGTCCATCTGAGAGAAACACATCGTCCTGCGGGGCGGTGTGTTTTTTTTGTTTACGCGGGCGTTACTCTGTGATATATTGGTTAAAATCATTTGAATTTCCAGTCATGGACAGCAGTCTTATCAAACAGGAGGAGGGTGAATCCCTTGTCAATGAACGCACAAGAGAGAGCCTAATTTCAGATTGGAAGGACTGTTGGACCCATGACCCGACATAGCACCACTACGCTTGCCCCCGGATTTACTGTCCGCGCACCGCGCACGGACGAAGCTGCAAAAGCTCTGGACGTCATCGTCGCCTACGACGTAGCCGAGTACGGCGAACCCGACTATGAGTTGGAGGACGTCGAGCAGGACTGGTCGAAACTCGATCTGAACCGCAACGCGTGGTTCGTCGAGACGGCTGACGGACAGATCGCCGCCTACGCGATGCTCGACGGCAACTCCGCCACTGCGTTTGAGCACCCGAACTTTCGTGATCTCGGCCTGCTGGAACACTTGCTCGACAGGATGGAAGCTCGCCGACTCGAAGTGGCCGCTGAGCAAGATGTGGAGTCCGCGATTACGATCCGCTATTGGACGAACGGACAGAATCCGCGTGAGCAGGAGCTTTTTGCAGGGCGCGGGTATGACGTGATCCGCACGTTCTGGCGGATGCAGATCGAGATGCAGGAAGCCCCGCCTCAACCGCAACTTCCCGAAGGCATTACGCTTCGGACTTACGTGCCGGGCGAGGACGACCAGCGCTTCATCGACATGATGAACATCACGTTCGCAGATCACTGGGATCACGAAGAGATTACGCTGGAGAGCTTTCTCTCTCCGCACCGCATCTACACGCAACCGGACGACTGGATGGTGGCCGAGGATGAGACGGGCCGTTTCGTCGCCGGGATCAAGAGCCGTCCTTCGATGGGCAGCGCCTGGATCACCTCCGTGTCTGTTCATCCGGACCTGCGCGGCAAGGGACTGGGGCTGGCGATCTTGCACTACATCTTCGGCGTCTACTACCGCCGAGGCATCACCCGCGCATGGCTTGCGGTCGACTCGGAGAACTCGACCGGCGCGACTTCTCTCTACGAACGAGCGGGCATGCGTCCGGTGAAGGTACACAACCGCTTTGAGAAAGTCTTGGGCTAGGAACGATTTGAAAAAAAGAGGCATGACCCTTCTGCGGAAGGGGTCATGCCTTTTTTACTTGCCATTTATTCGGGTTCGATAATCGGGCTCACCTAGTACCCGACTCTGCCCGCATTCGACCTGAAGTACGTCACAATCAACGGCAACAATTCTCAGTAACACACGAAAAAAGTCCCCCAGCCGCTTGCGGCGGGGTCTCTTTTTTTGTTAATGTAAAGAGATACGAGGAGGAGGTACTTCTCTGATATGAAACTGATCATTGGACTGGGCAATCCGGGCTCCGAATATGCGAAGACCCGGCACAACATCGGCTTCATGGCGATCGACAAACTCGCCGAAGCCTATCGAATCGACGTCACCAAAAGCAAATTCCAAGCACTTTACGGCGAAGGCAACCACAAAGGCGAGAAGATCGTCCTGCTCAAGCCGATGACCTACATGAATCTCTCCGGCAACGCCCTGCGCGAAGCGATGAGTTGGTACAAGCCCGCCCTCGAAGACATCGTCGTCATCTACGACGACATGGACACACAGGTCGGCAAACTGCGTCTGCGCACCAAGGGGTCGGCGGGGGGACAGAACGGCGTCAAGTCGATCATCCAACACCTCGGCACCCAAGAGTTCCAACGCATTCGCATGGGGATCGGTCGCCCGGCACCGGGCAGCGACGCCATCAAGCACGTCCTTATGAATTTCCGCCAAGAGGAACAAATTTTGATTAACGAAGCGGTCTCAAAAATTCCGGACGTCATAGACTGTATCATCGACCAAAACTTCACCATCGCCATGAACCGCTACAACGGGTAGGCGCGGCTAAACACGGCAAAAAGTGGGTATGCTTTTACGGAGGAGGTGGACCGTATGAGCATCATCTACTATTGCCGTCATTGCCAACATCAAGTCGGCGAACTGCCGAATTCGCACGTCCACGATGTGCGCCTCGGGTTGCATTCCTTGACGCCCGATGAAGCCGCCGATATAATTTCTTATAATTCGATTCAAGATTCAACCTACGTGAAGACGGTTTGCGAACATTGTCAGGAAGCTCTGGAAGCCAATCCGGAGTTGAACCTGCTCAGCAACCCGTTGCAGTAACGGAGAGAACCTATAAGCCTTGGCGATGCTCAAGGCTTTTTTTGCTTGCTGGAGGGGGAACAACGTGCAATCTCTTGTACAAGTCATGCGCACCGACCAGGACTTTCAGCGAGTTCTGAACGGTTGTCTGGAAGGGCTCAAGGAACAACTGATCACAGGGCTGACCGGGTCGGCCCAACATCTTTGCCTCGCGGGATTGCGAGGTTCTTTGGCGCGCCCGCTCTTGATTGTCACCCACAACATGGGCCGCGCCCAGCAAATGTACGAAGACATGCTGGAACTGCTGCCCGACGATGTCGTGCGCCTGTTTCCCGACCGGGAGATGGGCTTTGCCGACGTCATGGCGTATTCGCCGGAGCTCGCGTCGAACCGACTTTCCGTTTTGGAAGCGCTTGTACGAGGCGAAGCTCCCGTCATCATCGCGCCGATGGCCGCCCTTCACCAACCGCTCGTCGGCCCCGAGAATTTTGCAAAAGCGTCGCGGACCCTTCGTGTCGGCGACGAAGTGAACCTCGACGAACTCTTGGAACATCTCGTCTACCTCGGCTATGAACGCGCCGAGATGGTCGAGTCCAAGGGGGAGTTTTCCGTTCGCGGCGGCATCCTCGACCTGTTCCCGCTGACACGAGACGAAGCGGTGCGGATCGAATTTTTTGACGTGGAGATCGACTCCATCCGGAGTTTTGACGCCTCGACCCAACGCTCGTCGGAGAAAATGGCCGAAGTCGTCCTCTACCCGATCCGCGAGTTCATCGCCGAACCGATGCGAATTCGCGCGGCGGCGGGGGCGCTCCAGATTCGCCTCCACGAGCAGATGAACAAAGTCAAAGACGAGAGCATCCTCGAAAAACTCCGCGAGAACATCGGCGTCGACATCGAAGCGATGCTCGAAGGCATCCCGACGCCGAACCTCGTTCGCTACATTGAACTGCTCGACCCGCAGAAGCCGACGGTGATGGACTATCTCTCCCCGCATACTCTGTGGGTGTTCGACGAACCGGCCCGCCTGCGCGAGACGATCAAAGTCATCGAACGCGAAGAGCAGGAGTGGTATCTCTCCGCGCTCGAACACGGCGAGATGTTGCCGGGTTTGCTGACGGAGAACAACCGCAACTTGCTGTTCAGCGACCGGAGATTGCAGAAGCTCTTTTTCTCCCTGTTCACGCGCGCCATTCCGGGGTTGAACGTGCAAGCGGTCATCAACACGCAGACGCGCTCCATGCAGAACTTCCACGGGCAGATGACCGTCCTCAAAACGGAAGTCGACCGCTGGACGAAAACCGGCTTCCAAGTCGTGTTCCTCGCCGCCAACCCAGAGCGTGCGGAGCGACTGCATCGCGTGCTCGAAGACTACCTGATGCAAGCGGACATCGTCACCCAATGGGACGGCACCCACACGCGGCCTTTGATTCTGATCGGGAACCTTGCGACCGGCTTTGAACTGACAACGCTCAAACTCGCGGTGATCACCGAGACCGAAGTTTTTACAACCAAGAAAAAGTCGCGCAAGATGAAAACGCTCTCCGACGCGCAGAAGATCAAGTCCTACCAAGACCTCAAAGTCGGGGACTATGTGGTGCATATCAACCACGGCATCGGGAAGTACATGGGCATCCAGACCAAGGATATTCTCGGAATACACAAGGATTATCTGCATATTAAATACAAAGGCAAGGACGAGCTGTTCGTCCCTGTCGAACAAATCGACCTTGTGCAGAAATATGTGGGCTCCGAAGAGAAGGAACCGAAAATTTACGCCCTCGGGGGCTCCGATTGGCAGCGCGTGCGCACCAAAGTCCAATCGGCCGTCCAAGACATCGCGCAAGACCTGATCAAACTCTACGCCGAACGCGAAGCGACCAAAGGCCATGCGTTCTCCACCGACACGGCGTGGCAGCGCGAGTTTGAAGCGATGTTCCCGTACAGCGAAACGGAAGACCAAATCCGATGCATCGAAGAAATCAAAAAAGACATGCAGCGCACCCGCCCGATGGACCGCTTGCTGTGCGGCGACGTCGGCTACGGCAAAACGGAAGTCGCGATTCGCGCCGCCTTCAAGTCGGTGATGGACGGCAAGCAAGTCGCGATCCTCGTCCCGACGACCATCCTCGCGCAACAGCATTTCCAAACGTTCAGCGAGCGGATGTCCGGCTTCCCGGTCCGTGTGGAATTGATCTCGCGCTTCCGTTCGAAAGCGCAGATCACCGAAGTGACCAAAGGCATGAAGGAAGGCTCGGTCGACATCGTCATCGGCACGCACCGTCTGCTTTCCAAGACGATGCAGTTCAAAGACCTCGGCCTGCTGATCATCGACGAAGAGCAACGCTTCGGCGTCACGCACAAGGAGAAACTCAAGCAGCTCAAGACCAACGTGGACTGCTTGACCCTGACGGCAACGCCGATCCCGCGAACTCTGCACATGTCGATGATCGGGGTGCGCGACCTCTCCGTCATCGAGACGCCGCCGGAGAACCGTTTTCCTGTCCAAACGTACGTCGTGGAGCACAACGACGGCATCATCCGAGAAGCGATCGAGCGCGAGATGGGGCGCGGCGGGCAAGTGTACTTCCTCTTCAACAAGATCAACGGGATTCAAGAGACCGCCAACCACATCCAACAGTTGGTGCCGGACGCCAAAGTCCTCGTCGGACACGGGCAGATGGCCGAAGACGAACTGGAAAAAACGATGCTCGACTTCCTGAGCGGCGACGCGGACGTCCTCGTCTCCACCACGATCATTGAGACCGGGCTCGACGTGCCCAACGTCAACACCCTGATCGTGCAGGATGCCGACCATCTGGGCCTCTCGCAGCTCTACCAGTTGCGCGGCCGTGTCGGGCGCTCGAACCGAATCGCCTACGCCTACTTCACCTACCAACGCAACAAAGTGCTGAACGAAACCGCAGAGAAACGCCTGCAAGCGATCAAGGAATTCACGGAGCTCGGTTCCGGGTTCAAGATCGCCATGCGCGACCTCTCGATTCGCGGGGCGGGCAACTTGCTCGGTGCGCAACAGCACGGCTTCATCGCGTCGGTCGGCTTCGACCTCTACAGCCAGATGCTCGCCGAGGCGATTGAAGAACTGAAGCAAGGTGGGGTCAAAGAAGAGAAGTGGCCGGACCCGACCGTTGAACTGTCCGTCGACGCCTACTTGCCGACCACCTACATTGAAGACTCGATGCAAAAGATCGAAATCTATAAAAAATTCGTGGGCGCGCGCACCCTCGACGAAGTGCGCGATCTCGAAGAGGAAGTCGAGGACCGCTTCGGAGACATTCCGCTGGAAGTCCGCAACTTGCTGAGCGTCTCGCTGCTCAAAGCGTACGCGATCAAGTACCGCTTCACCGAGATCAAGCAGACGCCGCAGGGCGACATCCTGCTCAAGCTCCACGAATCGCAGAACAAGGAAATCGACGGCGAGAAGCTGTTCGCGATGACCCGCGAGTTCCCGAACCGCATGAAGCTCACCGCGCAACAGCAGATCATCGTCACCCTGAAATCCAAGGGGCTCAAAGACGAAGAGATCCTCACCATGCTCTTGAAGTTCATGGAACTGTACAAGGTCGTTCCAAAACGTCAGGAGGACTTGGAAAATGTCTCGCCCTAAACAACCCAAACAACCCACCCGTCGAAAAAAACGCCTCTGGCTTGCCATCCCCACCGTGCTGTTGCTCGTCGCCGCGTTGCTCCCGGCGACGGGCTGCAACACCGATTCCGGCGTCGTCGCCACGTACAGCGGCGGACAAGTCCTACAGTCGGAGTTTGAAAAGCAGTTCCATTTCCAACGCTCGCTGTTGCTCCCGACCTACCAAGAATCGGACGACAACAAAAAAAGCTTCCTCACCGAGTACATCACCCTGCACAAAATCCTCGTCGACGAAGCGAAAAAAGCGGGCGTCAAAATCGACGAAAGCTCCGTCTCCGGCGACATCGAGCAATACAAAGACCAAGTGACCGACATGGTCTTCAACGGCGACCGCACGAAGTTCGACGCGGAGATGAAACAGTACAAACTCACCGACGACGACATCAAGCAACTCGTCCTCGACGACTACTACCTGCGCGAGTACAAGCAAGTGAAAACCAAGGACGTCCACGTCACCCCCGACGAAGTGAAAGCGTACTTCGAGCACGACCCGTCCCTGTTCATGACGGGCACCGTCTCGCACATCCTCGTCGCAACCGTTGAGCAAGCGAAACAAATCAAAGACCGTCTCGCCAAAGGCGAAGACTTCGCCACCATCGCCAAAGCTTCGTCGCTCGACCCGACCGCCAAACTCAACGGCGGCACGATGGCCGACGTGACGTTCGACTCGTTCGAAGACGACTTCCGCCAAGCGGCGGGCAAAGCGACGGTGGGGCAGATCACCGATCCGGTTCATACCGCCTACGGGTGGCACATCTTGCGTGTGGACAAGCGAAACAGTCCAACGCTTGCCGACGTGCAGAAGGATGCGGAGCAAAAAGCGCTGGCCGACAAACAGAACGCCGCATGGCAAGCCTACTATGAACAAACGGAGCAAAATGCTGGAATTCAGATCACATTACCCAAGTAAACTCCGAAATCCACCTGAGAGGGTGGATTTTTTATGTCTTGGCAATTCGTGTATAAACGACCTGCTTCCGCTCCATACTATCCTCACTTTCCCCTCGAAAAAGAGGCCGAAATGAAAGGAGGCTCCCACAATCAACCAACAGTTTCCAACCGCAGACCCTTGGTAAAATCGCTGACAAATGGACAAGATAATGCCAACGATGATAGTAATTTAGTAGAAAACACATACGCCAACCTATCACCGAAAAACATAACCTTCCCAACGGAAAGTGAGGTCGAATCGAAGAAATGAAAGCAACCGGTATTGTACGCAGAATCGACGATTTGGGCCGTGTCGTAATTCCGAAGGAAATCCGTAGAACGCTCCGCATCCGAGAGGGTGACCCGCTTGAAATCTTTGTAGACCGCGACGGGGAAGTCATCCTCAAGAAATACTCGCCGATCGGCGAACTGGGTGACTTTGCGAAGGAATATGCAGAATCCCTGAGCGAAACCCTCGGTCACATCACTTTGATCACCGACCGTGACGTCATCATCGCGGTAGCCGGCGCTTCCAAGCGCGACTTCCTCGAAAAGCCGATTGGCAACGACGTCGAAAAATCGATGGAAGATCGCAAAACGGTCTCCAACTTCACCGCAGGCGAGTTCACCATCACCCGTGAAAAAGCCGAACCCTTCTCCGCCCAAGTCATCGCGCCGATCATCGCCGGCGGCGACCCGATCGGCTCCGTCATCATCCTCTCTCGTGAAGACAACATCAAAATGAGCGAACTCGAAGTCAAACTCGCCGAAACGGCAGCCGGCTTCCTCGCCAAACAAATGGAGCAATAATTACTACCTCATCGTAAAAAAGACCCCCATCTCGTGGAGAAGGGGGTCTTTTTTGGCGTGGGTACATAACCCGCGGGCAGGAAGATCATGTTAATCGATATGGATACCCATTGATTGGTAAGGAGACGTCCACACATGACTCGTTTTGTACGCCCTCGGAAAACCAAGGACTATCGCAAGGAAAAACTGCAAAACGATCGCTTTTTAGAAAAAATGGAGACCCTCCCCGAACCTGAAACGTCAACGTCACTAAACGATTCCCTCGCCCAGATTCGCAACATTCTCGGATCGAGCAACGATCTGGTGATCCGAGAATTTACCTTCGGGAACAACCAAGAGCACCGAGCGGCCCTCGTGTATTTCGACGGCTTGATTTCCGCTCGCATCATCGACGAACACATTCTCAAGTCCTTGATGAGCGGCATGGAGCAACGAGACTTCCTCAGCACCTCGACGAACCTCATCGACCTGCTTTTGGAACAAGTTCTGCCGATCGGGGAAGCGAAAAAAACCGCCCGGATGCGCGACGTGGTCAAGATCGTGCTCGCCGGAGACTCTGCACTCCTCGTCGATTCCTGCGAAGAGATGCTGCTGCTGAACACCAAAGGGTGGGAAAAACGCGGCGTCCAAGAACCGATGTCGGAGAACGTGGTGCGCGGTCCGCGAGACTCGTTTACCGAAACGTTGCGTGTCAATTCCGCCCTGCTTCGACGCCGAATCAAAGACCCCGACCTGCGGGTCGTCACGTATACCGTGGGCGTGCGGAGCAACACGGACGTCTGCCTCGTGTACATCGACGGGGTGGCCGATGAAGGGGTTGTCCGTGAAGTCGGGGAACGCATCCAAAAAATCGAAGTGGACGGCATCTTGGACGGAGGCAACATCGAGCAGTTCATCGAGGACAATCATTGGTCGCCGTTTCCCTTGATTCAGAATACGGAACGTCCCGACAAAGCGGCGGCGAATCTCTTGGAGGGCAAAGTGGTCATCATCGTGGACGGTTCTCCGTTCGTCCTGATCGCGCCGGCGGTGTTGACGCAGTTCTACCACTCCCCGGAAGACTACTATGAGCGGTTCTTGATCGCCACGATGCTGCGGTTGATTCGAGCGGGCGGGATGACGCTTGCGTTGTTGCTGCCCTCTCTGTACATTGCGTTCTCGTCGTACCACCCGGAGATGATTCCGTCCAAACTCGTCATCGCGATGGCGGCGGGGCGGGCGACGGTGCCTTTTCCCTCCTTTGTGGAGGCGTTTATCATGGAGATTTCCATCGAGATTCTGCGGGAAGCGAGCGTCCGACTCCCCGGTCCGATCGGTCCGACCATCGGCATCGTCGGAGCGCTCATCGTCGGGGAATCGGCGGTTCGGGCGGGGATCGTCTCTCCGATTATGGTCATCGTCGTCGCGCTGACCACGATCGGTTCCTTTGCCGCACCGAGTTACAACGCCGCCATCGCCCTGCGCATGCTTCGATTCCCCGCCATGATCTTTGCCGCGACGTTCGGTCTCTATGGGATCATGCAATATCTGATCTTGATCATCATTCATCTCTGTACGCTGAAATCGTTTGGCGTGCCCTATCTGGCTCCGTTCACCCCGGGCAATTTGTTGGCGATGGGGGACAGCTTCATTCGAATCCCTCTGTACAGGATGTGGAAACGACCGAACGTATTCACACGAAAAGCGGAACTGACGAGAACGCTTGCGACATCAGCGGAGGGAGTGAAAAAACCCAATGAGCCGGACAACCAAGGGCAACAAAATTGATGCCCCCTATACCATTACGCCGGCACAAGCGCTTGGCCTAAACGCGAGCACGATCATCGGCGTAGGCGTTCTGTCCCTGCCCAGATCCACCGCCGACAGTGCGGAACACTTGGCTTGGTTATCGGTCGTCATCGGCCTGATGATCGCGTTTCTGTCCGTGGTCATCATCTACAAGTTGGGGCAACGGTTTCCCGACAAAACCATCGTCGGGTACAGTCGCGTCATTTTGGGCAGCAAACGCAACAAATGGGTCGGGAACATCTTGAGTTTTCCCGTGGTGATGCTCTACGTCGTGTATTGGTCTGTCGTGACCGCGATGGTGGTTCGGATCTTCGGCGAAGTGGTTGTGAGCGCCGTTCTCACCAACACACCGCTGGAAGTGACGGTGAGTTCGATGCTGATCTTGTGTTTTTTCATGGTGATCTACGACGTGGAACTGGTGGCCCGCGTGAACGAGGTGTTGCTGCCGATCATCGTATTTCCGGTTTTGATCATCTCGTTGCTGGCGTATCAAAAAGCGCGGTTCGAGTACATCATGCCGATTCTCCCTTCTCCCTCCGATTGGAAAGGGGTTTCGTTCGGGATCGTTCCCGCCCTGACGAGCTTGTTGGGGTTTGACGTTATGACGATGTTCAACAGTCATCTCAAGCGAGAGAAAAAAATTCTGCGCTACCAGGCGTTCGGAGTGGCGATCCCCGGCGTTCTCTACACGCTGATCGTCATCGCGGGCATCATGGCATTTGGGTTTGAGGAGCTGGCGAAACAAGCGTGGCCCACACTGGAACTGGTGAAGTCTGTCAAAGCACCGGGGCTGATCTTGGAGCGGTTGGAAGCGATCTTCTTGGGCGTGTGGGTCGCGGCCGTGTTCACGACGGCCGGCAACTGGAATTTTTGCGCGGTGTGGTCCTTCTCGCAGTTGTTTCGAATTCGCAACCATAAGTGGACGGCGTTGGTCCTCGGCGTTGCGCTCTATTTCATTGCGATGAGACCGCGCAACATCAAGCAGTTGTTCATGGTCTTGGATTGGGTCGGGTACTTCGGGCTCGTGATCGCCTGTCTCTTGCCCCTGTGCCTCCTCCTCATCGCCATGATCCGAAAATTGGACGAGCGGGAAACCGACAAGCCGCAGGAGGTGCAGGACCGTGCAGCGGGGTAGGACATGGTTCGCGTGCCTGCTGATTGCGGTGTTGACCTCGGTTCTGTTGGTCGGATGTTGGGACCGCCGAGAACTGGAAGAGCGCACCTCGGTTGTGGCGCTCGGGATCGACAGCGAAGAGCGCGAGGCGGGGGGCCAGCCGTTGATTAAAGTCTCGTTCCAAATTCCCATTGCCAACAGAATTGCAGGGTCGGGCGGGGGATCGGGCGGCGAAGGCGGGAAGCGGGCGGTCAAAGTGATGTCGGCGACCGGCGCGTCGATGGCCGATGCGATGCGGGTGGTGCAATCGAGGCTCAACCAAGAGCTTTTTTACGGTCACACCCGCGTCATCGCGATCAGTGAAAAAGTGGCACGGACGTCGGACATGGCGGGGATCGTGGACTCCTTGCGACGCAACCCGCAGATGCGCCGTCTGCTCTGGATGGTCATCACCAAGGGGGACGCAAAGCAACTCTTGGAGTCCGATCCGAAACTGGAGCAAATCCCAATCGTGTATGTGATGGACATGCTGGAAAACGGGGCGAAGTCCGGGCGGATTCCCGACATCACGCTGGGGAGTTGGTTTGTGGATCGTTCGTCGTCAGGAATCGAAGCCACATCGAACTACATCCTTCCCACCAAGAACGATGTCAACTGGCGTGGTCTTGCCCTGTTCCGAGACGATCGCATGGTAGGTCAGATTGAAGAAAAAGAGGCGTGGATTCTCCTCCAAAGCAAAGATGAGAAAATCGGGGGGAACATCACGGTCCCCTGTCCCAAGAAGTCCAACGGAAGTACCTGGACCGAATACACCACCGCCCATCCGAAAAAAATTCACGTCAACACCCAAGTCGAACCGTACGGAAAGTCATACAAGATGAGCCAACAAATTCAGGTTGAAGTGGACATCATCGAATCGAATTGCGAGATGAACTTCAAAAACGACGAGTCCTTCACCGAAATTGAAAAAGCGCTGAGTGCAGAACTCAACGCCCGCGCCGCCAAGTTGATCGCAGACACCCAAGGCAAGTACGGCGTCGATGTCTTCGGACTCGGCAACAAAGTGCGGGCCCGGTACCACGAGCAGTTCAAGAAAATCAACTGGCTCGACGAGTTTCCCAAAGCCAAGATCGAAATTCACTATGACGTGAAAATTAGACGGGTCGGTATGAAAATGGAGTAAATCTTCACAGTTCCATCACAATCGTTTGATACAATGGGAGATGGATGGTCTGAGGAAGAGAATTCAAAGGAACTCTCAAGCCTCTCCAAATGGATGCGAGTCTGTGGAGTTTGCACAGGCTCGCTTTTTTTGTAAGCAGGGGAGGCGGGGTTGACTTTTTGAAACGTCGACGTAAAATAAAATCATCATTATACCTGTAGGGGTATGTAGAAAGTTGTTTGCAGGCAAGACACATCTTTCCTGGCATTGGCGGGATATCTTATTCAATAGAGGGTGAACCAAATGACCGTACAAACCATCCAAGCGAAAGACCTGCACCAAAAAATCAACGCCGGAGTGTCGATGCTCCTCCTCGACGTGAGAACGTCAGCCGACTATCTCAACTGGAAGATCGAAGGGCAGCACCTCCAATCGGTGAACATCCCGTACGCCGACTTCCTCGCAGATCATGAAAAAGCGGCGGCAAACCTCCCGCGAGACACCGAAATCGTCATCATCTGCAACAAGGGCAACAGCGCCCGACTCGTCGCCGAGCAGCTCGACGAAGCAGGCTTCCATGTCAGCTATTTAGTAGAAGGAATGCTCGCATGGAGCCAGTTCTACCACCAAGTGACCGTCCACGAAGACCAAGACATGAAGCTCATCCAACTCAACCGTTTGGGAAAAGGGTGCCTGTCCTACATGGTCATCTCGGGCAATGAAGCCTTGGTGGTCGACGCCGGCCGTCACGTCCACGAATACAAGCAACTCGCCGAAAGTCAGAACGTCCGGATTCGCCACGTCCTCGACACGCACTTGCACGCCGACCACATCTCGGGCGGTCACGAACTCGCCCTCGCGACAGGTGCGAAGTATTACATCTCGTCGAGCGAACTGCAAGGCTCGTCGTCCTTGCAATACGAAGCTCTCGAACAACACGCGACTCTGCACATCGGCACCGTTGAAGCGAAAGTCCTCGCGATCCCGACACCGGGCCACACGCCGGGCTCTACATCGGTGCTGGTCAACGACCGATTCCTGCTCTCCGGCGACACGATCTTCGTCGGGGGTCTGGGCCGTCCCGACTTGGGAGGCAAAGCTCGCGAGTGGGCGCAATCGCTCTACGACACGGTGTTCAACCAGATTGCCAACCTGTCGGACGAGATCGTCGTGCTCCCGACACACTTTGCCGATCTCAAAGAAATCAACGAGCAAGGCTACGTCGGCGCGACTCTCGGTGCCATCCGTGCCAGCAATGAAGTCATGCGCACGGCGGACCGTGACGCGTTTACCGAAAAAGTGGCGGGTGCGTCCGGCGCAACGCCGCCGAACTATGAGCAAATCGTCGGCATCAACCGCGGCGAGATCCACGTCACGACGGAAGTTGCCACCGATTTGGAGATCGGCCCGAACCGTTGCGCGGTTCATCATTCGTAACTTTGAGGAGGAAGTCCCTGTGGAATACAACGATTCCATCAAAAACCGCCTGCGCCGCATCGAAGGACAAGTCCGCGGGGTGCTGAGCATGATGGAACAGGAGAAAGACTGCCGCGACGTCGTCACCCAGCTCACCGCCATTCGTTCGGCGATTGACCGCGCGGTGGGGTATGTGATCGGCACCAACTTGGAAGCCTGCATTCGCGAAGAGATGGAGAAGGGCAGTCCGGCCGACAAAGTGATCAAAGAAGCGGTGGAAATGCTTGTCAAAAGCAGATAGCACGCGAGTTGGATATACTAACAGCAAAAAAGGGGTCTCCAGATGATCGATCCTCATGCGTTAGAGCTGCTTCGCGACAAAATCCAAGTGCTCCAAGGAAATGAAGCCGTCACGTACTTGGTCGGGCCGATTCGGCTGCCTGTGAATTTGTTTGAAGAGACGGTGGTTTTCCAGTGGTATTGCTGGTTGAACTGCACGGAGTTGACGCTTGATCCAACGGCGATGATCGAGAAGTTGTCCGATGCGAAATTGGCGGAGCATCAGCAGTCGAGCGTGTTGGTGTATGGGGACTTTGAGCACGCGGAGGACGCGTTGATTCGCTTCCACAGCATCTGCCACACGGGGGATATCTTCGGGAGCAAGCGCTGTGATTGCGGGTATCAGCTCAAGCAGTCGATGAAGGAAATCGTCGAACATGGGTGCGGGGCGTTGTTCTACCTCGCGAACCATGAAGGGCGGGGGATCGGACTGTACGCCAAAGCGATGGCGTACATTCTGCAAGAGCAGGGGTATGACACGGTGGAGGCGAACCTCGCGCTGGGGTTTGTGGACGATGCTCGCAACTACGAAGACGCGATTTCGGTGTTGAAGGCGTTGCGGCAGAAACCGGTCACGCTGATGACGAACAACCCGCGCAAGTTGGAAGCGCTCCTGAGTGCCGGATTGAACGTCTCGGAACGCAAGCCGCTGTGGGGCGATGTCTCCGAATTCAACGAACACTATCTCAAAACCAAAGTCGAGAAATCCGGCCACTTCGAAGCCGTAGAAGAAGACCTCGAACAATAGCCGCGTATGAAAAAAGCAGCCTGCCGGATCAGTCCGGCAGGCTGCTTTTTTTTCGAGAGGTGAGGGTCTTAGGCGTTGATTTCGTTGATGGCTTGCTCGATGGCTTCGAGGATTTCGGGAGGGAGCTTCACGTCGTGGGCTTTGACGGCGTCGTCGATGTGGTGCATTTTGGTGGCTCCGATGATCGCGGAGGTGACGGTCCGGTTGTTGAGCACCCAAGCGAGAGCGAACTGCGCGAGAGGCAGTTCGGTTTTTTCCGCGAGGGGTTTGAGTTTTTCGACGAGCGTGAAGTTGCGTGCGGAGAACAGAGTTTGCAACATGCGCTCTCCATGCGCGGCACGGCTCTCCGGAACGACGTCGGTCGCAGAGGCATACTTGCCCGAAAGCATCCCCCGCGCCATCGGGCTGTACACGATCACACCGACACCCTCCGACTCGGCAAACGGCAGAATCTCACGTTCCACATCTCGTGCCAGCAAGCTGTACTGCGGTTGCACGGAGATGAACTTCGCGAGGTTGTGCCGTTCGCTGATCCCGTGCGACTTCGCGATCTGCCACGCGGCGTAGTTGGAACAACCGATGTAACGGACCTTTCCTTGGCGGACCAGATCATCCAAAGCACGCAGAGTTTCCTCAAGCGGCGTGTTCGGGTCAAAGCGGTGGACTTGGTAGAGGTCTATGTAATCGGTTTGCAGACGTTGCAGCGATTGCTCCACTTCGCGCAGGATGTGAACGCGGGAAAGCCCCGAAGAGTTCGGACCGTGGCCCATGGACAGACCGACTTTGGTGGCGAGTACGACGTCGTGACGGCGTTTTTTCAGAGCGCGGCCAAGGATTTCCTCCGAAGCTCCGGTGCCGTATGCGACGGGCTCGTCTTGCCCTTTGCCGTAGAAGTTCGCCGTGTCGATGAAGTTGATTCCGAGTTCGAGGGCCCGATCCAACAACGCCACAGACGCCGCCTCGTCAATCCAACGGCCAAATGACATCGTGCCCAAGCACAAACGGGATACGTGCAGACCTGTGTGGCCCAGTTGTTTGAGTTGCATGGTTGAGGTTCACTCCCTTTCTGCTTTTATCTTACTACGGCGGTGAACGATCCACCACACACCGGCACCGAGGACCAGCAGGACGAGGGCTGCGAGCATGTACTTATGAAGGTACAGGGTGACTTCCCGCCAACGATGCCCGACGAGGACACCGATGGAGATGAAAGCGGTCGACCACGCCAGCGCTCCGAGGGAAGCGTAGAGCAAGAACGTCCGATAGCTCCACTTCGAGAGGCCGGTGAAGTAGGCGGTCAGATGCCGAACGCCCGGGATGAAATAGCCGATGGGCACGGCGAATCTACCAAAGCGGGTGAACCACAGCTCCACACGCATCACCCGCTCCGGGGTCATGTGAATTTTGCGTCCATAGTTTTCAAGTAACGGAAGCCCAAAGCGATGCCCGATCCAAAAACTCACCGTCATCCCAATGGCACTGCCTGCACTCGCGACAAGCACCGCCACGATCCAATTCATCCGACCCATCGAAACCAAAAACCCCGAAAACGTCAACAAAAACTCATCCGGCACCGGCAACCCGATCAACCCCATCACCAACGTGCCGAACAGCGCAAAATACCCATAGTGTTCAATCGTCCGCAGAACCATCTCTTCCATAGAAACAACCACTCCTGTTGCTTTCGACGTGCCAAGGATAAAAGTAGAGTTCCCGGAAAGTGCCCTTTTTATGGTAAAGAGGCTGGGCTTGCGGCGACTCCATTTCGAAAGCCAGTCCTAACTCCCGACCTGTCCTCATATCATGGGAAGAGATGGTATACTGGGAGGGGACGGCACAATGTCAGAGCGCAATTTGTTCTTACGCGGGGCCTTGATTCTGGGCATTGCGGGGATTCTATCCAAGCTGCTCGGGTCTGTCTATACGATTTTCTTGCAAAACATCATCGGCGACCGGGGGATCGGGCTGTATCAAATGGCTTATCCGATTTACTCGACCCTGCTCATCCTCTCGACGGCGGGCTTTCCGGTCGCGGTCTCGAAGTTCGTCGCCGAACACATCGCCCTCGGGGATTATGCTGGTGCAAAAAAAGTATTCCGCGTCTCAAGCGTGCTCCTCTCGATCACGGGGGTTCTGTTTTTCCTCGTGCTCTACTTCGGCGCAGGTCAATTTGCCGATTGGTTCGGCGATCACGAAGCGGTCTACGCCATCAAAATGATCGCCCCCGCCCTGCTCGTCGTCCCGCTGATGTCCGCCGTGCGCGGATACTTCCAAGGCTGGCAACGCATGGAGCCGACCGCCACTTCGCAGCTCGTCGAACAGTTCGTGCGCGTCGGCACGATTCTGGCACTCGCCACCTTGATCCTCCAATGGGGCTACGGAGAAGCGTTCGCCGCAGCCGGTGCGGCCTTCGGCGCTTTTACCGGAGGGTTGGCGGGGTTCCTGACGATTCTCGTCTTCATGTGGACACGCCGCCACTATTTCCGCCACGATGCCCGCTTCAAAAACAAAGTCCCTGCCCAACCCACGTGGACAGTTGTGAAAAAGCTCTGCTGGTACGCACTCCCCGTTTCGCTCGGCGCTCTCGTCGTGCCGCTGATGAACAACGTGGACGTCATCACCGTCGTCAACCTGCTCAAAAAATGCGGATTCTCCCAAGCGCAAGCCACCGAAATGTTCGGCTTGCTCACGGGCCGTGCGTTTAAATTGATGCTCTTGCCGACCACGTTCGCGTCTGCCATCGGAACCGCTCTGATGCCGGCGATCTCGGCGGCGATTGCTCTGCGCGACAAACGACTGGTCTCCTACCGCATGGACATGGCGATGCGTCTGACCATGCTCGTCGCTCTGCCGTCCTCGGTCGGACTTGCGTTGCTGGCCGAACCGATCGACATCATGCTGTTCAAAAACAACGAAGGCACCCAAGCGATCATCGCCATCGCCGCCGCCACGCTTTTTTCCAGCATTCAGCTCACGTCTTCCGCCATTCTGCAAGGCGTCGGCAAAGTCTACATACCCGTTCGCAACCTGTTCATCGGAGCGCTTGCGAAACTTGGATTCAACTTCTTGCTCGTACCCATACTAGGGATTAACGGCGCGGCTCTCGCGACGGTCATCTCCTACCTGATCGCGACGTTCCTCAACATGTTCGCGCTCTACAAGCACACCGGCGTCGTGTTCAACTTGCGGACGATGCTGTTCCGCCCGCTGCTTGCCACGTTTTTCCTCGCCGTCGCCGCGTATGGAGTGGTGGAACATCTGGCACCGTACTTCCGACAATTCACTTCAGACGGCCGAATGATCGCCGCTCTGACCGCTTTCACCGCCATGACAACGGCCGGCCTCGTCTACGTCGTCGCCCTCATGGTCACAGGCTCCGTCACCCGCACCGACATCACGGCGGTGCCAAAATTCGGGCCGAAACTCGCAGGATTCTTCACCAGGCTCGGCTTGCTTCGCTGACATAGATTTCACGACTTGGAGTGAACACACACAATGGCACAGATCACCATCGTGGGCCTCGGGCCCGGTTCTTGGACCGGGCTTCCGCTTGGCTCCTTTCAAATTCTCGAAACGCAACAAGCGGCGAACGGCGCGATTTTTCTGCGCACGGAACGCCATCCGGTTGTAGACGATCTCCGTGAGAAGGGGATCGTCTTTGTTGCGCTTGATTCGTTTTACGAAGAGGCGGAGGAATTCGCCGAGGTCTACCAAAACATCGCGAACCATCTCTTCGACCACGCACAAAAAAACGGCCACATCGTCTACGCCGTGCCCGGTCATCCGGGCGTTGCCGAAATCACCGTGCAGAACTTGCGCCGACAAGCTCCGCAGCACGGCGTGGAGATCGTCATCGGGCCGGGACACTCGTTCCTTGACGACCTGCTCGTAAACGTCGGCGTCGACCCGACAGACGGGCTCTTGTTCCTCGACGGCACAGCTCTGCTCCCGCGCCAACTCAACCCGAGCCTGCACACCGTCATCGCGCAAGTCTACTCTCGCGATGTCGCTTCCGACGTCAAACTCACGCTCATGACCCAATATCCGGACGACTATCCGGTCACCGTCGCCCGCGCCGTCGGTGTCGAAGGCTTGGAACGCGTCGAAACGATGCCGCTCTACGAAATCGACCGTCTCGATTGGATCGACCACATGACGACGGTCTACCTGTCCGCCACGCTTGAAGAAAACGTGATCAACCGCCAACTCTGGCGGTACGTCGACATCATCGCCGCCCTGCGCCATCCGGAAACCGGCTGCCCGTGGGACCTCAAACAAACGCACCAAACGCTTCGACCCTACGTCCTCGAAGAAGCGTACGAAGTCGCCGATGCGATCGACCGCGACGACCCGTTCGACCTCGCCGACGAGTTGGGCGACATCCTGTTGCAAATCGTCCTGCACGCCCAAATCGGCAGCGAGGAAGGCACGTTCGACATCCACGAAGTCATCCGCCTCGCCAGCGAAAAAATGATCCGCCGACACCCGCACGTCTTCAACGCCGCCGAAGCGGAAACTCCCGAGGACGTCGTCGCGAACTGGGCGGAGATCAAAGCGCAAGAAAAAGCGGACAAGGGCGAAGTGATCGAGCATCTCCTCGACTCCATCCCTAGTTCTCTACCAGCGATCTCAATGGCGTACAAGATCCAAAAAAAGGCCGCCGATGTAGGTTTTGACTGGGATAATCTCTCGGACGTATACCAAAAGGTCAAAGAAGAAATAACTGAATTACAAGAGACGACGGACGACCACGCAGGCGAGCTCGGAGACCTCCTGTTCGCCCTCGTGAACCTCGCCCGTTTCTTGAAAGTCGACCCGGAAGAAGCCCTGTCGCGAACCAACCGCAAGTTCCGCGAACGATTCGCATACATCGAGAACGCCCTGCGAGAAAAAGGCAAAACCCCGCAAGAAAGCACCTTGGATGAGATGGATGCTCTCTGGAACGAGGCAAAAAAACACGCAAAATAACGTCGCTTTGCAGGAATTCCGCAAGAAGCATGGAATTCACAACTTGTTAATTTTGCCACACACATACCATGAGTGTTATTGCGAAAGGGGCACATACGTACCATGAACAAAGTGGAACTCATCTCGGCGGTTGCCGAGAAATCCGGCCTGAAGAAAAAAGACGCGGAACTCGCGGTTAACAGCTTTCTCGAATCCATCGAAGAGGCACTCGCTGCCGGCGACAAAGTCCAACTGATCGGCTTTGGCACCTTCGAAACCCGCAAGCGTGCAGCTCGCACCGGCCGCAACCCGCAAACGGGCCAAGAAATCACGATCCCGGAATCTGTGATCCCGGCATTCAAACCGGGCAACAAGCTCAAAGAAGCGACGAAGTAGTCGATGCGTCTCGATAAATACCTCAAGGTCTCGCGCCTCATCAAGCGCCGCACCTTGGCGAAGGAAGTGTGCGACCAAGGCCGCATCACCATCAACGGTCGTCCCGCCAAAGCGAGCACCTCGGTCGCAGCCGGTGACACCTTGACGATCAAGTTCGGGCAGAAGATCGTGGAAGCCCGAGTGGAGATGCTCCAAGAGTCCGCCAAGAAAGACCTCGCAGCTCAGATGTACACGATCGTTTCCGAAACCCGCCGCGAAGTCGTGGAACCGGAATTCGTTGACGATGAAGACTAGAAAAGAGACCAAGCCTGTCACAGGCTTGGTCTTTTTTTGTTTCCGGGGCCATATCTTGTACATATCAAGAGCCTGTGGGGAGGATTGGAATGATGGCAGAAGAACGCAACAACCCTCGAAACAAACTCTATCAACAACACGAGCTGGTCCTTCGCAACCGGCAGAGCCTGGAGGTCAACGGGGTCATGAACGTCGAGAGTTTCGACGCGCACGAATTCGTGCTGGCGACCCAATACGGGTTCGTGGCGGTGCGCGGCGAGAACTTGCATATCAAAACGCTGAACTTGGAAAATGGCTTTGTCGCGATCGAGGGCTTGATCTACGACATCGGCTACTTCGACGAAGGCGTGACGCCGGCGGAGAAGGCCAAGGGGTTTTTCAGCAAACTGTTCCGGTAGGGGGCGCGTCGCATGAGCCTCTGGACGCAATACCTGACCGTCTTTGCGATGAGTACCAGCGGCGCCGTGCTCGGTGCCGCTTATGATGTGTACCGAACCGTGCTCAAAGAGTGGAAGTACCTGCGTTTCTTGGGTCCGATCCTCGACTTTGCGTTCTGGATCTTCGCCCTGCTGCTCGTGCTCTGGGCGATCCACTGGGCGAACGACGGCGATGTGCGTCTGTACGTGTTCTTGGTGATGTTGATCGGCTTCGGCCTCTACCGCCTGCTGCTGCGCAAACTCGTCGTCGGCTCGACGGTCGGCGTCATCAAGACGATTACGTACATCTTGCAAGTGATCGGACGATTCTTGTTCCTGACGGTCATCACGCCGCTGCTATGGCTGTGGTCGCTGGTTCTCGCCGTCGTTCGGGGCATCGACCGACTCGCCTCCATGCTGGAAAAAGTGATCCTCTGGCCGTTCGGCCCGTTGCTCACCCTGCTGGAGTGGAGCGGACGCACGCTGTACAAATGGACGGTCCAGCCGTTGATCGAGCCGGTATTCAAACCCATTCAAAAATTAATAGAGCGCGGAAGGCGAAAATGGAAAGGATTTCTGAAAGCCGTGGCGAATTGGTTAGTCGACAAAGAAGAGGATGACGACGAAACCAAGAAGTAGAACGGGAGGCTGTGCAGGAGATGAGCAAGGGACGGACCAACGTATACAGCATGACACAAGACCAGGAGACCAAGCTGGGAGCCGCCTCGCCTGCCGCTGCCCGCAACACCGCCGCGAAACGCCGGATGAAGTTGAAACCGCGCCGCATCTTGTTGCTTGGGATGATGGCCTGGGCGGTCTACGTGTTTTTCTTTGTCCAGTCGCCCGATTTGAAGCGTCTGGATCAGCAACAGACGGCGCTGAACCACGATATGTCTCAGGCACAGCAGACCAACGCCGATTTGCAGAAGCGTGTGGAGCTGTTGCAGGACCCCGACTATATCGCACAACTTGCGCGTTCGAAGTTTATGATGGTGAAGGACGGGGAAACTTTATTTGTAGAACCGAAGCAAGAAGCGACCAAACCCTGAGCCGCTTCTTGTCTTTTTCCCCGTCTATCGGTATAATTTGATTAGAAATATGTTCGTTATTCCTTAAGGAGGAGCTTTTTCTACATGGCCATTGAATTGGGCAGCAAACTGCAAGGGAAAGTAACCGGTATCACGCACTTTGGTGCGTTCGTGTTGCTTCCAGGTAACGTGACGGGTCTGGTTCACATCTCCGAGATCGCGGACACTTACGTCAAGGACATCAATGAACACCTGAAAGTCAATGACGAAGTGACCGTCAAAGTAATCAATGTCGACAAGGATGGCAAGATCGGTCTCTCGATCCGCCAAGCCAAAGAACCGGTTCCGGGCCAAGAAGCTCCGCCGAAGCGTGAGTTCCGTCCGCGCGAAGATCGTCCGCCTGGTGCTGGCGGCGGTGGTGGTCCGCGTGGTGGAGGTCGTCCGATGGGCGGCGGCAACCGTGGTGGTCGTGGTGGCGGCAATCGCCCCGAGCGCCCGTTGCAATTCGAAGACAAGTTGACCCGTTTCCTCAAGGAAAGCGAAGATCGTCTGTCTGCCCTTAAACGCAACGAGTCGAAGCGCGGTGGCCGTGGCGGTCGTCGCAGCTAGTCGTTGTGATATCGAGGCACCCTGTAACGGGGTGTCTTTTTTGCAGGAATAAAGTTCCCGCTTTTGACACAACCTGATCTTGTTCTTTATAATAAAATAGTCTGTAGTACGGTCTTATCGTTCTCGATGACATATGATCTTGAAAAAGAGGTGACTATCTATGTTGCTCCACGAAGGGATGACTCTTCACCCGATCTCCGTCGCGGTATGCTTCGTTCTGCTCGCGATTCTGTCCTTCTTCACCATGATGTCCATGGTCAAGCAACGCCGCAAGGGTCTGGCAGGTTTCATGTTCCTGTCGGTCGTCGTCATGCTTGCTTGCGCGTACGTCTCTTCGACCGTCTCGGCTGCCTAAGGTCAACTGTCGAAGAAAAAGCCTAGCTCTCTAAATGGAGAGTTGGGCTTTTTTATTTGTTTTTATTTTTCGTGCACCTCTGCGACCTTTCGACAATATCCTGAGTAGCGTGAGTTCAGAGAGAAGTTGGAGGGAAGCAGAGATGTATCATGAATTTTGGGTGACCAAAGTGCAAGAGTTCGTCGTCCGTGACATCGAGTCGTTTTGGAGTCGTGTCGGTCATTGGCTCTGGTAGAGTCGTGAACAGGAAAAAACCGCCCGTTCCGGTGAGGAAGAGGCGGTTTTTTTGCTGCGTGGGGTCAGGCTTTGCGTTTGTACTTGGCGTACGTCCACCAGATGGTCAGACCCACGAGGACGACGACGGCGATCGCGATGCCGGTGTAGGAGTAAACGTATGGGTTCAAGTTCGTACCCCCTCTTGGTGTGAGGTTGCTGGTGTCATTTTTTGCAGGGGAAAGGAATTTTATACGGCAAGATGGAAGATATCTCCTAAAAGGGGATGAGAATGTATGGTGGAGACGATGCGCAGCCCGCGCATGGCGCGTTTGACGGAGGACTTGGCATCCGGTCAGCCCGGCGTGGTGGAAGCGTTCTGGGAGGAGATGAAGGAACGAGGTACGCCGTTGCTGGAGGATGTCACGGAGGACGTTGCGCTGGTGACGTTTGTGGTGCGACGAGCGGCCGAGGAAGAGGGCGTCGTGTTCGTGGCGGGGGGTCCTGCTGGCGTACATCCGGAAACTTGCAAGCTGACTCTCGTGCCGGGGACCGATATTTGGTACCGGACGGTGGAGTCGGAGCCGTGTTTGCCGACGACGTATCTGGTTTCGTTGAACGATACGTTCGGGGGCGATTGGGCGGCGCGCAACGAGGTGTTCGTGACCGACCCGTTGAATCCGCACACGTCTCGTCTGAACCCGTATCGAGATTATGAGGGTTTCAAAGGGAAAACGTACTCGCTCGTCGTGTTTCCGTCGAAGCCGATCTCACCCTGTTATGGGGAGCGGGAGCAGGTGGCGAAGGGTAGAGTGGTGGAGCACCGCTTCAAGAGCGAGATTCACGGAAGCGAGCGCAGTGTGTATGTGTACACGCCGGCGGGGTATGACGTGGACGGAGAGAAGTACCCGTTGGTGATCTTGCACGATGGAATTGCGTACATCGACACGGTGCAGACGCCGCTGGCGTTCGACAACTTGATTGCAGACGGGGAACTGCCGCCGATGGTGGTCGCGTATGTGAACACGACGCACAAGCGCATGGCGGAGTTGACGTGTTCGGAGACGTATGCCGGTGCGTTCGCGGAGGAATTGGTGCCGTGGCTTCGGGAGCAGTTTCATGTGACGTCCGATCCGAAGCGTGTGGTCATCGCAGGGTCGAGCCTCGGCGGGTTGATGTCGCTCTATATGGCGCATCGCAATCCGGAGTTGTATGGGAACGTGATCGCGCTGTCCGGCTCGTACTGGTGGGGACCGGATGAGGAGCACCCGGAATGGTTGACGGCGCAGTTCGCCGCGTCTGAAAAAGCGCCGCTCTCCATCTACGCCAACATGGGTGCTTTTGAAGCGGCCAAGATGCACGACGGCTTCGACCGATTCACCTCTGTCCTCGAACAAAAAGGCTACGACTTCACCCGTACGATCTTCAAAGGAGGACACGACTACCCCTGCTGGGGCGAAACGATCCTCGACGGACTGAAAAAACTGCTGGGATAGAGAAAAAACCGCTCGGGCACACGTGCCGAGCGGTTTTTTTCGCGACTGACGCGGGGGCTTACTCGACGACGCCGGAGCGGACGAGGGTGACGTCCACTTTTGGGGTGAGGTGGGCTTTGGCGAGCATGGTGTGCCACTTGTCTCGGTTGAGGTTGCTGTGGCGGACGGTGCTGCGGTAGATTTCGCCGAGGCCGATCGGGTCGCTTTTTAACGTTTGCAGGTGGGTGAGGAGTTGTTGCAGTTCTTGCGTCATCTGCTGAGAGAGCGCGTCGGCAATTTTGGCTTCGGTGTCCGGTTTGGAGAGGTCCACTTGCTCCGAGATCTCCAACATCTCCGCTCGAACGTGCAACGAAATCTGGAACTTCAAATTCGCCGGGTCGGTCAACTTGATCTCGCCTTTTTGGTTGAGGGTGGCGAAAACCACGGTGGTTTCTTCCTTTTTCGGCGTGGTTCTGAAAAGCGGCCGGAGCGGTGCGTTTTTCATCTTCACCTCGAGGTAGGACGGGCGGGAGGAGTCGCGGAACGCTTTGATGTAGAAGCCGTTGTGCGCGGGGGTCTCTCCCACCATGCGGTCGTCTTGAAACAGGGCGATGCCGGAGATGGTGATTTTTTTCTCCTGCTTCTCGATAATGGGGACGACCGGGTCTCGCCCGTGCTCGTAGGAATCGCGGATGAACTCATGAAGCGTGGAGGACGGGATGATGCCTTCGTGTGTGTTTTGCTTGATGTCTTGGTAGAGAAACGTCCCCAAGTTGGCGGTCTCGGGATAGCGAAACGACATGAGGTCCATTGCTTTGCCTTTGCAGACCGCGACATAGAGCATCCGCCCGACGTTGGCATCGCGGGAGAGCGTGTCGGCAAGTTCCAGCATCCCGCTTTTGCGGGCGAGTTCGTCGCTGTAGAGGGCGACGCGCAACTGACCGGAGACCATTTTCTTCGCCATGCCGAGGTTGTTGACGTCGCGGGAGCCTTTGCTGGAAGAGGCGACGGAGGCGATGACCTGCGTTTTTTCCTTGGCGTGCGGGTCGACTTGGTAGAGCAAGGACGTGCCCCGAATCTTGCCGTCGCCGGCCTCGTCGTAGCCGACCATGACGATCAGACCCGTCTGTTCGAGGATGTTGGTGCGCATGCAGCCGGTTGTGAGCAAACTCAGGGCGAGCGTGAGCGAGAGAAAGTGCCGAGACTTCATGAGGAGCGCACCTCCCGACGTTGTTGCCATTTTTTCCGGATCAGCGCAGCCGGGTAGAGCACGAGCGGGTAGAGAAACGCGGCGTAGAGATACAGGTCGTTGAACAGGTCGTTGAGGTGGTTGACTTGCTGTCGCGTTTTGAACAGGAAGCCAAGGCCGAAGAGCAGGAGGGCGACGACGTAGACGCCCTTTTTTTGTTGCAGGCGAAACACGCGTTTGAGGCCCCGTGTGGAGGCCCATGTGTAGAGAAGCATGTTGGGCAAGACCACGAATACCCACAGGGGGATGACCACGTATTCAAAACGCTCCAAGAACGGGACTTGAATGATCTTGAGAATCGAGAGTTGCGCCCAGATGTTGCGCATCAGTTGGTCGTGTGAGAAATACACGGTCGCCGTCAACATCGCGATCAAATAGAGCAGGTTGGTGAAGAGAACGCCCAATTGTCCGTAGCGCATGACTTGTCTCGGTTCACGGACGTAGGGGTAGACGAAGTAGATGATTTCGAAGCCGGAGAGTGTGAGGCTCATTTTTTGCACGGCGGTCATCATGTCGGATGCGTTTGCTTCCAACACCGGTTGCAGGTGGGTCCAGACGGCATATTGCAAGGGATAGTAGGCGAGCAACGCCATCCAGACCGTGAGGAAGAGGCTGAGTACGCAAAACCCGACGATCACCCGCAGACCGCCGAGCAAGCCGTAGACCACCAACCCGAGCAGCGCGAGGGAGATAAACCAAGACGAGAGGTTGGGCGAGATCCACGTCTGCAAAACTTCGGTGTACGTCTGGATGATGACGAGCGTCGGAGCGGCCATCAAGAGCAGGTAAAAGACATTGAGCCCGGTGCCCAGCCACTTGCCCCAGACGGCGCGGTGGAGTCCGTAGAGGTCGGTCGGTTCAAACAAGCGCAGCGTGCGAACCATTACCCAAAACACGAGATGGACGAACAACCCCGCCAGCAGCACGGCGATCCACGCGTCTTGGCGCACGTACTTGGCGATCAGACGGTGAAAGCCGAGCACGCCGACACCGACTTGGTTGGTATGGACGACGAAAAAAAGCAGATAGGCGTTGACCATCAATCGTTTGGGTACGTGAGCGGGAACGTCCAAGGCGGGGTCTCCTTTCATTCGTCGATGTCGCGCTTTTGTTTGGCTTTGGCGGCGGAGAATCGGCTTTTGTCCGCGCCTTGTGCGTAGTCGGAGCGGTTGGCATAGGCGGGAGCGCGCATGCGCAAGAGAGCTTCGCGCCAATTTCGCAGACGCAAGGGGTACATCGGCCAGAGATACGGGTGCCCGAGCGAACTCATGCGCAAGAGATGGAGCAGGAGAAACGCACCGCCCAACGCGATGCCAAGCGCACCGAACCATCCGGCGAGGATGATCATCGGGAAGCGCAACACGCGGATGACCATGCCGAAAATGTAATTCGGCGATGTGAACGACGCGAGGGCTCCGAGCGCAACCAACATAATCAAGATGTTCGAGGTGAAGCCGGCTTGCACGGCGGCTTCCCCGATGACGATACCGCCGACGATGCCCATCGTTTGCCCGACTTTGGAAGGCAAGCGCGCCCCGGCTTCGCGCAGAAGTTCGATGATGAATTCCAGCAACAACGCTTCGTAGAGCGGAGGAAACGGCACGCGCAACCGCGACTCGATCAGCGAGTCCAGCAAATTGACGGGGATGACTTGGTAGTGGAACGTCAGCGCTGCCACATAGAGAGCGGTAATTTGTGTCGAAGAGAGCATGGCGAGAATTCGCAAGCCTCGGATGAACATCCCGAGGTTCCAGCGCGTGTTGTAGTCCTCAGCCGTTTTCATGAAATCCCAGAGTGTGCAGGGAGCGAGAACTGCCAGCGAACTGCCGTCGAGGAGCAGGACGATTTTGCCCTCGTTCATGGCGTAGGCGACGAAATCGGGTCGCTCGGTGAGGAGCATCTGCGCGAATACGGACGTCGAATTGTCGTCGATCAATTGCGAGAGAACGGAGGAGGAGATGACGCTGTCGATTTCCAACTCCTGAAGCCGTTGGCGCAGAGTGTTGAGGTTCTGCTCGTTGGCGACGTCTCCGATGTACATCATGCCTACACGAGTCTTGCTGCGCGTGCCTATCGTCAGGGATTCGTGGCATAGACTGGTGTCAGGAAGCAATTTGCGGATCAACGTCACGTTGTTGTCGAGGTTCTCTGTGAAGGCGGCCTGCTGTCCGATCACTGCATATTCGCGCTGCGGGTCCGATTTTTCCGGAGTGATGTCTGCTTGCACGAGCAAGGCTTGGGCGTGGCCGTGCAGATGGAGGTACACCCAGCCGCGCAAGAGATAGTCGAGGACTTCGCTTGCGTTGCGGGTCAGAAGCAGATTGCCAAGCGGTAGGAGTTCCATCAGCTCCGGCAGGGTGTTGGAACGGCCGGCCAGTCGTTGCAGAGGGGCGAGAATCGCCCGTTGCAGGGTGTCGGAATCGACCAGCGAGTTGACGAACAGCACCCCGAGACTGTGCCCGTGCAGCGTGCGCACGACGAGGTCGGCGGTGACGGGCATCGAATCTTGGACGAATGTGACGGCGGCTTTCAGTGATGCCGGGAGGGGCTGGTTGGTCATGGGAAGTGCCTCACCCTTTTTTGGTTAGTTTTACCGAAACGAGGGACACTCATCCAAAGGAAAGGGGGCGTGGAGTATGAGAAAAAAAGCGGTGCTGTTCGTGGACGGCGGAGTGGATGATGTCTTCGCCCTGTGGTATGCGGTGCGCGACCCGCGGGTAGAGGTGGTCGGGATCGTCGGCGGGTATGGCAATATGCCGAGGGACATCACGGTGCGCAATGTCAAATGGTTGTTGCGACAATTGGGACGGGAGGACATCCCGGTGTTTGCGGGCTGTGAGCGGGGGATGACGGGCGAGAATCCGAAATTTTATCCGGAGATTCACGGTTCGCAAGGACTTGGGTTGTTGGAGTTGCCGTTGGTGGTGGAGCAGGCGGCCGAGTTGCCGGAGTTGATGAAGATTCTGACCCCGGAGGTCGTCGTGGTGGAATTGGGGCGGATGACGTCGCTTGCGGTTTTGAAGCTTCTGTACGGAGAGAGATGGCGGGGGATGCAAGTCTTTGCGATGGGCGGTGCGTTTGGCGTGGGCAACGTCTCCGAGGTGGCAGAGGCGAATATGTTCGGAGACCCTGTCGCGGCACGATTGGTGTTGACGAGCAACGCGAATGTCACACTTTTTCCCCTGAACGTGACGCAGAAGGCGGTGCTCACGCCGGAGATGGTGGCACAGACGCCGCTGGTGCCTGTTTTCGAGCCGTACTTCAAGTATTACCAAGGACGAGACCCGAAGCGCTCCGGTGCGCCGCTGCACGACCTTCTGCCGGTGTTTGCTCTGCATCGGGAGGAGGCGGTGCGGTTCATTCGGCGTGAAGTGGATGTGGTGACGGAGAACGGACGGTGCCGGGGGCAGACGATCGCAGATTTTCGTCCGGGGGCTAAGGAAAGCGGGACTCGGATTGCGTGGGAGTTTCAGGAGTCGGTCTTCGTGCAGGATGTGATGCAGATTTTGAAAAAATGAGACTTTCACACTTTCCCATCGAAATTCTGTATGGTATAATTGCTTTTGCTCTCTATACGGATTGAATGATTCTTCCTGAAGCTGGCTAGACTATCATGTGGCAGTTTCTGGGGTACATAGAAAGGAAGTGCTGACTTTGGCAGAAGCTCACGCAATCAAGCTTAGTCCCGAGCAAGTTAGCGAATTGTCCTTGGTTGACCTGGCGTACATGATCTTGAAACAAACCAACAAACCGTTCAATTTCCCAGATCTGATGGCGGAAGTTGCTCGCTTGAAGGGCTTGACCAAGGAACAGGTCAACGGAGTGATCGCGCGTCTCTATACGGAAATCAACATCGACGGACGCTTTCTCTGCATCGGCAGCAACGTCTGGGGCCTGAAACGCTGGTACCCGACGGACAAGGAAAAAGTCGCCGGCGGCGGCAAGAAGTTCGTGCGCAAAGACCTCGACGAGGACGACGACGACTTCTACGACGAAGAGGAAGACTCCTTCGACGAAGAAGAGACCGAAGACGATGCCTTCGCAGCGGAGTATGACGACGCTGATGAAGAAGAAGTCGAAGCGGGCGAAGAAGACTTCGAAGAAGAAGAAGAAGAGGGCGCCGCTGAAGAAGGCGAAGCAGAAGAAACCGAAGAGGAAGACTTCGACTCCTACGAGGAAGAAGACGACTTCTAAAAAAGCAATACGCAACGTTCCAGCCGCAAACCGGGCCACCGGGGTGCGGCTCTTTTCGCTGGCCTCCTATTGACAACGTTCGAGTACAAAGTTACGATAGCAAAGGTGTTTTTCGTAACGGATAAGGGAAACTAAGGACAAGAAGCGTACATAGGGGGCACAGCAAGGCATGGCAAAATACATTTTTGTAACAGGTGGCGTCGTATCCTCTCTCGGCAAAGGCATTACGGCTGCATCGCTCGGGCGACTGCTGAAGAATCGCGGACTGAAAGTCACCATTCAAAAATTCGACCCATACATCAACGTGGACCCGGGCACGATGAGTCCGTATCAACACGGTGAGGTCTTCGTCACGGACGATGGGGCGGAGACGGACCTCGACCTCGGACACTACGAGCGTTTCATCGACATCAACTTGTCGAAGAACAACTCGATTTCGTCGGGGAAAGTCTACTCTTCGGTCATCACCAAGGAACGCCGCGGCGACTACCTCGGCGGCACGGTGCAGGTCATTCCGCATGTGACCAATGAGATCAAGGAACGAATTTTCCGCGGGGGTCGTGATACCAACGCAGATGTGGTGATCACGGAGATCGGCGGAACGGTCGGGGACATCGAGTCGTTGCCGTTCTTGGAAGCGATTCGTCAGATTCGATTCGATCTGGGGAGCGCGAACGTCATGTACATCCATGTGACGTTGATTCCGTACTTGGGCAAAGCGGGCGAGATGAAGACGAAGCCGACGCAGCACTCCGTCAAGGAACTGCGCTCGATCGGGATCACCCCGAACATTCTCGTCTGCCGCACGGCGCTGCCGCTCTCGTCGGATGCGAAGCGCAAGATCGCGATGTTCTGCGACACGGACGAAGAAGCGGTCATCGAGTCTCGCGATGCAGACACTTTGTATGACTTGCCGCTGATGTTCCAAGAGGAAGGTCTCGACCGTCTCGTCGTGCGTCACTTCGGCTTCAACGTGCCGGAAGCGGACATGACGGAGTGGAAGGGTCTCGTACACAAGGTCAAGAACTTGCAGCACACCACTCGCATTGCGCTCGTCGGGAAGTACGTCGCTCTGCGCGATGCGTACATTTCGGTCGCCGAGGCGCTGTACCACGCGGGCTTTGCAGCCGATTCGAACGTGGAGATCGACTGGGTGCAAGCGGAGGACGTGACCGAAGAGAATGTACACGATCTGCTCGGTCGTGCGGACGGCATCTTGGTGCCGGGCGGATTTGGCGACCGTGGTGTCGAAGGCAAGATCCTCGCGACGAAGTATGCGCGGGAGCACAAAGTGCCGTTCCTCGGGATTTGCTTGGGGATGCAGGTGGCGTGCATCGAGTACGCGCGTCATGTGTTGGGACATCGGGATGCGAATTCCAGTGAGATCAACGAGCTGACGACGCACCCGGTCATCGACTTGCTGCCGGAGCAGAAGGACATCGAGGACATGGGCGGCACGTTGCGTCTGGGTCTGTACCCGTGCAAGTTGGAGCCGGGTTCGAAAGCGGCCGATGCGTACGGGGACACGCTGGTGTACGAGCGTCATCGTCACCGCTATGAGTTCAACAACGAGTACCGCGATGGGATGACGGAGGCAGGCTTTGCATTCTCCGGCACGTCGCCGGACGGACGCCTCGTGGAAATCATCGAGCTCAAAGACCACCCGTGGTTCCTCGCTTCGCAGTTCCACCCGGAGTTCACCTCCCGCCCGAACCGCCCGCAACCGCTGTTCCGAGACTTTGTAAAAGCGTCGTTGGAGCGTGGGCAAGGCAAATAAGATACGTGTACGAATCCGGAGCGCCTGAAGGGGCGCTCTTTTTTTGTGCGTCTCTCTTTAAGGAAATCTTAAGACTTTCTCTATGGGGAACGAAAGGTTTGCTGTCTAAAATCGAGGTAGGAGAGCGGAGTGAGTGGGATGGAATTTCCGATTTGCACAAGCGATCTTGGATCGGGCTCCTTCCCGTTTCCCGTGACGCGTGCGATCTGCCGCTCGTGTACGTGTGTCAAAAATAAAAAGAGAGCCAAGAGGTGAACGGCATGACGATGGAAAATTTGATTCATTTGATAGACCAATACGGGTATTTCGCGTTGTTTTTTTCCTTGTGGCTTGGCATCGTCGGGATGCCGATTCCAGATGAAGGGGTGGTCATGACGGGCGGGTTTGTGACTTCTCTGGGGATTTTAAAGCCCGTCCCGGCCTTTGTGTTGACGTATCTGGGGGTGATTTCCGGTTTGTCGATCGGCTACTTTCTTGGAAAGAGTTTGGGAGCTCCGGTGCTGGACCGCGTACGGAAAAAGAAAAAAGGGGAAGCCTACATTCGAGTGTCTCAGAAGTTGCTTGCGCGATACGGGAGTTACGCGCTCTGCCTGTCTTATTTCTTGCCGGTGGTACGTCACGTGCTGCCATATTGGGTTGGATTGAACAAGATGAGCTTTTTAAGATATGCATTGCTTTCCTATTCAACGGGGTTTGTCTGGACGTTGCTTTATTTCTTGCTGGGGCGTTCGTTTGGTGCGCACATTGAATGGATTGGGGAGACGGTACACACCTATGGGTTGTGGGTGCTGGCGGCGGTCTGCGCAGCGGGGATTGCAGGTACAGGATGGAAGATGTGGAGGAAACGATGGAAAGTCAAACCATTCTAGTTGTGGATGACGAAGAAGACATTCGGAATTTGGTGGAGATTTACTTGAGGCACGAGGGGTACCGCGTCCTGACTTGCAGCAACGGTGCAGAGGCGATCGAAACCCTGGAGCGAGAGGATGTGCACCTCGTCATCTTGGACATCATGATGCCGGGGATGGACGGCATCCAAACGTGCATGACGATGCGAAACAGGTATCATCTCCCGGTGATCATGGTGTCCGCAAAAAGCAGCGAGATGGACAAAGTGCACGGGTTGACGGCAGGGGCGGATGATTATCTTTCGAAGCCGTTTCATCCGATGGAATTGGTGGCGCGCGTGAAATCGCAGCTGCGGCGGGTGATGCAGTTCAATCCCTTGATGAAGCAGTCATACGGTGCTTCCAACCAACAGGAGGGTGAAGAGTCGTTGACGGTTCTAGGACTTCTCATGCACACCGCCAGCCATGAGGTGTTTGTCGAGGGACGTCCTGTAAAACTGACGCCGACGGAGTTTGCGATTTTGGAATTGCTGGTACGCAACAAAGGAATCGTGTTCAGCGCCGAGCGCATCTATGAACGGGTGTGGAAAGACAAGCCGTTTGAGTCGGATAACACGGTGATGGTCCACATCTTCAAATTGCGAGAGAAGATCGAGGAGAATCCGAAAAAACCGCTGATTGTGAAAACCGTCTGGGGAGTGGGGTACAAAGTTGATCGGGACTAGGGTCCGTTGGGTGCGGGAGAAGTTGGGCAGTTTGCAATTCAAGATGCTTGTCTATTTTCTCATCTGCTGGGCCGGCGGGATGTTTTTTCTCGCCCTCTACGCGACTTGGGCGAACCAAAATATTTGGTGGAAGGACTATTATTATTTTTATTATCTTCCGCTGATCTTGTTCGTCGTGGTCTTTGTGCTGTTGTTTCTGATCTTGACGAGGCCGATGATACGCAAGTTGTACCGGTTGGTGGACGACTTGCAGATCATCGCCACCGGAAACTTGGCACACCGTGCAAACGCAACGGGGATGGATGAGTTGAGCCGGGTCGCGGTGAACCTGAATGACATGGCGCAGCAGCTAGAAGACATGTTTGACCGGGAGTTGCAGTTGGAACGCTCGAAGGTCGAGTTTATCACGAACATTTCTCACGACATCCGCACACCGCTCACGTCGGTCGTTGGGTATCTACGCTTGATGAAGTCGGGAGCCTGCCAGAACGAAGCGGAAGAACGGTACTATCTGAACGTTGCCTTTCAACGGGCGTTGCAGTTGCAGGGATTGATCGAGGATTTGTTTGAGTATTCGAAGCTCGCGAGTGGTGACCTCCCCTTGGAGCGAAGGCTCTGCAACCTCACGGAGCTGTTGCATCAAGTGATCGGGGAGATGGTGACCGTCAGTTCCGATTCGTCTGCGGAAGTTCAGAAGCACGTTCCCGCAACGCCGGTCTTGCTGTTGATAGACGTGGAGAAAATGGTGCGTGTGTTTGAGAATCTGTTGAGCAACGCGCTGAAGTACAGCCGTCACCCCCGTGTGATTCACCTGGACTTGCAGGAGGCGGGCGAAGAGGTGCGCGTCGCGTTCACCAACCGGACCGAACCGATTTCACCGGCGGACCGAGAGCGGTTGTTTGATCGGTTTTTTCGAGTCGAGCCTTCCCGAAACCATCACACCGGGGGAAGCGGGCTGGGGTTGTCAATTTGCAAATCAATTCTCGAACTGCACGGCGGCCGGATGTGGATGGAATATCAGGAGCCGGACTTGATTCGCTTTGTGGTGGCCCTTCCGAAAACAAAGTAAAAAACCCAAGGAGCAGATGTCCTTGGGTTTTTTGCTGCAAAGCAAGATTACTTCTGCAGATCGGTACGGATGTCGCGGCCGTCGTCTTTGAGGGTGACTTTGGAGCCGTCCTTGGTGAGGTTTTTGGTGTAGTTGATCCACGCGTCGAGCATGACGTCGCCGATCTTCCAGTCCTTCACTTCGCCGAAGACGGTGAAGCCGTCGCCTTTGCCGGTCGCCATGAAGTCGTTGGTGACAGCTTTGAAGGTGCGGGTTTCGTTGAACTTGCCGTCGACGTAGAGCGGGGTGCCGTCGGTCAGGGTGATCTTGGTGAACTTGTCACCTGCCGGGCGGGTGTTGTCCCACTCGACTTTCAGACCGGAGAATTGCAGAGCCGGCAGCTTGGAGTACACGTCGAGCACTTCCAGTGCGGTTTTGATCTGCTTCGCGGTCATCGTGCCGGTCATGTCGGTGTTGCCAAACGGCAGAACGGAGAACATTTTGCCGTAGGTCATGTCGCCTGCGTCGATGTCTGCACGGATGCCGCCGATGTTCGTGAACGCAACATCAGCCGATTCGTTGGTGCGCATCGCATCGGTGATCATGGCGCCCAGCGGAGAGATGCCGTCGCGTTCTGCGCCGCCGTCGATTGCGGAGCGGTACGGGGTGCGGGTGAGCGCAACGCCTGCAGATGCGATGACTTGTTGTTCCTTCTCACTGACTTTGTCGTGGTAGCCCGAGACGATGTCGCGAACTTCAGCGTCGCCGGTGGTCAGGTTGGTGTAGGTTTCCAGCAGAGACGCGCCGGAGGAGACGACTTTTTTGGAATCCTTGTCTACGAACAGTTGGATGTGGCCGAGAGCCAGCGTCCAGTTCTGCGCTTCGATGACCGGGATGCCGTTCACGTTGCCGACGACACGCTTGTGGGAGTGGCCGCCGATGATCGCGTCGAGGGTGCCGTTGCCGGTGGTCGTCGCGAGGTCTGCCAGTTCGTCCATGATCTTGTCGGACTGCGCTTGCTGGTCGCCCGGCAAGTGGGACGTAACGATGACGATGTCAGCGCCCTTGGCTTTCAACTCTGCGGAGAGGTCTTTTGCCAGCGGAGCCGGGTCAGCGAACGTCAGGCCTTCGATGTTGGTCGACTTGGTCGTGGTTTTGGTCAGCGGGGTGGAGAAGCCGATGATGCCGATCTTGAGGCCGCCTTTTTCCACGATGGTGTACGGTTGGGTCCAGTCCACGCGCTTGCCGGTCGCATCGTCGAGGATGTTCGCGCCGAGGATCGGGAATTTCGCGTTCTTGATGTTGCCTTTCAGCGTGTCGAGGCCGAAGTCGAACTCGTGGTTGCCGATGGCCGCTGCATCGTACTTGATGTCTGCCATCGTGTCCATGACCGATTGGCCGTTGAACAGGTTGGAGATCAGCGTGCCTTGCCACATGTCGCCGCCGTCCACGACCACGGTGTGGTTCGGGTTGACCATGCGGAAGTCGTTGACGATGCCGCCGATGGTTTCCATGCCGCCTTGCAGTTGGTTGTTGCGCTTCTTGTCCGGAGCGGTTTCGATGTGACCGTGGATGTCGTTGGTCGAGAGCACGTCGACGACGTCAAACAGCAACGGCTTGAGTGCTTTCGCCGCTTCGGAACGGGTCATCGGAGCATCCGGGTTGAAGGAACCGTCGAGCGTCGGGGCAAAAACGCCGCCGAGCGTCGTGTACGCGATGTACGGTTTCGCCCAGTCGGAGAGCGAGTCTTTGTCTTTGTAGTAGTTGAGGACGTTTTGGTTTACGTTCGGGGTGGCGCCGCCGTTCATCGCCGCACCGATCAGCACCGCGAGTTCTTGGCGGGTGACGAAGCGGTTCGGTTCAAAACGGCCGTTTTCGGTCCCGTGAACGATGCCTGCCGCTTGGGCGTTGGCGACCGCTTGCGTCTGCCAAGATTCGAGATCGTCGAACGGAGCTTTTTTCATGGTGACGTCCGCAAGTTTCGCAGCACGGTTGATCATCGAGATCAGCTCGCCACGGGTCACGAATTGGGTGCCGTGGAGATCGGTCTCGCCCGGGTACCCGGAGATCGCGCCTTTCTCATGCGCCAGTTCCAAGTCCGATTTAGTCGGGTTGGGGGTGGTGGTCGGAGCCGGGGAGATGATCTTCCCGGTCGAGTCGTCCGCAAATGCTTGCGGGCCATACAGAGCGGTGAGCAGGGACGCGGCAACTGCCATCGTAGCAAACTTCGAAGAACGTTTCATATGAGTGGGAATGCCTCCTAATCCTAGTAAAAAGAGTTCGAATCGTTTCTAGTATACTAGATTAGGAGATGAAAGAGTTGGGAGAGTTAGAAAATTCTTTGTAAAAAAAGAGACCTCCCGCCGTGTGAGGTCGTGGGAGGTCTCTTTTTCGTGAAGAACTACATCGCCGCGTACAATCCGATCAAAAAAGCGACCGTCCTCGAAATCTTGAGTTGAGTTGCGCCCAACTGCTTCAAGGCAGCAGGATCGAATTGCAGCAGTACGGGCGCATCCGGCGAAGACGTATGTAGAGGGGTCACCTCCACAGGGTCTTCCACTTGAAACGAAACTCGGACGGTATTGCGTTCTGTCTGCACGACGATTCGTCGGTTTTCTCGCATGGGACAAGTTCCCCCTCGTCAGGGATGATGGATTCCATCCACTGATCAGTATGCGCGGGAGATCTCGGCCTATTCCCTTCTAGTCCAACAGGAGTTTCTCCATCGCCATGACATCCACGAACTCTCCGTCGAGGCGTCCTTGATTATGGAAGACGCCGACTTCCCGATATCCGGAATTCCGATACAAGCCTTGTCCCAACGAATTAAACGGGAACGTGAACAGAATGAACTTGTGAAACTCCTGCTCTCTCCCGATCCGCTCCAAGTTCCCCAACAATTGTTTGCCAACTCCCCGACCGCGATGAGTACGATCGATGTAGACGGAGAGCTCGCCCACTCCATAGTAGGCAAATCGCTTGTTGTAGGGGTTGATGGAAGCCCAGCCGACGATCTGTTCACCCGCGCACGCCACGAGGACCGCATAACGCGGCTCTCGCTGCGCAAACCAGTTTTGCATGTAGGAATCGTCCTTGACTTCTGTTTCTAACGTCGCGATTCGATCTTCAATTCCTTGGTTGTAGATGCGAAGAATTGCGGGGAGGTCTTGTTCCTGAGCAAGTCGAATGATCATTTTCTATGACTCCTTTATCCTGAATTAATTTTATTGGATTTGAAATTTTTTGTACGCTGTGATTAAATTGAGGAGAGGTGATCGAGGTGGATCTTGATCTGTTGCAGGACTGTTTTAAGAGTTTAGGTGATAAGACACGCCTACGCATCTTGGCTCTGTTACGAGTGGAAGAACTTTGTGTGTTTGAATTGGTCGAAATTTTACAGATGAGCCAACCGGCCATCTCTCAACATCTCCGTAAGATGAAGAGCGCGAAATTGCTCAAGGAGCGACGTGAAGGTCAATGGGTGTTCTACTCCATAGAGGGAGCGCTCTTTCCATTCTTCGATTCCATTCTGGACAATCTTCCGGATTTACGTCAAGAGATTCAAAACCTTCGTGCAAAGTCGGAGAAGTCCTGTTGTTCATAAGTGGGAAAGGGTGTGTTGAACATGGAGAAGAAGATCATGTATTTCCTCTGCACCGGAAACTCTTGCCGTAGTCAAATGGCAGACGGGTTCGGCAAACTGCTTCTTGGAGACGAGTTTGACGTTTACAGTGCCGGCATCGAAGCACATGGAGTCAATCCCAAAGCCATCCAAGCGATGGCTGAGAAGGGGATCGACATCTCGTCGAATACCTCCGATGTCATTGACCCGGAACTTTTACAGAAGTCCGACTACATCATCACCCTTTGTGGAAATGCCGACGAAAGATGCCCGGCCACACCCGCACAAGCCGTTCGCGCCCATTGGGGGTTTGACGACCCGGCGAAAGCAACGGGTACGGATGAGGAGAAATGGGCGGTCTTCCAACGCGTTCGGGATGAGATCGAAGCCCGGATCAAGCAATTTGCAGAGCACGGTGAATAAGCAGGCTGGCAAACACACCTTTTTAAAACGAGGTGTGTTTTTTTGTTGCGAAAACAATTACTTCATAAAAATATTTTGACATAGTAGAAGACGCCTGTATATAATAAAATTATTATATTCTCACATTATTGTCTTTGCGAGAATAAAGAAAAGACTGAAAAACAAAAATAGGGAGGCAACATCTACATGAAAATTTTGCTGGTTTCGAACTTCGAAGGCGGGTTCCAACCGATGACGGTAGCCGCTGCAACCACGCCGCTGCTGAAAGCCGGTTTTGACGTATCTGTGCTGGATACATACGTGGACGGGATTCAAGAAGATCGCTTCGTCGGGCAAGATCTTGTAGCGATCTCCATCCCGCTGTTCGACGCGTTGTTTGCCGGAATTGAAATCGCGCGTCTCGTTCGTGAGAAAAACCCGAGCGCTCATATTACGTTCTTCGGTCAATATGCGACCATCAATGCCTATCGTTTGGCTGGAAAATACAGCGATTCTTGCGTCGTCGGCGAATTTGAAACGCCGTTGCTGGCACTGGCACGCCATCTCTCCGGCGACACCCAATTGATGCTTCCGGGCCTCGTGACTACTGAAGTGATCGAGAAGGGCGAAACCATCCACCCGTACATGGGCCGCGATGAAATTCACATCCCGACTCGTTCGACGTTGCCGCCGCTGCACAAATACCCGCAAGCGCAAGTCGATAAACTCATGGGCTCCACGCAAATCGTCGGCACCACGGAAATTGCACGCGGTTGCCATCACAAATGTCTGTACTGCTCGGTGTTTGCCGCGTATGACGGAAAAGTCTTCCTGATCGAAGAAGACGTCGTCATCGAAGACGTGCGTCAACTCGTGAAGGGCGGCATGACCCACTTGACCTTCATCGACGCCGACTTCTTCAACTCCAAGCATCACGGCGTCAAGATCCTGCGCCGCCTGCACGAAGAGTTCCCAGAACTCACCTACGATTTCACGCTGCGCATCGACCACATCCTGGAGAACAAAGAAATTCTGCTCGAAATGGCCGGCCTGAACGTTGCGTTCGTCACGTCTGCACTTGAATTCCCGTCTGAGGAAGTGTTGGATGCGGTTGCGAAGTACACGTCATTGGAAGACATCGAGGAAGCGATTGCGTTCCTGTTGGGCACCGGGATCAAATTGAACCCGACTTTCATCATGTTCAACCCGTGGATTTCCTTGGAGGACTTGGCGACGTTCCGTGCCTTTGTAGAGCGCAACAACTTGGACGACATCATCGACCCGATTCAATACGAAACCCGTCTGCACCTGTACAAAGGCTCCCCGCTGTTGAACACCGCATCGGTGCAAGCTCTTGAACTGACGGAGCAGGAGTTCCATGTGGATTGGAAGCATCCGGACCCGCGCGTCGATGAACTGTACTATGCAAGCCTCACCCCGCAAGAAGAAGGCATCTTCAAGCGTTGCTGCCTGAAGTGCTAGCGTCGATCGCGAGGAGGGTTGCGACATGACTGAGCGGGCGAAGGCCGTCTTGGTATTCGGGTTGAACCAATCGGGAGAGAGCGAGCTCGATCTGATTCAGCCACGGGGTTACAAGGTATTGATGTTCAAAGCGGAGATCTCTCTGCAAGAGGCGTTGCAAGTGGATCTCCCCGTCGAGATGGATCTCAACAACGAAGAAGCGGTGATCGCCAAAGCCTTGGATTTGCAAGCAAAATACGACATCCAAGCGGTGTTCACGCTCAACGAATATCGTGTCGCGCTGGCGGCGCGAGTGGCGGAAGCGTTGCAACTTCCGAATGGGCTGTCCTACGAAGCCGCTCTCAATTGCCGAAACAAAAAGAGAACGAGAGAACAACTCGCCAAACACGGCGTGGGGTCTGCCGTGTATGCATTGGTGCGTACACCGGAAGAGGCCTTGGAACAACTGGAAAACTTCTCGTTGCCTGTCGTGGTGAAGCCGTCGAACGAAGCGGGGAGCACGTTGGTTTCGTTCTGTCATTCGGCAGAGGACGTGAGGGCGGCCGTCGAGGCCATTCGCGCCAACCGAAGCAACTGGGTGGGGCAGCAAATGGACGATGAAATTCTGATGGAAGAGTTTTTGGAGGGGCCCGAATTCAGTGTAGAGGCTTGCACTGCATCGGGAAAAACCACCGTCTTGGCGATCACGGCGAAGAGAACATCAGGAGCCGTCGAAGCGGGGCATCTCGTACCGGCTCCACTCCCGGAATCGACGGTACAAGAGGTGCAGCAGTTGGTCGTCGAAGCGCTCTCCGCTCTGGGCGTGAACGGTACGGTCACGCACACCGAAGTGAAGTTGACTCCAGTTGGGCCGAAGATCATTGAGGTCAACGCCCGCCCCGGTGGAGACCGCATTCACTTGCTGGTTCTCGCTGTGACGGGATACAACTTGCAGGAACTTTCTCTGCATCTGGCTCTGGGCGGTACGTTGGAAGACGCTCCCCGCCATGCGGTTCAAACGTCGTCGGCTGCGATTCGCTTTTTCGAGGCGGGACAGGATGGCCTCGTTACGTACCGCAAACTTGAGGACGTGGAATCGATGCCGGGCGTTCAACGACTGGTCTTGCATGCAAAGTCGGGGGATGCAGTCAAGCGAACCACCAGCAATTATGATCGCGTAGGGTATGCGATTGTTCATGCAGTAGATGACCAAGATGCAGATCAAGTGGCAAACGAAGTCGAGCGTTGCTTGGATGTTCGCGTCTCTCCCTTGGCAGAAGGCGTGACCCACTAAACACGATGAGGAGTGAGAGTTGATGAGCACTTCGAAGGCCGCAATGTTGCAAGCGGCGGTTCTGAAAATCGCATCTCAATCCGGTTCCGGGTTGGACTTGGCGCAAGTATCCGGACAGAAAGCGGTCGTGGAGAAATTGCCCGAAGGAACGATCAAGGAAGGGGAGCGGGTGCTGGTCGTCGGTGCGACGGAGAGCATCGCGTTTTCTGCTGCAAGTCAGATCGGAGCAGAGGGCTTCCTGCTGCTCTTGGAAGAGGAAAAAGAGAAACTGACACCCATTCGTGAGAGCCTTGGTACGTTGGAAGCCCAGATCGGGTATGCGAACTGGGCGCTTGAAGTAACGGAGCTGGATGATTACCAAACCAATTCCGCTTATCTCGCCGACTATCTGTCTGAGCATCCTGTCCAAGAGGCGGCGGGCTACCGCGACCTGCAGGAGGCTCTGCGAGAACAGCGAGAGCAAGCTCCCTTTGTGGCAAGCGAATCCATCGACGTGGTCATTTTGGATACGGTCACCAATCGCTTGAAGCACGATCGTGTGCGCGCGGCGATTGCAGAGGCGTTCCGTGTGTTGCGTCGCGGGGGACGAGTGGTGCTTTTGTCCTTGCTGGCGGATGAGTCGGGCCTGCCGCTTGACCTCCCTGCTTTGCCCAACGGGCCTCGTATGCAGAACGTCCCCTTGGAAACGGAGATCGTGGCGTTGCTTGATGAAGCCGGTTTTTATGGCATGCGTTATCCGTGGCGTGCAGAACTTCCGACCCAGGTCGTGCAAGGCATTGAACTGCGTTCCTTCGTCGTGCAAGCGTACAAAGGGAAACAGGGCGTTTGCCTCGACCAAGGTCATGCAGTGATGTATCGAGGTCCGTGGAAGGAAGTTCTCGACGATGATGGACACCGTTATGTTCGAGGGGAACGTGTCGCGGTCTGTGAGAAAACCTATGGGATTTTGATGCGAGAGCCGTACCAAGACCAATTGATCGGACTGCCTTGCTACCAACCGGTGCCGTTGGGTCAAGCCCCGCTGTTTGATTGCAACACGCCGCAACTGCGTGATCCGCATGTCACCAAGGGCAAGAAAAGCGTGTTTGAGCAAGGAAGCGGAGGAGACTGCTGCGCACCGTCCACAGATGGCGGCGGTTGTTGCTGACAACTGGATATCGGAAAAAGACTGTCATTCTTTTTATATGACAGTCTTTTTTTATTTCTAAATATAATCATATCATTATACACCTTTTGGACATTGAAATAAAAATATACTAATATATGAATAGAACGATTTGAGAGACTCTTAGGTTTGAGCAATTTTCGTGTAGAGAGGGAGGTGAGGGTTTCCGGCTGTCCGTTGGTAACTGATTATTCTGCTAATAACACAGAGAAAAAGGGAGGACGAACGTACAATGGAACCGCAACTGGAATTAGCACAAGAAACAGGAGCGTCAAAAAGGCTGTTGGGAATGACGAGAAACCCGGTGACCGGGTTGATCCTTGCATTGGTCTGTATGCTTCCGTTCGCAGCATTTGGCGTTTTTGAAGGCATGACGGTCGTATCCTGGATTGGCATCTTGCTGGTCGTCTGGCTGGCGGTTGAAAATGGAGGCAATGACGTATCCAAAGGGGTTGCCCCGTTGGTCACGTCAGGCGCGGTTGGTGAGTTGGGAGCATTGATCTACGGTTCTCTGATCACGGCTGCAGGCTCGATCCTTTCCATCTACGTTTCGATGAAGTTGTTGAAGCTGTTTACGGCGGGCTTGATCGACCCGAAATTTGTGGTCACCGGCGGCATGGTCTTGGCGATGGCGGCCGGAGCATCGCTCTGGGTGGCGTTGGCGACTCGCTTCTCATGGCCGGTCTCGACAACGCATGCCATCGTAGGCGCGGTGTTGGCGGTCGGATGTATCGCGTTTGGAGCGTCCGGTGTCATGTGGTCGAATATCGGGAACAAAGTCATCGTTCCTCTGTTGTTCTCCCCGGTGGTAGGTCTTGCTGTTTCATGGGCCTTATCTTTCGTCATTGAGATGTTACGAATTCCGGAAGGGGCCGGGAAAGCGACGGCATGGGTTTCGAGTGGGGCGGTCTGTTTCGTCCGTGCTTTGAATGATACGCCGAAGATTGTCGGGATTGCCGTCTTGACGGCCTTCTCAACACTTTCTGATCTGGATGAAACCAAACTGTTCCCGATCTTCTTGCTGATCACGGTCGCGATGACGGCAGGCAGTTTGATCAAGGGATATAACGTTTTGCAATTGCTCTCCAAAAAAGTATCGAAGATGAACAACTCCGGCAGTACGGCAGCCGTTCTGGCAACGGCGGTGTTGGTCTCCCTGTCGAGTAAGTTGGGATGGCCGGTCTCGACGACGCATGTGTCCACGACCGCGATCATCGGTTCCGGTTTGCGTCAAGGGAAAGACGGCGTGAACTGGGGCGTCGTGCGCGAGATGGCGCTCTCGTGGGTGATTACGTTGCCTGCCGCAGGGGTGTTTGCCGCCGTCGTGTACGGGGGATATCTGCTGTTTTCTTAATGAAAAAAGCCAGTCGGGAACTTTCGTTCCCGGCTGGCTTCTTTTTATACGAGGGATTTGGCACATTGAACGATGTCATGGAATTCGTCATCGCGGTAGAGAGCACGCTTGCGAATTCCTTGTTGTTGAAACCCAAGCTTCTCCAAGACGTGCAGGGAGTGCGAATTGTAGGCGACGGTTTGGGCGTGGATTGTGGTGACGCCCAGCACGTCTCGGGCTACCTTCATTTGGTGTTCATGCAACAGTGCGATGATGCCTTTCCCTTGAGAGCGGGGAAGCAAGAGAGCGCCGACTTCGCACGTGCGGTTGATTCGGTCAATTTCGAAAATTTGACTCAAACCAAGCGGAGTCCCGTCTACATCCTCAATGACGAAGTGCAAGTGTTTGGCATCGGTCAACCAGTAGCGAAGAAGTGCCTCCAACTTCTCCAACGAAACGTCCATGGAAGTCAGCACAGCTTGGTGATGGACGCTGGGTTCGTTGTACAGCTCATGTATGAAGGGAAGATCTTGCAAGAGAAGCGGTCGTAGGGTCGGGCGCAAGGTGAGGTCTCCTATCGGCAGCAAGTGGACGAAGAGGTTTGCGATTGAGCGGCCATCTCTTCGATGGACATGCCCTCCATCCCTTGCAACTTCGTGACCACTTCGCTGATCATGCCGATCTCATCGTTGTTGATGCCGACTTCCTTCGCGGAGATGACCGCTTGTTTCACCAAGTTGCCGTTGTTCAACGCAATCGCCGCGGTCAGGGCGATCAGAGCTTGTTCACGATCGGAAATGACGTTGCAGCAAGAAACGTTTTGGACTTGTTCGGACATGGGGAATTCCTCCTTATTTTTTCTCGGTTTGAGATGGAGCCGTTTGGTTTTCCGAAGCGGCGGCCGTGTCCGGCTTCACTTCGACGATCTTGATATCACAGCAAGCAGACTTTTGGGACGAATCCTTGCCGAACAGAGATTTCAGAAACGACATGGTGAACCCTCCTTATACGAAGTAGAATAGAAGTCCAGAAAAAGTGGCCATCGAGAAGACGGAGATGACGAACGCGACAACCAGCCTTTTGTGGAAAATTGAATTCAGCAGGGTGAGTTCCGGCAAACTTGCACCGGAGGAAGAGATGATCAGCGCCATGACCGGCCCGAGCGCCATCCCCTTGGCAATCATGATCTGCGAAATCGGGATCATGGTCGAGAGGCGAATGTACAGCGGAATGCCGATGATCGCTGCGACCGGAACCAACCACCAGTGGTCGCCGCCGAAGTATTCGGTGATGAAGGAGGTCGGAACGGCACCGTGGATGATCGAACCGATCCCAGCCCCGATGATCAGGTAGGGGAGAACGGTACGCATCAGAGTGACGGTGTCTTTGAGTGCGGCTTTGAAGTTGAACTTCGAAACGGTGAGTTCTTGGAAGCCTGTCATCATGACGTTTTTCACAGCGGTTTCAAACCCGAGCTTCTCAAGCGTGAAGCCGATGATGACCGACAAGAGCGAAGTGACGACCGTATAGATCACGGTGACTTTGGTGCCGAGTGTAGCGGTCATGAGAGTCAAAATCGTCGGGTCGAGCACGGGGGATGAGAACAAGAAGATCATGACGATGCCGAAGCGCATCTTTTTGTTCAGCATGTTGACGACGACCGGGATGGTGGAGCAAGAGCAGAACGGGGTGATGAAGGCCAAGACGAGTGCGACCAACGCCGCCAAGAGTCCATTGCCGCCCGACATATACTTCTGGAGTTTGTCGTAGGGGATGAATCCTTGGACGAGGTTGATTAAGAAGGAGATCAGAACGAACAGGATGATCAGCTCACCTGCGATGCCGATAAAACTTTTAAGTACATCCATCCACATGGAACACACCTCACTTATTTGTAGTTTGCAAGTATCGGTTTGAAAGAGTGCTCCCCGCTGCAACGGGAAGCATCTGGTTAACCCAAAGGCGTACAGCACATGCTCGATTTGCTCATGCTGTCGTTCAAGAGTTTGATCGAATGCACGACGATCTGTTTTTCGAAGTCGGTCATCTGGGAGAAGATTTCGTTGAGATATTGGTTGATCTCTTTGTCGATTTCGGTGGCCGTGTATTCGCCCTGCTCGGTGAGCGAGAGGATCTGAATACGGCGGTCGTTGGCATAGGGTGTTTTCTTGACCAAGCCGGCATCGACTAAAGTTTGAACTTGACGACTGAATGTTGTGATCTCAAGACCGAGAGTTTCTGCGACCTGTTGAATGGAGGGTTCGTGCTGTCGGCTGATTTCGTGAAGGATGTGGCTTTGGACCAACGAAACCTCTACGCCATCGGCTGTTGTGCAGCATCTCTTGTTCAGGACGCCAAATCTGCGGGTCATGATCTGGAACAGCTCTCGCATGTTTTCCAAATGTTTCACCCCTCTGTCTTAGTTATATCCCATATAGTTGCAGATTGCAAGTAATATTATTTGCGTTTTGCATACATTTTGACGAGAGTGTTTGGAAAGGAAGTGAAGCCTTGCGTCGAGCGGTGTTGATTCTGTGTTTGGCGGTCTTTGTCTTGGTGATGGGAACCGGCATGGTGGCACCCTTGTTGGCGTCGTATGCTCGTGCGATGGGGGCTACGGGGGTTGGCGTCGGGTTGCTGTACAGTTGCTTCTATATAGTGCGCTTGCTTGTCGGGACGTCGGTTGGAACGTGGGCGGATCGGAGGGGGCCGAAAGTTGTGCTGACCGCCTCCATGTTGCTGTATCCGCTGATCGCGGCGGCGTATTGGGTTTCTGATCATTACTTTCTGCTGATGGGCACTCGATTGTTGCATGGACTCGCTTCGGCGATGTTGCTTCCGATGGCGATGGCGTATATCGGGGAGGTGAGTCCTGCGGGTCGTGAGGGCAAGTATATGGGGTTTTACAACACGACCGTTTTCGCCGCCAATGGAGCCGGGCCGCTCGTCGGTTCTTGGGTGATGGAGAATTGGGGGATTGGCGCCGCGTTTTGTTTTTTGTTTGTTTTGGCGTTGGGCTCCATCGGGATTGTGTTTGCGCTTCCGTCTCGCACAGGCGGGGGAATCAACGTGGAGAAAAAATCTACGCTCCCGTCGTGTGCGCCTTGGCGGAATTCAGGTCTGTTGGCTTTGGCGGCGATACAGGTTCAGTTGGGCGTACTGACTGTGTTTTGGGTGTCGTTTTTTCCGTTGTTTATGGAGAGTATCGGAGTACGACCGTTTTGGAGCGGGGCGCTGATTGCTTTGAACGGTCTGATCGTCGGTCTGTTGCAAATTCCGTTGGGGAGAGTGGTGGATCGTGTATCAAAATCGTGGTGGGTGTGGGGTTCCGGATTGCTCACGGCGGCGGCGGTGATGCTGATCTCCGAAAGCACGTCGCTGGGTGCAATCGCCGGGCTGGTTGTGGTGGTGGCCGGAGCTTCTGCTCTGACGTTGGCTTCCGCTTCGGCGCTCTCGACGGTTTGGGGGAGAAAAAACGGGATGGGAAGCACGATGGGGTTCTTGGGGTCGGCTTCGAGCTTGGGGATGATCATCGGACCTTTGGTCTCGGGCTTCTTGCTCGATACGTTTGAGATTGCCTCTACAGTTTGGTTCACCAGCCTGGTTTGGTTAACCTGTAGTCTGGGATTCGCGAGTATGTGGCAGCGACGTACAGAAGTGGAATGTTTTTTTCAGAGTAGGGAAATGTAAAGAGTGGCTGTTTGACTTATATATAAGAATATGATTATATAGCGATGATAGTAAGGGAAGGATGGGTGGAGACATGTCCTCGATGGCATGGATTGCGTTTTCTATTTTTGTAATCACTCTTGTCTTTGTCATTTGGCAACCGAGAGGGCTTTCCATCGGATGGTCAGCTTCCGGCGGGGCTGTCCTGGCACTGCTTTTTGGCGTTGTTCGTTTTGGCGATGTGTGGACGGTTACCGGCATTGTCTGGAATGCCACGTTGGCTTTTGTAGCTATTATATTAATCTCTTTGTTGCTGGATGAGATCGGCTTTTTCGAGTGGTCGGCGCTTCATATGGCGCGACTTGCGAGAGGGAACGGCCGGTTGATGTTTGTGTATGTGGTGTTGTTGGGAACGGCCGTCGCCGCGCTGTTTGCCAATGACGGGGCTGCTTTGATCTTGACCCCGATTGTGCTCGCTCAAGTACGGGCGCTCAAGTTGCCGGATCGGATGATTTTTCCGTTCATTCTCGCGTCCGGGTTCATTGCAGATACCACGTCGCTGCCGTTGGTTGTGAGCAATCTGGTGAACATCGTGTCGGCAGATACCTTCGGCATTGGTTTCTTGGAATACGCAAGTCGCATGATCGTCCCGAACTTTTTCTCCTTGGGCGCGAGTTTGCTGGTGATGTACTTGTATTTTCGCAAGGACATTCCAAGGGACTACGACCTGAGTCAGTTGAAACAGCCGAGGGAAGCGATCAAGCATCCAACGTTGTTCCGGCTTTCCTGGGTGATTTTGCTTCTGTTGCTGGCAGGGTATCTGTTCAGCGAAGCGTTTGGAATTCGAGTCTCGCTCGTCGCAGGGGTGGCAGCTCTGTTCTTCTTGCTTGCCGCGCGTCTTAGCCGAGGGGTTGAGACGATGCGCATCATCAAGGAAGCACCGTGGACGGTCGTGGTTTTCTCCATTGGCATGTACGTTGTCGTCTACGGGCTTCGCAATGCAGGTCTGACCGATCTCTTAGGACAAGTCATTCAAACCTTTGCAGATCGCGGACTTTTTGCGGCAACGATGGGAATGGGGTTCCTCTCGGCGGTGTTGTCCTCGATCATGAACAACATGCCGACGGTCATGATCGATGCCTTGGCGATCAAGGGAACGACAGCCTCCGGTGTACTTCAGGAAGCGTTGGTTTACGCCAATGTCATTGGTTGTGACTTGGGACCGAAGATTACGCCGATTGGCTCGCTGGCAACACTGCTCTGGCTGCATGTGTTATCTCGCAAGGGCGTCGTCATCACATGGGGACAATACTTCCGCGCAGGGATTGTGTTGACGATCCCGACGATTTTCATCACATTGGGTGGATTGTATCTCTGGCTGAACGTGGTTGGCGGACTCTAAGATGACGAAACCAGTCCTGTACTTCCTCTGCACCGGCAACTCCTGCCGCAGTCAAATCGCTGAGGAGTTCGGGAAAGCCTTCCGTTAGGGAAGGCTTTTTTTCGTGGGGGAAGTGGGAGAGTGCTGAGGGGCGTCCGTTCTCGCCTCTCTTTTCGCACACCTATTCTTGGACTTGTGCCGGGGGTTCCCACAATTCAACCCGGTTTCCTTCGGGGTCGATCACCCAGGCGAATTTGCCGTATTCCGAATCCTCCATCGTATCGACAACTTCCACGCCCTCTTCACGCAACACGTTCACCAGTTCCAGCAAATTCTCCACCCGATAATTCACCATAAACGGTGCGGTCGAAGGGGCGAAATACTGGGTATCTTTCGGAAACACAGACCAAACGGTTTGCCCTGCAGACTCAAACACAGTACCCGACATGCCGGTGGCCAACTGAATGCCCAGGTGTTTTTCATACCAAGCCAGCAACACCTCAGGCTGCTCCGCTTTAAAAAAGATGCCGCCGATTCCCGTGACACGTTTCATGCTGCACACGCTCCTTTTTCTGATCGTCCTTGTCGATATCGGGTCCATTATACTCTGGCAGTAAAAAAACCGCCAAAAAAATTTTTCAAAATCATATGTGCACTTTTGCCCCTTGCGTGCATGGTAAGGGGTGTAAGGCCAAAACAACCTGGAGGGATGCCACATGATCAACACAAACCAAGGCTGGACCAGTATGATGCTTCGCCTGCAAACCGGATTCGATGAGAAAGGCGCACCGCAGTTCAAAGACAAAACCTACTCCCGCGTGCTGCCGTCCGTTTCCCAAGACGATGTGTACGCCGTCGGCGAAGCGCTCGCAAGTCTGAGTTCGTACAAACTCCACCACATCCAACGCCTCGACCGTGAAGACCTGACCCGCAACTAACCAAACCCCACCACCCCAAGGAGGAACCCCACATGGAAAAACGCGACCTCGAACTCTACTTCAAAACCTCGCTTAACAAAAAAGTCAAACTGCTCATCCCGGAACCGAAGCCGGACTTGACCCCCGGCGAAATCAACACCGTCATGGACCTCGTGATCGAAAAAGGAATCTTCGGCTTCCCCCAAGGTCTCGCCGTCGAAAAACTCTCCGCCCGCATCGTCGAATCGAACGTCCAGACCCTCGCCCTGTAAAAAAGAGACCCACCCCCGCCAACGGGCGGGTGTGGGTCTTTTTTTCAATAAGCTCCCCAACGGAGATAGAACAAAAAGTAGGGGTCCAAAATGTAGATTTCTTGGTCTTTCCACTCTAATACTTGGTAGAGTTGGCCACTGGTTTGGATGATCGCTTGGATGTGTTTAAGTGCTTCCGACAGCCGACGACGGTCGGGTCGCGCCTCCTGTTGCGAGAGGACGGAGGCCACTCGACGTTTGATTTCATCAAATGTGAGCGAGACGATGGGCGGGTCTTTGGCGATGGCTTTGAAAAGGGTTCCGTACAAGTCGGCTTGACTACCATCCTCTAATTGATAGCTTTTACGCTGTTTCCCACGTGTAGGTGGGCCAGCCACTAACGCTTTGATCACATCGCGATAGGCCATGCTTAACGTGGTTCGGCGCAGCGCATCTTCTATGTTGTGTTCGTCTGTAACGGTCTGGATGGACATGTTCTGATCTACTTGCAGAACTCGTGCCAAGTTGAGACAGATCGATTGCATAAGTTGCGGAGATGTGATGCTTTCCTTGGCTAGTCGTTGTGCAAAGTTTTGAGGAATGCTGACTCCGAGTAGCGGAAAGCCTTTATTTGCGATTTCCGATAAGTCATTTTGATTCCAAGGATCTATGTTGATGAAGCTCATGCGTCCGTTTAGATCGGGGTTCTCACGGATCGCATCGTCTGAGCGATGAGGAAGAGAGATGACGACCGCTTTGAGTTCCTTGCGAATGGAGTCCTTGAGCTGTTGTGCGATCTCCATCTGATAGTCGGTAGCAATGTAATGGAAGTCGTCTAAGACCAGGACCAAATCGCGTGAAACCATTTCTTCCAAGACAAGGTCTTTGTGGGTGAGGCGTTTCTCGCGGTCTGCGTGTGATTTCTGACCTTTCATTTGCAGAGAAGCGTCTACGTTCAATTTTTTCACAAAGAAATTCAGTTCGCCGCCGCCTTTGGCTGAACCTTGTATCTCATGGCCTTGTGTAGTGGTCGTTTCCATTTCGAAAGGGAGACCGAGTTTCTTGCCAATCGTTACCCAAAAGTCTTCCTTGGCTTTTAGATCGCCACCACTAAGTGAAACGATGCGATCAGGTCCGATAACTTTGTCACAGAGAACACTCTTGCCGGACTTCGAGGGACCGACGATTGAAGTGAGGAAACCGGGTGTCTCCAACGCTTCTTCCAGAAGTGTTTCGTAGGACGTGTTGCCGAGGGCTTGACGAAAAATATAAGTATGTTCAGGGAAGGTTCCGGGTTTAAAAATGTCACTCGATTTGTATTTTCTAGCCACTGGTGCTTCCCTCCTCGTACAGGATCCGTTCATTTTACTATATCACAAGGATTGACATAGGAAACAGCAGATAGACAAAACAGTCAAAAAACACCTACTCCTCCTCCCGCTTCACCAACCTCGCCCTCGTTACGATCTTCTCCCCGAACTTGTCCTTTAGGGAATCGACCACGCGGCTCAGCTCTTGCTGGCGGGGGTCGATCTCCATGACTTTGGGGGCGGCGGCGGGCTGGTCGAACAGCGACAACTGCTGCACTTGCTCCTCGACTTCAACACCGCTGCCCTTGGGCACGAGATTCCCGACTTGCACGCCGATCAGCCGGATCGCGTCTTCGCGGGAGAGGCCGCACTTTGCGAGCAACTCCTTCACCGCTTGATACAGCGGGGTCTCCAAGTCTGTCGCTCTCGGGAACGTATGGCTGCGCGTAATCGTCCGCCACGGAGCATAGCGCAACTTCAACGTCAACGTCCGCCCCTCCACGCCCGCTTTGCGCAGACGGCGCGCGACTTTCTCCACCTGTGCCAACAACGTCGTTTCCAAAAAACCAACATCCCGCACGTCCGTTGCAAACGTCGTCTCCTGCCCGACCGACTTCGCCTCCCGCTCGGCTTGCACGGGACGCTCGTCCTTGCCGTTGGCGAGCCAATAAATATGGTCCGCCAGCGACCCGATGTACGTCCGCATCCGCACGACATCCATCCGCGCCACGTCGCCGATCGTGTGCAAGCCGAGACGCTTCAACTGCTCGGCGCTTTTTTGCCCGACGCCCCAAAGTCTTGAGATCGGCAGCGGGTGAACCCGCGTCTCCACGTCTTGAGGCGTAATCGGGCAGAGGCCGTCCGGTTTTTCCAAATCGGAGGCGAGCTTGGCGAGGAATTTGTTGTAGGCGATGCCGACCGATGCGGTGAGGTTCAGCTCGCGGCGAATGTCTTCCTTGATCCGGCGGGCAATCGTGATCCCGTCTCCGAACAGTTTCCGGCAAGCGGTCACGTCGAGAAACGCTTCGTCGACCGACAAAGGCTCGATCAACGGCGTATACCGCGCCAAAATCGCCATCATCTCCCGCGAAACTTGGCTGTACTTCCGATGATCCGGCTCGACAAAAATGCCATGGGGACACAGCCGCTTCGCCTGCGCCGTCGGCATCGCCGAATGCACGCCAAATCGACGCGCTTCATACGAGCACGTGGAAACCACACCGCGCACCGCCGCCGGATGGGCGATGATCACGGGCTTCCCGCGAAATTCCGGATGGTCCCGCTGCTCCACCGAAGCAAAGAAAGCATCCATATCCAAATGCAAGATCGTCCGCGACGCTTCCTGTTCCATCGTGCCCGCCTCCTCTCTCCGAACGTTTGTTTCCACCAGCATACCACAAAATTACGGAGAGAGCAGGCTCGCGGCGTACTCGACGAGGCAGCGGAACGCGACTTTTTTCTCAGCAGTGCTCAACGATTTTCGACCCGGCCGCGGGTTGATGTCGAGCAAATACGCATGACCCTCCCGGTCCAACGCGATGTCGATCCCGAGAAACGCAAGAGTCGTCCGCTGCTCCGTCAACGCCTCGGCCGCCCGAATCGCCACCGCTTCCACTTCGGCGCGCGGCGGCAGACGAAATTCATGTTGGCGAGACGCCTCCACGAGCCAGTCGAACGTCCTCACTTCGCCGCCCTGCGCGAGATTGGTCACGACTTGGCCCGGCGCACCGAGACGCGCCACGGTGGTAATCGCTTGCCAGTACCCGCCGCCATTTCGTTGCAGATACACCCGCAAATCGAGTTTGCGCTCGTCGAGGTCGAGCAGGGGAATCCCGCCCTGAATCAAATGCTTGCCCTCCGCCAACTGCTTCTGCAAAAAAACGCGCAAGTCTGCCTCCGACACCGTGCGCGTGCCGTTGGCGGTCGCCAATCGATACGCTTTTTCCCCGTGGGTTGGTTCTATGGGGCGAACTTCGATCACGCCGACACCGCCTGAACCGCGCACAGGTTTCAAAAAAACGGACGGATGCCGCCGAAGCCACAGGTGGACATCTTCCACCCCGCGCCAAAGGGAAGTCTGCGGGAGGTTCGGATGCAGGTCTTGGCGCGAGAGCAGGGACTCCCATACGCCCCATTTATCGGGGAAGCGCGGGTTGAGGATGATGTAGCCGGCGCGGCGGAGGGATTTTTTTTGCTCCGAAAAACGGCGGGAGGCGCGGGCGTAGGAGACGTAGACGCTGTCAATCAGCACGCGGGGCAAAGGACAGGTGCCCGTCTGCCAGCCGCGCTCCTCGCGAAATCGATGCCCGCGCACTCGCCGGGTGCGGGCATCCAACTGATCCGGATGAAAAAACACCACGTCCACCCCCGCTTGCACCGCCTCTTCTGCGAGCAGTTTCCATTGCGAGTCGCGCGTTCGGTTGGGAATTTCGGTGGTCACGAGGCCGACTGTGTGAGGCAAAGCGGACACCTCCGGGATTTGTTTCCGATAAGATACATCTATATGTAGGAACACCCCCGCATAGTTACAACGGGGAGAGGAACATGCTAACATAGAGAGCGCTACGCCATTTTTTTCATGAACCTACATAGAGTAACTTGGAGGAGGAACCGCGAATGAGCGATTATATTGTTCGAGCAACGGCATTGGAAGGCAAGTTGCGCGCGTTTGCATGTACAACGACTGAATTGGTGCGCGAGTTGTCGAACCGCCACGGCTGTTTGGCGCTGGCAAGTGCAGCTCTCGGTCGCACGGCGACGATGGGTGCGATGATGGGGGTTATGCTCAAGGGCGAGGAAACGGTAACGATCCAAGTCCGCGGCGACGGGCCGCTTGGCAAGATCATCGTGTCGGCCGATGCAGACGCGAAAGTACGGGGCTACATCGAGAACCCGCTGGTTGAATTGCCGCCGCGTGAGGGCGGGGCGTATGAAGACGTCCAGAAACTTGACGTCGGCAGAGGCGTGGGCGAAGGGTTCCTGCTCGTTACCAAAGACCTCGGCATGAAGGAACCGTACACCGGCTCCGTTCCCCTACATAACGGCGAAATCGCCGAAGACTTCGTGTACTACTACGCGCAATCCGAACAAACGCCGACCGCTCTGGCGCTGGGCGTGCTCGTGGACAAAGGCCAGTCGGTCAAAGCGGCGGGCGGTTTCGTCATCCAGCTCTTGCCGGGCGTGGCGGACGAAGACATCACCTACATCGAGGAGCAACTGAGCAAGTTCCCGCACATCACGCAACTGCTCGTCAACGGCGCAACGCCGGAGGACATCTTGCAACGTCTGATCCCGGGTGAAATCAACTTCCTCGAAACGTATCCGGTCTCGTTCACTTGCGATTGCTCTCGTGATCGTTTTGAGCGCGGGTTGCTGTCGCTGGGGGCGGCGGAGATTCTTTCGATTTTGGAAGAAGACAAAGGCGCGGAACTCGTCTGCCACTTCTGCAACGAGAAGTACCAGTTCGACGAGGAAGACCTGCAAGAGCTCTTGCAACAGGCGGAGACTCGCTAAAAGTCAGGGATTGACAGATAATGTGCGCAGACGTAAACTTTAAGATAGACAGTTAATCCAATGATCTTACTCGGTTTTTATAGATGAGGAGGCAACAGAAATGCGCGTTGCGAACAACATTGCAGAACTGATCGGCCAAACTCCGATCATCAAGCTCAACACCATCACCGGCCCGGACGAAGCGGAGATCTACCTCAAGCTCGAATCCTTCAACCCGGGTGGTTCCGTCAAGGACCGCATCGGTTACGCGATGATTACCCAAGCGGAAGCAGACGGCATCCTCAAGCCGGGCGACACGTTGGTCGAACCGACTTCCGGGAACACGGGCATCGGTTTGGCGATGATGGCAGCGGCGAAGGGCTACCGCGCCGTGCTCGTCATGCCGGAAACCATGTCGGTCGAACGCCGCAACCTGCTGAAAGCGTACGGGGCTGAACTCGTGTTGACCCCGGGTACGGAAGGCATGAAGGGCGCGATTGCCAAAGCAAATGAACTGGCGAAGGAAAACAACTGGTTCATCCCGCAGCAATTTGACAACCCGGCGAACCCGAAGATCCACCGCGAAACCACCGCGCAGGAAATTTTGGCTGCGAAGGACGCGATGGGCGGCCTCGATGCGTTCGTGGCGGGCGTCGGCACCGGCGGTACGATCACCGGCGTGGGCGAAGTTCTGAAAGAGCATGACGTCAACATCCAAATCGTCGCTGTCGAGCCGACCGCATCTCCGGTTCTCTCCGGCGGCGCACCGGGCCCGCACAAGATCCAAGGGATCGGCGCAGGTTTTGTTCCGTCTGTCACCAACACGGAGCTGTTTGACGAGATCATCCTGGTTGAGAACGACGCAGCGTTCGAATACGCACGCCGTCTCGCCAAGGACGAAGGCATCCTCGTCGGCATCTCGTCGGGCGGGAACGTATTCGCCGCTCACCAACTCGCGAAGAAACTCGGCGCAGGCAAGAAGATCCTCACCGTGGCTCCGTCCACCGGCGAGCGCTACCTCTCGACTCCGCTGTTCCAATTTGAATAAGGATTGCGAAAAAAGCACGAGTCCCCACGCGGGGCTCGTGCTTTTTTTGTATAATAGAAAGCATCGCAACAAGGGGGACTTCAACCGTGACATGGACTGATCCTGAACCTATTGAAAAAAAGCGCCTGCTGCGCACGAGCGCTCGTACATTTGAAATCGGCACCCGCACGCTGATCATGGGCATCTTGAACGTCACGCCCGACTCTTTTTCCGACGGGGGTCGATGGTCGGACGTGGAGCAAGCGCTCGCGCATGCGCGGGAGATGGTGGCGCTCGGGGCCGACATCCTCGACATCGGCGGGGAATCGACCCGTCCGGGGCATGAACCGGTCTCGCCGGAGGAGGAAACGGCTCGCGTGGTGCCGGTGATTGAACGGCTTGCACGGGAACTGCCGAATGTTCCGATCTCCATCGATACATACAAAGCGTCTGTCGCTCGGGCTGCGGTGGAAGCGGGGGCGCACATCGTCAATGACGTCTGGGGCTTCCTCGGAGACCCCGACATGGCGCAGACGTGCGCGGAGCTGGGGGTGCCGGTCATTTTGATGCACAACCGCGACCTCCCGCACGAGAGCAACGTGCTCGCCAATACCCTGCAAGAGCTTCGCGAGTGCGTATCCCGCGCTCAGGCGGTCGGCATCCCGGACGAGTTGATCTGGCTCGATCCCGGCATCGGGTTTGGCAAGACGTTCGAACACAACCTCTACGTGATGCAACACTTGGAGGAGATCTGCGGGCTCGGCTATCCCGTCCTGCTTGGCACGTCGCGCAAGTCGATGATCGGACAGGCTCTCGACCTGCCTGTCGACCAACGCGTCGAAGGCACGGCGGCGACGGTGGCACTTGGCATTGCAAAGGGCGTGGAGATGGTTCGCGTTCATGATATTCAAGAAATGACCCGTGTCGCCCGCATGACCGACGCGATGGTGCGGACTTCATTTTCATTTTGATCGAGAGAAGTAGAGAGGGGATTGCTTCATGGACAAAATCTACATGAGCGGGCTGGAATTTTACGGCTACCACGGCGTGTTTGAAGAGGAAAACCGCCTCGGGCAGCGGTTTCTGGCCGATGTTGTCATGAGCTTGCCGTTGCAACAAGCGGGCTTGACGGACGACCTGCACGAAACGGTTCATTACGGCGAAGCGTACGACTGCATCCGCGAGATCATGGACGGAGAGCCGGCGAAATTGCTGGAAACGCTGGCGGAACGCATCGCGGCATCGCTTTTGGCAAGCTTCCCAGCTCTCCAAGACGTGCAAGTCAAAGTCACCAAGTTGCACCCGCCGATCAAGGGCCCGATGAACGGTGTCGCCGTGGAGATTGTGCGCAGCCGATGACTGTACACCTTCAAACCGCCTACCTGTCGCTTGGCTCGAACTTGGGAGATCGCCGGTTGAATTTGCGCAGTGCGATTGAAGTTCTCGACTCGCATCCGGAGATTCACGTGACGCGCGTCTCTCCGATGTATGAAACCGAACCGGTGGGCTATCTCGACCAGCCGGACTTTTTGAACCTTGTGATTGAGCTGAAAACGTCTCTTGAAGCAAAAAAATTATGGAAAATCACCTCTTCTACAGAAATCGAGCTGGGACGACAAAGGGATATCAAGTGGGGACCCCGTACTATAGATATAGACATCCTGCTGGTGGACCAACAGGTCATTGACACGGTCGATCTCACATTGCCACATCCCCGGATGGCGGAACGCGCCTTCGTCCTACTCCCGCTTGCCGACCTGGCCGGTGATCTCGTCCACCCTGTAACTCGCCAGACCGTAACAGACATGGCCAATCGAGTAGAAGGAAAGGACGGGGTCTTTCTATGCAAGATACCATTGGCAAGCGGCTTAGAGCCTACCGAAAGCTGAAGAACTTAACGCAACAGGAACTGGCAGACCGACTCCACGTCTCCATCGCGATCGTAGGTGCGATTGAGCGCGGAACGCGGGTACCGACGAACGATCTCTTGCGCCAGATTCACGACGTGCTCGGAGTGACCGAACAGGAGCTCCGCGGCGAGAGTGTAACTTTTGGCGGTTGAGGATTCCGAGCAAGACGTGTATGATTAGTTGCATACTAAGAAGAGCGAAACACAGGAGCGCGACACGTGCCTGTGTTTTTCGCATATACGGAGGTGTACCCAGGAATGATGAAAATCGGCAACGTCGAACTGGAGAACAACGTCGTTCTCGCACCCATGGCTGGCGTCTGCAATCCGTCGTTCCGAGTGTTGGCGAAGGAGATGGGCGCGGGCCTCGTCACGGCGGAGATGGTGGCGACGCGAGCGCTCCAACACGGCAACGCGAAGACTCGCTCGATGCTCAAGATCTTGCCGGAGGAGAAGCCGGTCTCGATGCAAATTCTCGGCTGCGACGTCGAGTCGATGCAGATCGCGGCGGAGTTGATTGCCGACACCGAGGCGCAGATCATCGACATCAACATGGGCTGCCCGGCGAACAAAGTCCACAAAGCAGGCTCCGGCGCAGCTCTTGCGCGCGACCCGGAGAACGCGGGACGCATCATCGAAGCGGTCGTCAAAGCGGCGGGCAACAAGCCGGTCACCGTCAAATTCCGCAAGGGCTGGGACGACGACCACATCAACGCGGTGGAGATCGCGAAAATCGCCGAGCAAGCGGGCGCGAAGTCGGTCGCCGTTCACGGGCGCACCGCCAAGCAGATGTACACCGGCCACGCCGACTGGGACATCATCAAAGCGGTGAAGCAAGCGGTCAAGATCAACGTCGTCGGCAACGGAGACATCACCACGCCGCAGAAGGCCGTGGAGATGCTCCAACACACCGGAGCGGACGGCGTCATGATCGGCCGCGGGGCGCTTGGGAACCCGTGGATTTTCAAGCAGGTGGCGCACTACATCGCGACGGGCGAGATCTTGCCGTCCCCGACGGCGGAGGAGCGCATCCGCGTGGCACTCCGTCATGCCGATCTGCTCGTGGATGAGAAGGGCGAGTACACCGGCACCCGCGAGATGCGCAAACACATCGCGTGGTACACCAAGGGCCTTTTTGAGTCGAACAAGTTCCGCGACGAGATCAATTTGATCGAAACGTCCGACGGGCTCAAGGACGCTCTGAACCGCTACCTCGAGTTCCTCCTCACTCGCGAGGGAGCTGAAGTGACCGTGTAAGTTCTTTTTTTGAAAAGAGTCGATGTCCTCCCGAGGGAGAACATCGGCTTTTTTTGTGCATATAAAAGAGATGTGGGTAGAATTTCAGTATTGCATATGTTTGTTTTGAATTTATTTAATGGAAATACCTTGACAAATAACAGAGGTGGAATCTATAATTTCTGACAATTAGATGTTTAACGAAAAGGGGAAGATACCAGTGGCGGAAAAAGAAGTGCTCCTTACACATAACGGCCTTAGAAAACTCGAAGACGAGCTCGATCACCTGAAATCGGTCAAACGCCGCGAAGTGGCGGAACGAATCAAGATCTCGGTCTCGTACGGCGACATTTCGGAAAACTCCGAGTACGACGACGCGAAAAACGAGCAAGCGTTCATCGAAGGCCGCATCATCACGCTTGAAAAAATGCTCCGCAACGCTCGGATTATCTCGGCCCATGAAGTGGATACTGAAAATATCGGAATCGGCACGACGGTGATCATCAAAGACCTCGAATTCGGGGACATTATGGAGTACACAATTGTCGGTACGGCGGAAGCAGACCCCATCGAAAATAAAATTTCTAATGAATCCCCGGTCGGACGGGCTTTACTTGGCAAGGGTATTGGCGATAAGATTGAAGTACATGTACCGGTTGGAGCGATCCAGTACGAAATACTTGAAATCAAAAAATAGCCATCATCGGAGTGAGAAGCATGTCAGAACAGCAACAGAGCGCAGTGGAACTCAATGAGCAGATGCAGGTACGTCGGGACAAACTGCAGTCCCTGTACGACAAAGGAATCGAGCCGTGGGGCGGCCGCTTTGACGCGACCCACAACACCGTCGAAATCAACGCGTTTGGCGAAGAGAAGTCCAAGGAAGAGCTCGCGGAACTTGGGCAACGCGTGAAGATCGCCGGCCGTATCATGTTGAAGCGCGGCCAAGGCAAGGCCGGTTTCGCCCACATCCAAGACCAATTCGGCCGCGTGCAAATCTACGTCAAGTTGGATACCGTGGGCGTTGAGTCGTTCGGTCTGTTTGACAAGATGGACATCGGCGATTTCATCGCGGTGGACGGCGAGATCTTCAAGACGAACAGCGGCGAGGTTTCGGTGAAGGTCGATTCCCTGCAACTGATGTCCAAAGCGCTGCGTCCGCTGCCGGACAAACACCACGGTCTCAAGGACGTCGAAGAGCGCTATCGTCGCCGCTACGTCGACCTGATCGTCAACCCGGAAGTGCGTGACACGTTCGTCATGCGTTCGAAGATCATCCAGACCTTGCGTCGTTACCTCGACGAGCAGGGCTTCCTCGAAGTCGAAACCCCGACGCTGCACCCGATTGCCGGCGGCGCGGCAGCTCGTCCTTTTATTACGCATCACAATGCACTCGATATGCAGCTGTACATGCGCATCGCGATCGAGCTTCACTTGAAGCGTCTGATCGTCGGCGGCATGGAGCGCGTATATGAGATCGGCCGCGTGTACCGCAACGAGGGCATCTCGACCCGTCACAACCCGGAGTTCACGATGCTGGAGCTGTACCAAGCGTACGCGGATTACACCGACATCATGGCGCTCGTGGAGAACTCCATTGCGTATATTGCCGAGCAATTGCTTGGCACGACCAAGATCCAGTACGGCGGTCAAGAGATCGACCTGACCCCGCAGTGGAAGCGCATCTCGATGGTCGATGCGGTCAAGGAAGCGGTGGGTGTGGACTTCAAAGCGGTGATGACCGACGAAGAAGCGCACGCATTGGCTGCGAAACACAACGTCAAAGTCGAGAAGTCTTGGAAAGTCGGCCACATCCTCAACGCGTTCTTCGAGGAATTCGTGGAAGTCAACTTGATCCAACCGACCTTCATCACCGGCCATCCGGTGGAAATCTCCCCGCTGGCCAAGAAAAACCTCGAAGACCCGCGTTACACGGATCGCTTCGAGCTGTTCATCGTCGGTCGCGAGCACGCCAACGCGTTCTCCGAGCTGAACGACCCGATCGACCAACGCGAGCGTTTTGAAGCGCAGTTGGTGGAGAAGGAGCAAGGCAACGACGAAGCGCACGAGATGGACGAAGACTTCGTGCAAGCGCTGGAGTACGGCATGCCGCCGACCGGCGGTCTGGGGATCGGTATCGACCGTCTGGTCATGCTCTTGACCGACCAGCCGACGATCCGCGAAGTGCTGCTGTTCCCGCACATGCGCAACGTCTAAGACGAGATGTGGATAAAAAAGACCCGGCCCTTTTTGGGGGCTGGGTCTTTTTTTGTGCAAATGTGTACAACTATGTGGAAAACGGGGATGAAATGTGGACAAAAAAGCAGGTTTTGGGGATAAACCTGTGTGTAGTGTGGATAACTTCGGGGTAAGTTGCGTTTTATCCACAGTGAGGAGTACGAAAGATGTCGAGAAATCGAGAAGTTAGGAGGAATGGGGGAAACGGTGCTGTGGATTGCTTCGTTTTGTTTCAGGATCGGCGTTGAGCGGGCGGGGAGGAGATGATAAGATAACTCTTGTCGCCGCGAGAGATGCGGTGGTGGAAACAGGGAGTTGACATTGAGGTTTGAATGTGGTAAGTTATTCGATGTCGCCTCTGAGCGATGTGATTGATCCTTGAAAACTAAACGAGTGATAGATGAAGATCGATTCGAGTCAGAACCAAACTTTTATTGAGAGTTTGATCCTGGCTCAGGACGAACGCTGGCGGCGTGCCTAATACATGCAAGT
>NZ_JAEQNB010000009.1 GCF_016722965.1 Tumebacillus amylolyticus
TTCATGTCTCGTGATGATGGCGGAAAGGTCACACCTGTTCCCATCCCGAACACAGAAGTTAAGCTTTCCAGCGCCGATGGTACTTGGACCGCAGGGTCCCGGGAGAGTAGGACGTCGCGAGGCGAGTCAACGCAACGAGTGAAAGACCTGAGCCGATTCCGGCGCGGGTCTTTTTTTGTAACAGAGGGAGTGATATACTCGTTTCGTTACTCGCATACTAAGGACTACTTGTGGAAGAACAAAGGTGGAGACATGAAGAGACAACGTCGCAGCTACAAACCCCGCACCCTTCTGTTTCTGGACTTTCTCTACATTACGGTGGGTTCGCTTCTCATCGCGCTCGCCGTAACGTGGGTGTTTGTTCCGAACAAGACGGTGACGGGTGGAGTCACAGGTATCTCGATCCTCCTGTATTACATGTTCGGGTGGAAGGTATCCGTCACTTCGCTTTTGATCAACATCCCGCTGTTCTGGGCGGGGTACCGCTTTCTCGGCGGCCGTGAGTTTGCACTCAAGACTCTGTACGGCATCTTGGCGCTTACGATCTGGCTGCAAGTGCTCGAACCGCTCAAGGACCATCCGCTGACCACCGACACGTTGCTCGCCTCGATCTACGGAGGTCTCTTGCTCGGAGCCGGTCTTGGCATCGTGTTTCGCGGGCGAGCCACCACGGGCGGTACAGACCTCGCCGCACGATTGGTGCAGAAATACACCGGCATCACAGCCGGAACTCTCCTGCTTGTCATCGACGGCAGCATCGTCACCGCAGCCGGCGTGATTTTTGGCATAGAGCGCGTGTTGTATGCGCTGATTTCCCTGTTTATCACGAGCAAGACGATTGACCTCGTGCAACAAGGCGTTGCTGTCGGCAAGGTTTCCTACATCATCACCGATCACGAAGAAGCGGTGCGCCAAGCGATTCTCTTCAACCTCGTCCGCGGATGCACAAAGCTGCCGTCCACCGGCGGCTTCACCGGCGAACAACGGCCGATGCTCATGACCGTCGTCTCCCGCTCCGAAGTCTCGCGGTTGAAAGAACTGGTCCGCCAGATCGACCCCCGTGCGTTCGTGATCGTCTCCGATGTACAGGAAGTCCTCGGCGAAGGTTTCACCTACGCTCAAGACCAGACAGCCCATGACGAAAGGAGTTCCTGACATGTCCGCAAATTTTGACCAACTCGCCATCACGGCAATCCGCACGCTCTCGATCGACATGATCGACAAAGCAAACTCCGGCCACCCCGGCCTCCCGATGGGTGCCGCACCGATGGCGTATGAGCTGTGGGCTCACCAAATGAAGCACAACCCGTCCAACCCGAAATGGTTCGACCGCGACCGCTTCGTCCTCTCCGCAGGCCACGGCTCCGCACTTCTATACTCGCTCTTGCACCTGACAGGCTACGATCTCCCGCTGAACGAACTCAAGCAGTTCCGCCAATGGGGCTCCAAGACCCCGGGTCACCCTGAATACGGCCACACCCCTGGCGTCGAAGCAACAACCGGCCCGCTGGGTCAAGGCATCGGGATGGCTGTCGGCATGGCGATGGCAGAAGCACACCTGGCCGCTACATACAACCGCGAGGGACATGAAGTTATCTCGCACTACACCTACGCTCTCTGCGGCGACGGCGACCTCATGGAAGGCGTTGCAGCAGAAGCCGCGTCGATGGCCGGCCACATGGGCCTCGGCAAACTGGTCGTGCTCTACGATTCCAACGACATCTCGCTCGACGGCCAACTGAACATGTCGTTCACCGAGAGCGTCCAGAAGCGTTTCGAATCCTACGGTTGGCAGTACCTCCGCGTGGAGGACGGCACCGACATCAACGCGATCGGCGCAGCGATCGAACAAGCACAGGGCGACACGCAACACCCGACCCTGATCGAGATCCGCACCGTCATCGGCTACGGCTCCCCGAACCGCGCAGGCACCAACAAAGTCCACGGGTCCCCGCTCGGCGCAGAAGAGTCCAAGCTGACCAAGCAAGGCTACAACTGGGAGCACGAAGCGTTCGACATCCCGCAAGCGATCCGCGATCACTTCGCCCACATCAAGGAAAAAGGCCAGCAACTCGAATCCGAGTGGAACGCCAAGTTCTCCGCGTATGAAAAAGCGCACCCGGAACTCGCGCAACAGCTCAAACTCGCAATCGACGGCGAACTCCCGCCCGGTTGGGACAAAGACCTGCCGACCTACACCCCGGAAGGCCCGGCAATGGCTACCCGCGAAACGTCCGGCGCTGCCCTGAACGGTCTGGCAAAAAATCTCCCGACTCTCTTCGGCGGCTCGGCAGACCTCGCAGGCTCCAACAACACCACCCTCAAAGGGCTCCCGGTGTTCGACGTCAAGGACTACTCCGGCCGCAACGTCTGGTTTGGCGTTCGTGAGCACGCGATGGGCGCTGCCCTGAACGGTTTGGCTCTGCACGGCGGCGTCAATCCGTACGGCGGCACGTTCTTCGTGTTCTCCGACTACCTGCGCCCGTCGATCCGACTGGCGGCGCTGATGGGCCTGCCGGTTCTCTACGTGCTGACCCACGACTCCATCGCCGTTGGCGAAGACGGCCCGACCCACGAACCGGTCGAGCATCTCGCAGCCCTGCGCGTCATCCCGAACCTGACCGTCCTGCGTCCGGCAGACGGCAACGAAACCAACGAAGCCTACCGCTGGGCGCTTTCGCAAAAAAGCTCCCCGGTCGCGATGGTTCTCACCCGCCAGAAACTGCCGCAACTCCCGGACACCGGAGAAAAAGCGCGTGACGGCATCGCCAAGGGCGCATACGTCCTCGCAGACGCTGCAAACGGCGCAACTCCGCAAGTCATCCTGATCGCAACCGGTTCAGAAGTCTCCCTCGCCATGGCTGCGAAAAAAGCGCTCGACGAGCAAGGCATCGCCGCGCGCGTCGTCTCCATGCCGGCACAAAACTTGTTCGAACAGCAATCCCAAGCGTACAAAGACTCCGTCCTCCCGCCGTCCGTCAAAGCGCGCGTCGCCATCGAAATGGGCGTCTCCTTCGGCTGGCACAAGTACGCAGGTGACGGCGGTTCCGTCATCGGCATCGACACATTCGGCGCTTCGGCACCGGGCGACCTCGTCATGAAAGAGTACGGCTTCACCGTCGAGAACGTCCTTGAGCACGTGAAAAAAGTCCTCGGCTAAGTCTGCCTACGACTCCCGGTTTACAAAAAAACGCCTTCCCTCGGGAGGGCGTTTTTCTCGTTCCCACCACGCTTTCCAGACCTTGTGCCTTCTTTCACAAATCGTTCAATCTTACATGTAACTACATAGCCCCAAAGAGCTAGTCGCGGGTGTATGATAGGGGTGTAAGAACGAAGGAGGCTGATATCAGTCATGAAAAAATTTACTCTTCTTGCAGCGACATCGGTTGTTGCTTTTGGTATGATTCTCGCAGGTTGTGGTTCCTCTTCTGATTCTTCGTCCACAGCTTCTACTTCCGGCTCGACGTCTTCCAGCACGAGCAGCACCACCACCAAGGACTCTTCGACCACCGCTACCACCACGACTCCGGCTACCACCACCGAATCCACCGGTGACGAGCAAGTCATCCATGTCACGGCGAAAAACTTCGCTTGGACGCTCGACAAAACCGAAGTCAAAGTCGGCAAGCCGGTCAAATTGATCGTCACCGCATCCGAAGGCATGCACGCTCTCTCCATCGACGGCACCGACGTGAAAGACGTTCACGCGATGTCCGGCAAGGAAGAAACCGCAACCTTCACCCCGACCAAAGCGGGCGACCTCGACCTGAAATGCACCCAAATGTGCGGTGTAGGCCACGGTACCATGGTCACCAAGCTGAAAGTCACCGAATAATCACCAACGCCAATCTTCTCGACATCCAAAGACCATGCGTCCCCCACGGACGACATGGTCTTTTTTTTCTTGTAACTTGGACAAACTGTCTCACGTCCTTTCTCATATACATGGGAAGAGGGATGGAGGGTGTTGTTCAACATGAAAAAGACACAGAAAATCTGGTGGAGTGTGCTCCTCTCCACCGCGGTGATGACCGGCGCGGTGTGGGTCGCACTCACCCAATGGCAAGACAGACACCAAACGGTGGAGGCCGCTATAACCAAACCGGCCACGCCGGAAAAAAGCAAGCTGGGCCCTGCGGGCACCTTGCCCACCTACATGATAGGGCTGGGAGAAGACACGCTGACCACGCAAAAAAACGCAGAACTCCGCGCCGCCAAAGCCCGACACGAAGCCTACCTGAACAGCCTCGCCACAGCGCCGGGCAAACCAATCGGCAGTTTCACCACTTCACTGGCGGGACACAACGCATCGGGTCGGGTGCAGAACATCGAGCTCGCCAGCCAAAAATTCAACGGAAAAATTCTCATGCCGGGCGAGGAACTGTCCTTCAACAACACAACGGGCGATTCCAACGACCCTGCGAGCGGCTGGAAGCTCGCCACCGTCATCGTCGGCAAAAAATTCGAGGAAGGCTACGGCGGAGGCATCTGCCAAGTCTCCACCACGCTCTACAACGCCGTCCTGCGCGGCGGACTCAAAATTACAGAACGCTACACGCACTCCCTGCCCGTCGGCTACGTGGAACCGGGCCAAGACGCAACGGTGTCGTACCCTGAACTCGACTTCAAATTCGTCAACTCCACACCCACTCCGGTGCGCTTGCAAACGACCGTCCAAGGCGACAACGTCACCGCCGTGCTCTACGCATTGCCGGCAGAATCGGTTGAATAAAAGCGGGGCAAGACCCGAAACAGGAATCCCTTTGCGCACCGTTGAATAAGAAGCGACGGGAACGTCTTGTTTGTGTAAAGGGGATTGTACATGAATGACATACACGAAACGCAGCGGTTGCTCCAAGAACTGGACTTTTATAAATCCTTATTCGAGAACCATCCGGACGCCGTGTTGGCGTGGGGAGCGGAAGGTCGCTACACGCTGGTAAACGAAGCGGCTAAGCAGATGTTCGGATACACGGCGCAAGAGTTTCGGGAGGATGTCAATTTCCGCGATCTCGTCGCCGAGCCGGACCGCACGAAGGCGATTTCCCATTTGGAAAAAGCGCTTCGAGGCGAACCGCAGAGCTACGAGATCACCATCGTGCGCCGGGACGGCAAGCAATGCTTTGTCCGTGTCACCAAAGTGCCAATGAAGCAAGTCGACGGCTGTGTGCCGGGCGTGTTCAACATCGTCCGCGATATCACCGAACGCAAGCATGCCGAAGAAAAACTTCGTCAAAGCGAAGCCCGGCTCGCCCGCGCCCAGAGAGTGGCGAACTTCGGCTCTTGGGAATGGGACATTCAAACCGACGAACTGGCCTGCTCCGAGGAACTACACCACATCATGGGCGTTGAACTCGGCTCCATCGATACGTACGAAAAATTCAGAAGTTGCGTCCACGAGGAGGACCGTGAAGGCGTTGACCGCACCTCCCGCTCCGCATTGGAAGGGCACCTGCTCGACAACCAATTTCGCGTTCGGCGTCCCGATGGCGAACTCAGGACGTTGCATGCCCAAGGCGAAGTGCTGTTTGACGAAAACGGATCGCCGCTGAAAATGATCGGCATCGACCGTGACATCACCGACCAAATTGAGCAAGAGCGGCGGCTGCGAGAGCGGGATGAACTGCTGCGACTGATCTCGGAAAACGCCCAAGACATCATCTCGTACTCGTCGCCCGAAGGCAGGGTCCGATTTATCTCGCCCTCCGTTCGCCGACTGCTCGGCTACGAGCCGGAGGAAGTGATCGGCCAACTTTCGTCCGATCTGTACCACCCGGAAGATCTGGAGCGCTTGATGAACACCTCGTTTGCGTTCACCGACGACGGGGACATCTTTACCTGCCGTGTGCGGCACAAAGATGGCCGCTGGATCTGGTTTGAAACGACGGTGAAATTGATCCGTGACAAAAACGGCAATGTCGACATGATCCTCGGCATCGGGCGGGACATCACCGCCCGCAAGCAAGTGGAAGACCATTTGCGCGCCACCCGCGACCAGATGGACTCCTACATCGAGAACAACGCAGACGCAATCGCCCTGCTCGACCTCGATTGGAAAATGTTGCGCATCAACCGCGCCTACGAACGGATGTTCGGGGTCCTCGCCGAAGACGTCATCGGGCACACGCCCCAAACCATCCTCGTCGTACCCGATGACTGCCGCGAAGAATACCGTCGCTTTCAAAAGCAAGTCGAGAACGGCGAAACTGTGCTTGGACACGAAACCTGCCGTCTGCGCCGCGACGGGACGAAGTTGAACGTCATGCTGTCCATCTCGCCGGTTCGCGACGGAGACGGCCGCGTCGTCGGCAGCTCCGTCACCATACGCGACATCACGGAACGCAAACGGACCGAAGAACTTTTACTGAAATCAGAGAAACTCGGCATCGCCGGACAACTCGCCGCCGGAGTGGCTCATGAAATCCGCAACCCGCTGACGGCTCTCAAAGGCTTCGTCCAACTCATGCAAATCGGCTTCCGGGAAGACAAGTACCTCGACGTCATGTCCTCCGAACTCCAACGGATCGAGAACATCGTCTCCGAACTGCTCGTCCTCGCCAAACCGCAAGTGATTCGACACCGCCAAGTCGCGCTGGGAGACATCTTCAAGCACATCTCCACACTGATCGAAACGCAAGCGATCCTCAACAACGTGCAAGTGATTTCCAAGTTCGACCCGGATTCGCCGGACCTCCCGATGCTGACCTGTGACGAGAACCAACTCAAGCAAGTATTTCTGAACTTTCTGCAAAACGCCATCGACGCCATGCCAAACGGCGGACGTGTCACTCTCGGCGTGAAACGCCTGAATGCGCAGGAAGTCAGCATCACCATCGCCGACGAAGGTGTCGGCATCGCGCCCGACCTGATGCAGAAGCTCGGCGAACCGTTCTACACCACCAAGGAAAAAGGCACCGGCCTCGGCCTGATGGTTTCCAAACGAATCATCGAACAACACCAAGGCCGCTTGCACATCGCAAGCGTCGTCGACCAAGGCACCACCGTCGAAGTCACCCTGCCGTGCCGCTGAACGATTCGCGCAGGAAAAAAGACCCGTCCACCCACGGGTCTTTTTTTTATACAAAATCATTGCAACTTTATACATACACTCGTATAATGATTCATAGCATGAAGACAGAGACAGAGGTGAGAGAAGAGATGCAAATCGCCATCTTGGGAGCAACGGGCTATACAGGATTGGAAGTGGTGCGTTTGTTGCAAAAGCACCCGGAGGCGGAGGTGACGTACGTGTCCTCCGACTCGCAAGCGGGAGCCGACTTATCGGATGTGTACCCGCATCTGCGCGGGGTACTGGCGCACACCCTCCAGCCGGCCGACCCGGCGGAGATCGCCAAAGTGGCAGACTTCGCCCTGGTCGCCCTGCCGTCCGGAATTTCGACGGGCTTGGTGCCCGGCCTCTTGGAAGCGGGCGTCCGTGTGATCGACCTTGCGGGAGATCACCGATTGCCAAGTGAAGACTATGCCACTTGGTACAAAAAAACGCCGCCCTCGTCCGCCGTTCTCGACAGCGCGGTTTACGGTCTGCCGGAGCTCTATGCGTCCCGCATCGCCGACGCGAAGTTGATCGCCAACCCCGGTTGCTACCCGACCGCGACACTGCTCTCGCTGTTGCCGCTGGTGAAAAACGGACTGATCGACCCGCAAAGCCTGATCATCGACGCCAAATCGGGCGTCTCCGGTGCAGGCAAAGCACTCTCGGCGGGTACGCACTTCGTCGAGGTCAACGAGAATTTCAAAGCATACAAAGTCGGAGAGCACCAGCACATCCCCGAAATCGAGCGTGTGCTGACCGACGTGAATCCAAACGGGGAGCGTGTGACGATCTCGTTCACCACCCACCTCGTGCCGATGATTCGCGGCATCCTCACGACGAGCTATGCGTCGCTTACCGGATCGTACAGCACCGAAGACCTGCTGGCGGTCTACCGCGAATTCTACCGCGACGCTCCGTTTGTGCGACTGCATGCGGCAGGTTCTTGGCCGCAGACGCGCGACGTGTCGGCGAGCAACTATTGTGACATCGGACTGCGAGTCGATCCGCGCACGAAGCGTGTGACGGTGATCGGCTGCATTGACAATTTAGTAAAAGGCGCGGCAGGCCAAGCGATTCAGAATCTCAACCTGCTCGCCGGACTACCGGAAACCACGGGGCTTGCAACCGCACCCGTCTACTTATAAAAAAGGAGAGAGAGCCAGAATGAAAACCACCATCGAAAAAACCACCTGCACCGTGCTCTCCGCAGGCGGCGTCACCACACCGAAGGGCTTCAAAGCGACCGGACTTCACGCCGGGATCAAGAAAAAAAGAAAAGACCTCGGTCTCCTCGTCTCCGAAGTTCCGGCCGCAGCGGCGGGCGTTTTCACCACGAACCTCGTCCGTGCTGCTTGCGTCACGCAAAATGAACTCCAACTGCAAACCACGCCGTACTTGCAAGCGATCGTCGTCAACTCCGGCAACGCCAACGCTTGCACCGGCGCCCAAGGCGACGCAGACGCCAAAACCATGCGTGCCGCAACCGCCAAAGCGCTTCACTTGGCGGACGATGCGGTCGCCATCGCTTCGACGGGCGTCATCGGCGTGCAGATGCCGATGGAACCGCTCTTGAACGGAATCAACCAAGCGGCGTCGGAGCTCGCGGTGGCGGGCGGAGACTTTTTTGCCGAAGCGATTTTGACGACCGATACGGGCAAAAAAGAAGTGGCCGTGCAACTGACCCTCGACGGTCAACTCGTCACCCTCGGCGGCGTGGCGAAAGGCTCGGGGATGATCCATCCGAACATGGCGACGATGCTCGCGTTCGTCACCACCGACGCAGCCGTTGAACCGGCGGCGCTCAAGCGCTTGCTCTCGAAAACCACCGATCAAACCTACAACTGCATCACCGTCGACGGCGACACCTCGACCAACGACATGGTGCTGGTGATGGCAAACGGCATGGCGGGAAATGTTATGCTCAACGAAGACCACCCGCAATGGAACGAATTCGTCGACGCCTTCCACATCGTCTCCGAAAAACTCGCCAAGGACATCGCTCGTGACGGCGAGGGTGCCACGAAGCTGATCGAAGTCGCCGTCAACAGCGCTCCGTCTCAGGAGATCGCAACGGTGATCGCGAAGTCTGTCATCGGTTCTTCCCTTGTCAAAACGGCCGTCTACGGCGCAGACGCCAACTGGGGCCGCATCCTCTGCGCGGCGGGCTACTCCGGCGCGAAGTTCGACCCGAACCTGCTCGACATCTTCATCGGCTCGATTCAAGTCGCCGCGGGCGGCATGGGCCTCGTGTTCGACGAAGAAGCGGCCAAGGAAATTCTGCTCGGCGACAACGTCGTGCTCACGATCGACCTCAACCAAGGCGATGCCTCCGCCAAAGCATACGGTTGCGACCTCACGTACGACTACGTGCGCATCAACGCTTCGTATCGGACCTGAGTCGGGGGAGGGAGATGGAAACTTTGAACACAATCGCGGAGATTTCTCCTTCTGAAAAAGCGCAGGTGCTCATCGAAGCCCTGCCCTACATTCAAAAATTCGCCGGCAAGATCGTCGTCATCAAATACGGCGGTTCCACGATCCAATCGGACGCCGACCGCCAAGAGATCGACCCGGTCATCCTCGACATCATCTGGCTGAAACAAGTCGGTCTCCAACCGGTCGTCGTCCACGGCGGCGGCAAAGCGATCACGAAACTGCTGAACGCTCTCGGACACCAAGCGCAATTCGTGGACGGCTTGCGTGTCACCGACGGTCCGACGATGGAAGTCGTCGAGATGGTGCTCGGCGGTCAAGTCAACAAACAACTCGTCGCCGCATTCGGCGCGGCGGGCTGTCCGTCTGTCGGTCTGACCGGCGTGGACGGCAACTTGCTGCACGTTCAGAAAAAACAACACGACGGCGGCGACCTCGGCTTGGTCGGCGAAGTCACGCATGTCCAACCGGATGTGCTCCATTCGATTCTCGCCGGGGGCTTCATCCCGGTCATCGCCCCGATTGGCGTCGACGAACACGGCACGCGCTACAACGTCAACGCAGACTCGGCGGCAGGAGCCATCGCAGGCGCACTTTCCGCTGAGAAATTGATTCTCCTGACCGACGTGCCCGGCATCATGAAAAACGGCTCTGTCCTCTCCGAGGTCTCCGCCGGCGATATTGCCAACCTGATCGGCGAGGGTGTCATCCACGGCGGGATGGTCCCGAAAGTGGAAGCCTGCCTCGAAGCTCTGCGTTGCGGAGCTCGGCATGTACACATCTTGAACGGCAACGAGCGTCATGCGCTGTTGCTCGAAGTCTTTACCAAGAACGGCATCGGGACACTGGTGCGGGGAGGAGAACAGACAGCATGACCCAACATCTGATGAGCAACTACGGTCGGTACCCCATCGCGTTCGAACGAGGTGCAGGCACTCGGCTGTACGACGAAGCGGGCAACGAATACATCGACTTCACCTCCGGCATCGCCGTCACCAACCTCGGCCATTGCCACCCGAACGTAACGCGCGCGATCCAAGAGCAAGCGGCGACGCTCGTGCATACGTCCAACCTGTTCCAAATTCGCAAGCAAGAGGAAGTCGCGGCGAAGCTCGCCAAACTTTCGGGGCTCGACCAAGCGTTTTTCTGCAACTCGGGAGCGGAAGCGAACGAAGCGGCGATTAAGCTGGCTCGCAAGCACAGCAAGGAAAAGTACGGCGAGCACAAGTACGAGATCCTCACGCTTGAAGACGCGTTCCACGGACGCACGCTGGCTACCGTCTCGGCCACTCCGCGCTTGAAGTTCCAAGAGGGGTTCGCGCCGCTGGTGCCGGGCTTCCGCTATGTTTCGAAAGACCTCGCCGAGATTGAAGCGTCGATTGGCGCGCACACTTGCGCGATCCTGCTCGAAGCGGTCCAAGGCGAAGGCGGCGTCTTGCCGCTGAGCCCCGAATTCTTGCAAGGCATTCGCGCTCTCTGCGACCAACACGGCCTGCTCTTGATCTTGGACGAAGTGCAGACGGGCATCGGTCGCACCGGTACGATGTTTGCCTACCAACAAGCGGGCATCCAACCGGACATCCTCACGCTTGCCAAAGCGCTTGGCAACGGGATTCCCGTCGGCGCGACGCTTGCCAAAGCGGACGTCGCTTCGGCGTTCCAACCGGGCACGCACGGCAGCACATTTGGCGGAACTCCGCTGGTGATGGCGGCCGTGCTGGCTACGCTTGATACCATCGAGAGCGAAAACCTGCTCGACCACGCCACCGAAATGGGCGTGGAACTGGGCCTGCGCCTGCAAGGCTTGATCGAGCAATACGACTGCCTGCTCGAACTGCGCGGTCTCGGTCTCCTGCGCGGCGTCACGCTCGACCGACCCGTCGCCCCGCTGGTCGCCAAGTGCCAAGAACTCGGCCTCCTCGTCCTCAACGCCGGGGAAAAAACGCTCCGCCTGCTCCCGCCGCTCAACGTCTCTTCGCAAGACATCCACCTCGCGATGAAGATCTTGGAGCACGCGGTGCAGGAAATCACGGAAACAATCACAAACGCCTAAACGTAAAAAAAAGGTCACCCGTTCGCGGGTGACCTTTCATTTTTTGTCTGCAATAGTGGGATACGTCTAAAAATATTGTCACTACACCGTTGTTATTGCAACTACCTATTGGTACTATTTCTATGACAAACTTCGTAGAGTGTTTGGAAAAACGCTCTCCCACTTTTCGCCCGTGACCCGACATCACGGGCGCTTTTTTTGTTCATAGGACTCGCGGAGTTTGAGGACGGATTCTTGGCTGATGCGCAGGGCTTCTTGAAGCTCGGAATGAAAGGTGCGTAATACCGCATACAAGTCGACCGCTTCAAACGCATACTGACTCGCAGTGTCGAAGTCACCTAAAGCGAAATGATAGAGGGCTTTCGCAAGCAGGAAGTACGCGCGGTGTTCATCCGGCTTGAGTTCGCTCAGATGGTTCTCCGCCTGATCCAACATCGCTTTGGCTTCGGGAAACTGGTGACGATCGAGGTGAAGCTTGGCAATCCGGGACTTCGTGGTCGCGACGTCTCCGGGTCGCATCATAGTTCGTAATTCCTGTAACTCCTCTTTCAAAACCTCAATGGCGTCTTCATGTAGTTCCGGACTAAAAAAGCGGGAGTAGCTTCGGCAACGCACGGCATACCATTTCAAGTTCGCTTCTTCTACATGGGGTGCCGCCTGTTGGAACATGAGCACCGCTTTCGAAAATTCTCCGAGATTCTTATAGCACATGCCTAGTGCAAAGTAACAGCCGCCCACACCCTTGGCAATTCGCTGCTCTTGGAAATAGGGGAGGGCCTTTTCTAAGTATTGGATAGCTTCTTGGTCTTGGCCAAGCCATCGTAGGCAGTCTCCTAAATTAAACTGAATCGTGGCAACCCGGTAGTGGTCTTGGGCTGAGGGAAAACTTTTCAAAACTTCGAGGGCTCGCTTGTAGTGGTGCGAGGCTGTGATGAATTCTAAAGACTGATACCACAAAGCACCGAGTCGATTGTGTATGGACACGAAAAACTCTGGGTTCGTGTGAGCGAGCCCTTCCCACTTAAAAGCAAGCGCATAAAGCGTCTCAATGCACTGCATCCGGGTTTGCTCCCACTCACCTAACATAATGGCTTCATAACAAATCAAATGATCTCGCTGAACGTCATGCATGTGAGGATATTCGGTGAGCAAGCGGTGGATGAGAGGGAGGGCGGCGGCATATTGATGATCTCTCACGTAAAAGGGTATGATTTCAAGCCACGTATCCAGTTTGGGATCGGGAAGTGTCTCGACCAGTTCAGAAAACTTGACGCCCAGTTCGGCGGCGATTTTGTACAGAACGGAAGGCGTCGGGATGAAACGCCCATTTTCCACACCGGAGATCGTCGCGGGCGACACGTCCGCTTTTTCAGCGAGTTCCTTTTGGTTCCAGCCTTTTGCTTCGCGCTGGTGCTTGATCTTGTTGCCAAGCGCTGTCATGAAGTGCGTTCGCTCCCTTCTCGTAGGCGAAGCACCGCTTGCTTGCCGATGCGCAGCGATTCTTGCAGGTCTGTATGGAAGAAACGCAGCGACGCGTACAGATCGGCCGCTTCAAACGCGTAGTGGCTGGCGGCGTCATCGTTTCCTACGGCGAGCTGATAGAGGGCGTACGTCTGCAAGAAATAGCCGCGCTGCCCGCTGCGGGGATGTTTGGCTGACAGCGCGTCCGCTTTTTCCAACGCGGTTTGGGCTTGGGGGAGTTCGCCTCGTTCGAGGTGTAGAGACGCGATACGGGTCAACGTCACCGACTCGTCAATCGGATGCACGACGCCCGTCAACGTCTGCAACTCCTCCTCCAGGTACGGTAGCGCCTGGGCTCGAAGTTCGGGCGAGCAAAAGTAGAGCAGGCTTCGGGATTGCATCGCGAACTCTTGGGAATTCGCCGCTTCAAACCACGGAACGGCCTCCCGAAACGCTTCGGACGCCGCTTGCATCTCGTGGAGGTTTTGGTAACAAGCCCCCAGCGAAAAGTAGATTCCGCCCACGCTCATATAATTGCGGCTTTCGAGGGTCAGCGGGAGCGCTTTTTCTAAATAAACGATCGCTTCCCGATCCTGTCCCAGCCAACGCAGACAGTTCCCGATGTTGTAGTGGATGGTGCCGACGATGCGGTCTTGCGTCTGCGGGAAACTGTTCAGCATCTCAATGGCCCGTTTGTAATGATGCAGAGCGGTGATGAGATCCAACTGCCGGTACCAAGCGGCACCCAGTGCATTTTGGACGCGCATGGCGAAGATTTGATCGGTGTGCGCGGCCCCTTCGAGTTTGGTGGACAGCGAATAGAGCGCTTCAATGCCTTGCATCCGGGTCTGTTCCCAGTAGGTGAGCGCGAAAGCTTCCAGATACAGCAACTGGTGAAGCTGATACTCTTGCATCGGCGGGTTCTCACATTGAATCTGATGGGCGAGGTTCAGCGCCTGACCGAAGTGTCGTTCGGAGACGTAGAGATAGCCGATCTCAAGCAACGTATCGAGTTTCGGTTCCGGATACAAGGTCGAGAGTTCGTAAAACTCCAAGCCCAGTTCCCGCGCGATGCGATGCAAGACGGCGGGCGTCGGCGTGAACCGCCCGTTCTCGGCGCCGGAGATCGTGGCGGGCGACACGTCCGCTTTTTCGGCGAGCTCTTTTTGGTTCCAGCCTTTTCGTTCGCGGTGGAGTTTGATTTTGAGTCCAAGCTCTGTCATGAGAGGCCTCCATCCGCTTTGCGCAGGCGGAGGACGGCTTCCTTACCGATGCGAAGCGATTCTTGCAAATCGGCGTGGAGGAGGCGCAACGACGCGTACAGATCCGCAGCTTCAAATGCATAGTGGCTGGCTGTCTCATAGTCTTCTCTAGCAAAAAAATACTTCGCGTAGTTCATCAAGAAATACGCCTGTTCTGCGGTCTGAGGGGAGTCGTTCAACATCGCGGCCACTTTTTCAAATGCAGCTTCGGCCTCTGCGAATTCCTGACGGTCAACGTGGATTTTGGCGATACGGGTGGTGATAAACGCAATGTCTTTGGGCGGTATCTCGTCCTGCAACTCCCGAGCTTCTTCTTCTAATACAGAGATGGCTTCCTCTACAAGCTCGGGATTGTAAAAGTAGATGTTGCTGCGGCAACGCATCGTGAACCACTTTGCCTTCGCCGCTTCAAAGTAGGGAATGGCATCAAGGTAGGCAATCGTCGCGTTTGGGATATCCCCTAGATGCACGTAACAGTGCGCCAGATTGAAGTAACAAGCGCCGATCGACATGATGTTGCGGCTTTGGATCATCAGTGGAATCGCTTGTTCGATATAGGGGATCGCTTCCCGGTATCGACCCAACCAACGCAAGCAATCCCCGATGTTGATGAGGGGCGGCGCTTGGAAATGCGCTTCGGGCGTCGGGAAGTTGTTCATGATTTCAATCGCACTCCTAAAATGATGCACCGCGGTCACATAATCGGAATGCCAATGCCAGGCAACACCGAGCGCGTTCTGCACACGCATGGACAGCAGAGGGGACCCTTTCATTTTGTGAGAGAGAGAATACAGGGTCTCAATCGCCTCCATACGTGAAGCAGACCAGATGGTCAACGCGGAAGCTTCAATACAGGTGAGCTCGTCGAGTTGATATTCTTGCAACGGGTACTCTTCCGTGCGAATGCGGTGTACGAGTTCCAACGCATGGTAGGTATCTCGGTTGTACAAATAAAGCGCCGCAACCTCCAACAGCGTGTTCAGTTTAGGGGCGGGGATTTGGGAGGCTAGTTTGTGGAACGGCACGTTCAATTCGACGGCGACTCGATGCAACACGGTGGGCGTCGGAACGAACCGCCCGTTTTCGGTCCCGGAGATCGTCGCGGGCGACACGTCTGCTTTTTCGGCGAGCTCCTTTTGGTTCCAGCCTTTCAGTTCGCGGTGAAGTTTGATGAGGAGTCCAAGCTCTGTCATGAGAGGCCTCCATCCCCTTTGCGCAGGCGGAGGACGGCTTCCTTGCCGATGCGAAGCGATTCTTTGAGGTTGGTGTGGTAGTAGGGCAGGGTCACGTAGATGTCGGACGCGGCGAATGCACAGTCACAGGCGGACTCGTACTCTCCCGCTTCCAATAAGTACATCGCTTTGATCAAAAGCGTGTAGGCACGCTCTCCCGAAGCGGGTGCATCGGCGGACAACACCTCCGCTTTTTCCAACGCTTGTTTTGCGTTCGGCAAGTCTTGCAGATCGAGATGGATCTTGGCGATGCGGGTATGGAGCAACGCTTGTTCCAGCGGGTGACGCAGAGCGTCCAATTCTCGTTGCAAAAAAGGCAGGACTTCCTCAGGGAGTCGTCCTTCCTTATGAAACGCTTCAAACCCCTGCGCGCGCACGGCCCCGCGCACATGACCGGCGAGATTGTAAGACGCCACCGCTTTTTGATACGCGGCCGCCGCTTGCACGGGGTCTCCTCCTTGCAGGTAGGAGTCGGCAAGCTGTGCGAACATTTCCGCCATCGATTCCGGCGTGGCACACGAGTTGTACAGGTCCACCGATTCCCGTATGGAGTCCATCGCTTCGTCATCATGACGCAGAACTTGGGAACAGACCGCCAGACGGAAGTGCAAATGGGCAAGCAACAGCGAATCCGGAGTCGTGAGGCGGTTCAACACTTCAAGTCCGCGCTTGTAATGATGCACGGCGGTCACGAAGTCTCCGTTAAGCGCCCATCCGTCGCCCAGCGTACTTTGCACGCGGGCGACGAAGACATGGTTGAGTTGCGGGGCGCGTTCCAATTTGTACACCAGCGCGTAGAGCTTTTCGATGGCGGGCAAGCGGTCGGGTTGGCTCAGCAGCGCGGTGGCTTGCAAGAGCATCCATTCGTCCTGTTGCTCATCAAGCAGCGCTTCCCGCTCTTGGATGCGAGTCAGCTCATCCAACGCTTGCGTGTCGTGGTGGCGGTGCAGATGCAGCCGGACGAGGTTGAACTTCGCTTCCAGCGTCAGTTCGGTCGCACGCTCCGACAACTCCTGCAGAGGCAGTCCCATCGCATGGGCGATTCGTTGAATGAGTTCGGGAGACGGAGTGAAGCGGTCGTTTTCGAGAGCGGAGATCGTCGACGGGGACACGTCGGCTTTTTCCGCGAGTTCCTTTTGGTTCCAGCCTTTGGCTTCGCGGTAGGTTTTGATTTTGGGTCCGAGGTTCATAGAGTAGAATCCTACTTTCTGAAAATGAAGTCCACTTCAGTGTACCATGTGTGTAACCAAACGAGGAGCACGGTGTCTAATCCTGTGAAGCACCCCCCCATGAGAGACGTATGTCTTCCCCTGAACCCCAGAATGGGTGCTTCTCCTCCGCACATGTCACCGTGGGAGGATCATTTTTTAACGCATGAAGTCAGAATATTAGGAACCATTACAGAAAAAAGTCACCGAAAAATAGAGAGTGCGAGAAAGTGGGGGTTTGATGTGAGTGAGCTGCTGGAAGTGCGCGACTTGACGGTGGCGTTCCAAAGCAAGGACAAAAAAGGAACGCCCGTTCCGGCGCTGGATCGGGTGTCGATCTCGATTCGTCGCGGTGAAACGCTCGGTCTCGTCGGAGAATCGGGCTGCGGCAAGACGTTGTCGTCGCTTGCGGTAATGGGTCTGCTGCCCGAATCGGCTCGCGTGCAAGAGGGGCGGTTGCTGTTTGACGGCGACGACCTGTTGACGCTCAAAGACGCGGAACGAAACAAGGTGCGCGGCGTGCGCATCGGGATGATTTTTCAAGACCCGATGACGTCGCTGTCTCCGTACTATACGGTGGGCAACCAGTTGATGGAGGGCCTGCGCTACCATCTGGGCATGTCCAAGAAACAAGCGAAGGAACGCGCCATCGATTTATTGAAAAAAGTCGGCATCCCAGGACCTGAGAACGTCTTTCACGAATACCCGGCGCAGTTGTCGGGCGGGATGCGTCAACGCGTGATGATCGCCATCGCGATTTCGTGCGAGCCGGACCTGTTGATCGCAGACGAGCCGACGACGGCGCTCGATGTGACGACGCAAGCGCAGATTCTCGATCTGCTGGCGGAGTTGCAAGCGGAGAACGGCATGTCGCTGATCTTGATCTCGCACGACCTCGGGGTCATCGCCCAGATGTGCCAGAAAGTGGTCGTGATGTATGCGGGGCAAGTGATTGAGCAGTCGCAAGCCAAGACGCTTTTTGCCGACCCGTCACATCCGTATACGAAAGCGTTGCTTGCCGCCACGCCGCGACTGTCGGTGAAACAGGAGCGTTTTACACAAATCCCGGGGTCGGTGCCTTCTCCAAGCGAATGGGGCGCAGGTTGCCGTTTCCGTGGGCGTTGTGAGCATGCGACGTCCGAATGCGGCGAGATGCCGAGTTTGACGCGCTTGGACGGCGGACGTCTCGTGCGTTGCTGGTACGCCGAACCGCAGAAGTCTGTGGTCAAGGAGGTGCGCGCATGAGCCAGCCGAACCAACCGATTCTACGCGTCGAGGATCTGAACATGCACTTCCCCGTCAAAAAAGGCCTCCGCACCCTCGGCACCGTTCGCGCCGTCGACGGATTGTCCTTCGACCTGCACCAAGGCGAAACGCTCGCACTGGTCGGGGAGTCGGGCTGTGGGAAATCAACCACCGGCCGCGCCGTGCTCCGTCTGATCGAAGCGACGGGGGGCTCGATTCAATTCCAAGGCGAAGAAGTGCGCAACATGTCCCGCTCTCGGCTGTTTCAACTGCGCCGTGAGATGCAGATCGTGTTCCAAGACGCGTACTCGTTTCTCAACCCGCGCCTGACGATTGGCGAGTCGATTCTCGAAGCGATGGAAGTCCACGGTCTGCATACCAAGGAGCAACGTGCCGACAAACTCTCCGAACTTCTGCAAATCGTCGGTCTCAACGATTCCTACGCAGGTCGTTACCCGCATGAACTCTCCGGCGGGCAACGTCAGCGCATCGGGATCGCCCGCGCCCTGTCTCTGCATCCGAAAGTGATCGTCGCCGACGAGCCGGTGTCGGCGCTCGACGTCTCGGTCCAATCGCAAGTGCTGAACCTCTTCCAAGACCTCAAGGAAAAATTCGGCCTGTCCTACCTGTTCATCTCGCACGACCTCTCCGTCGTTCGTCATGTGGCAGACCGAGTCGCCGTGATGTACCTTGGGAAAATCGTCGAGACGGGCACGTCCGACGAGCTTTTTGCGAGCCCGTTGCATCCGTATACGAAAGCGTTGCTTTCGGCGGTGCCTCAACCGGAGGTCGCGGTGGCTTCGGAGCGGGTGATCTTGCAAGGCGAAGTGCCAAGCCCGATGAACCCGCCGTCCGGGTGCGCGTTCCATACTCGTTGCCCGATTGCAACGCAGCTGTGCAAGCAAAAAACGCCCGCGTTGGAACCCGCCGCGGACGGTCATCTCGTCGCCTGCCATTATGCAGAGGCGGAGGTGCAGGCATGAGTGTCCTCCGCAGCATTTCGAGCGTGGTTCTGCGCAATTTGGTAGGGTTTGTGGCGGTTTCGCTGATCATCATCCTCATCACGTTTTTGCCGCTTGCCATCAAAGTGACGCCGCACGCCATCCAGCAAGATTTCATGACGACGAACTGGACGCTGTATTTCAAATCGGTGTGGTCGTTTTTCGTCAACATCGCACACGGGGACTTCGGCGAACTGCGGGTCAAGATGACGTGGATTCGCGGCTACATGACGCCGGAGCTCAACGCACAGATTCTCTCCTACGTCGCCGACATGGCGGCTCGTTCTGCCAAAATTCTCATGACGGCGGTGCTGCTCGGTTCGGCGAGCGGGATCTTGCTCGGGGCGGTGCAGTTTTTCCTGCCGAAGTGGGCGAAGAACGTCATCGGCGGAGTAAACCAAGCGGTATTTGCACTGCCGGACTTGCTGTTGATCTTGCTCTTGCAACTGCTGGTTTTGAAACTCAACATCCTCTGGGGCTCGTACATCATCGGGGTTGCCGACTTTGGAGCGAACAAAATCTTCGCCCTGCCGATGCTTTCCTTGCTGGTGCCGGTCTCGGCGATGGTCTACCGCTACATGGTCAATGCCTGTCGAGAAGCGCTGTCCCAAGAATGCGTGCGCACGGCGAGAGCAAAAGGGCTGCCGGAATACCGGGTCTTCATCAAATATGTCATGCGTCCGGCGCTCGATTCGATTCTCGCAGTGTTGCCCAAAGTCGTGGCGTTTGCGGCGTCGGGCCTCGTCATCGTGGAACGCTTGTTGAACATCAAAGGGGTGACGTGGTGGTTCCAAGCGCGGGCCGACATTCCGGCGCTGACGAAATTGCTGGCGACGATCTTGATGTGTCTCGCCGCGTTCGTGTTGATCGTCAACCTGATCTCGTCGCTTCTGCGCCTGTGGGTCAACCCGGCGCTGCGCAAATAGGGGGTGCAAGCCATGAACAAATCGTTGTGGTTCGGGCTGATGGGTTCCATATTGCTCTTGCTCACCATCGTGTTCGGGCCCACGGTCGCGCCGTTCACGATGGATGAAGTTCATCCTTTCAAAAAAATCCCGCAAGCGGACGGTTCGATTAAGATAGAAGCCGCCCCGCAAGCGGCCGACACTCTCAACAAACTCGGCACCGACCAAAACGGGCGGGACATCCTCTCGAAACTGCTGCGCGGGGCGCGGGTTACGATCACGTTCGCCGTGGGCGTGGCCTTGGTTCGGACGTTGATCGGTCTGCCCTTGGCGTACTTGGGGGCGTCGTTCCCGCGGACGGTCGGGTGGTTGAATGAGAAGCTGAGTATGGCGTTTACGACGGTGCCTTCGGTGTTGATCGTATTCTTGGTTGTCATCGTGTTCATTTTCACGGACGCGATCAAGCCGATTCAGATTCTGTTCCTGATGAGCGTGCTGATTGCGCTGGTCGGACTGTTCCCGACGGCGTATGTGATTCAGGGCAAGATGGAAGCGCTGATGAAGAGCCCGTTTATGGAAGGGCAGAAAGCGATCGGCACGGGGCGTTGGCGCGTGTTGCGCAAACATCTCTTGCCGCACTTGTCCACGTTCCTCATGGTGCTGCTGGTCAGCGAAATTGCGCAGACGCTCTGGTTGGCGGGGCAACTCGGCGTGTTGTCGGTGTTCCTCGGCGGCTCGATGCTTGAGCAGGGTTCGCCGGTTGCGATGCGCTATCCGGAGGAATGGGCGGGGTCGATCGGGTATTCGATTAACGCGTTCCGCTCGTACCCGATGGTGGTGCTCTGGCCGGTGTTTGCGTTGTCGTTTGCGATCTTGTCGTTCAATTTGCTGGCGGACGGGATTCGCAAACATCATGAGCGCAAGTGGGGAATCAGCCTCTAGGACGTGCAGACTCCGTCTCGGGACGGAAGGAAAAACACACCGGCGGGACGTACAATATAGATAAGAGAAATTTAGATTGTGACTAGGTGAGGGTGAAAAAAATGGAGCGTCGATTTGCTGGTGTCTTGTTGTTGGTTGTCGGGGCCTTGCTTGCGTTGGGGACGTTGGGGTTTATTACGATCTCGATGTACTTCCTCTGGCCGCTGTTTCTGCTCGTGCCGGGCATCTTGTTCCACGTCCGCTTCTTCATGTCTCCGCAGGAGCACAATGCGGGCATTCTCGTACCGGGCGGGGTGTTGACGGTACTCGGCTGTCTGTTCCTGTTCTGCAACATCTTCGGCTGGGGGTCGCTCCACGGATTGTGGCCGGTCTTCATGCTGGCACCGGCGGTGGGGTTGTTCGAACAATACATGTTCGGAGGTCGCAATGCCGGGCTGTTGGTGCCGGTTTCGATCTTGACCGTAATCGCGGTGATCTTCCTCGGACTCAACGCCATGAACGGCATGTTCGGCGGAGTTCTCGGGATCTTGCTGGTCCTCGCAGGCGTCTGGGTGCTGTTCGGACGAAGCGGGACGCGCAAGGGCAAGGACAGTTTTTTTAAATAGGATAGGGAGAGACGCTCAGCGGGGTGGTGGCTGGGCGTTTTTTGCGTGAAGAATTTGGAGTGTGGGGTGAGGAATTCGATGTTGCAAGGAGACCCGTATGCCTTGCGGTATACAGCTTCGCGGTTTGGGGCGGGAGCGGGGGAATTGCGGAGGCAGGCTTCGCGGTTGGTCGGGCATCAAACGCAATTGGTCGGGTACGAGTGGAGCGGGACGGCGGCGGTTTCTTTTGCCGGGAAAAATGAGCAGCATGTCGGGTATTTGCGCCAACAAGCGGACGTGCTGGAACGGGCGGCGAGCGTGCTCACAGATTTGGCGGGGAAGATCGAGCGCGTGCAGGAACTTCGACGTCAAGCGGAGCAGATTCAGATGGTGAGTTGGGAGTACAACGATGACACGCCGGACAGCATTCACCATAAACAAAACCTCGCGCATCAAGCCGCTCGGTTGAGACAGCAGGCGGACATGGAAGCAAGCGAAGCCGATTCGCTGGCGGCGGGGAGATTTCACGAGATTATGAGCGGAGTTCCCGATGTGGTTGTGTTGCCGGATGCAGTGTGGTCGTACTACAAGCGGCATCCGGAGTTGGTGGAGCAAGCGGAGGATGACGAGTACGGGCAAGACCGCAATCAACTGTTGGCTGCATTCCGGCAGTATTACACGTCCAAACAACCGGACTATTTGCCTGATGAAGTTCGAGCAGAGGCGGCGGAGCAGTATCTCAAGTACCTGTACGACCTGAGCAACGAGCAACTCTACGACCGTCTGCAAGACCTCTTGGGTGAGGACGAAGAAGCGGCGTACTACCAAAGTCTGATCCAAGACCCCGACTTCGACGCCGACAAACAACTGGACGACGACGAAGGCTACCAAAACTACATCAAAAAACAACTCGCCCAAAACGAATCCCCCGGCTCCGTCTACATGGCCGGCACGGCATTTGCCGTAGGGATTATGAAAGCGATGGGGCCGAAGTACAGCGCGGATACCGGGGCGACTTTTCATGGGAGTAGTTTTGAAGGAACGACAGGTGGAACAGCGCAGGTCCCGTCAAGTTTTGCTACTTCTACGAAACAAATAGACCATTATGAAAAGCATGGCCGTGAATTCGATAAGACCGATCGTACAGGCCAGAAGGTTAAGACCTACAAGAACGCCGAAGAGTATTTGCTAGGGGCAAGGGAGGTTATCAAAAACGGTATTAAAGTACAATACCAGTATAAATTGAAAGATGGGACCCTTGAAACACGAACAGGTTACGTGAAGTTTATGAGTACTTCGAGAAAAGGAATCGCTAAATTTGAGTTCGTTGGTACAAATAACCAGGGAGAGATTACTACTTATCATGTCGAGAGTGGTAAGGATTTCTGGAAACTGTTAAATGGAAAAAACGAGAATGTGATAAATCCGATTCCGTAAAGTGAGAGGAGAAGTTCTTATGATACATAGCGTGACGGTCAAAAGTTTTAATCCACAAGTGGAGGAGGAAGTGACGGTGTCTATTTCTGGCGTTGAGGTAACCTCCTATATGCCGTACGGAATTTCCTTTGAACCAGTAGAGGATAAATTGTACCCTGTCTCCATACGTTTCATCGTTCTCGATGATCTCGATATGCAAGAAGCACAGGGGACAAACATTGGATTCCATCGGATTGAGAATAGTTTCGCCTATCACGTAGTAGGCATGTTCGACTATTCTAAAAAAACAATTGACATTGGCGTTGAATTTGAGCTCGATGAAGAAGTAATCGATGATCTTGCGTGGTTCGACGGTAAGACCGTTCAGATCCTAGTCGATCGAATTCACATTGAATTCTTAGATAGTTGATTGAGGAGGGTTAATTGATGATTGAGTGGGTGGAAGGTGCGTTGTTGGCCGGTTATGAGGGGAATGAAAGGGAGCTGAATTTTTAGCATGGAAACGAAACGCATGGGCGACCTTTATCAAACAATTGCAGAAAAGCTAAACGAGATCGTCCCCGGTGAGTGGTGCAAGATCGTTTTGTGTGCTGAGATCATACCGAATGATTCCTCAGAGGTTTATTTTTATTTTGACACGCCGCAAAATCCTGAGTTTGTATATTCTCATTACATACCGCAGATCTATGGAGTTAGTAATAGGATCTACAAAGATTTATTGATCGAGATGCATAAGTTGTTTGAGGAGTTGCAAAGGGAGTTCCAACAACATAACAATGATGTCTGGTACGGCCTGACCCTCGTTCTCGAAAGTACGGGTAAGTTCAAGATTGAGTACGACTACGACAATCCGTTGATCTCCGAGCTAAATAGTTCGCAACGCCAATACGTATGGCAGTATAAAAATCTAGGTATTTTGCCTAAGAGTAAAGCGAACCGAAAGTTCTTAGAAGAGTACCTGAAAAACCACGACGAGACTCAAAAATAGACCGCAAAAAAACGCTCAGCAATGGCTGGGCGTTTTTATTCACGAAAAAGGAGAACTGCCCATGTTCTTTCTGCAAATGTCCGGGGTTCCGGGTTCGGGGAAATCGACCCTTGCGAGGGCCCTCGCGAAAAAAACGGGGGCTGTGGTGCTCGACCACGATGTTGTCAAATCCGCACTTCTTGAATCGGACGGTGCCGAGTTCGATACCAGGGTCGCAGGTAAAATGTCCTATGACATCGAGTGGGCGTTGGTCGAGTCCTTCCTCGCCCAAGGTCTCAGCGTGATCTTGGACAGTCCCTGCCTGTACACGGTGATGGTCGAAAAAGGAACAGCCTTGGCTTACAAACACCAAGCCACCTACAAATACGTCGAATGCATCCTCGAAGACATCCACGAGATCGACACCCGCCTCCAAACCCGCCCCGCCCTAACAAGCCAAAATCGGCAGGTCACGTCTAAGGAAACTTTTCTAGCGGCGTTTGGAACCTCTCAGAAACCTACCCACACGCAACCTCTACTCGTGGATTCGTCACGTCCTCTAGACAGCTACTTAGACAAAGTGCTTGCCTACGTCCAAGAGTCATGAAAATAACCCATCCCGTAACTCTCTACGAACTTTCGTAGGGAGTTTTTTTATTATATGACAACTCTGTTACGTAGTCTGCCAGTCCCATTCCTGTCATACTTTTCTGTGATAAGATGTAAGAAACTAGCAACCTATCTAATGACGTAGGAGAGAAATAGATGAGACATGGGAAAGGATTTCAGGCACTTCTAGCAGGTTTGATGTTGTTTGCAAGTCTCGCAATCACACCCGCTGCCCACGCCACCCCGATGGCGGCGATGGCAGAACCTCGGATCATGATCCAATTGGACGGCGTGATGCTGCCGGCTCCCGTTGATCCGATTCAGTACAACGCGCGCACGATGGTGCCGTTTCGCACGATTGGCGCGGCGCTGGGGCTAAGTATTGAGTGGGATGAAGCCACGCAGACGGTCATCGCAACGGGCCCGGGCAAGGAAGTCCGCTTGCAAGTCGGCAACAAAACCGCCACCGTCGAAAAAAAATCGGTCGCGCTCGACGCCGAACCGATTCTCGTTCAAGACCGCGTGCTGATCCCCGTTCGCTTCCTCAGCGAGCAGTTTGGCGCGAAAGTCGGTTGGGACGAAGCGACGAACACCGTCCTGATTACGTCGCAGCCGCGTCAGATGGATACGATGGTGTTCTACGGGCTCGGCTCGTATGACAAGCGCAACTACTTGCCGAAGTTCAAAGACACGGCGCTCACGTGGAGCATCCTCGACGCAAACGGCTCCTTCAACGTCAACCAGTCCGAATACCACTGGCCCACCGAGGGCGCAGACGATTTCCTCAAGGAAGTAAAGTCCGAAAAAGTCGGCACCACCCTCATGGTCTTCTCCGAGAACAAAAGCGGCGAGATCACCAAACTGATGGGCAACCCCGACTTGCAACAAAAATTCGCGACCGACCTCGCGAACAAACTCACCGAACAAGGTCTCGACGGCGCGATGCTCGACTTTGAAACGCTCGGCGACCCGGTGAAGGACGACGTCGCGACCGTGCGCGCCCACTACGCAAGCCTCGTCAAAATCGTCGCCGACGTCCTCCACAAACAAAACAAAAAACTAAGCGTCGTCATGGCCCCGCTCAACGGCTGGTACAAAGGCTACGATTATCAGGCGGTCGCGCAAAGCGCCGATCAGCTTTTTATCATGGCGTACTCGTATGTGAACGACAAGCTCCCGCAACCGAACGACAAAGTCCAAGAAGCGATCCAGATGGCGCAAGAAGTGGTGCCGTCCGACAAATTGATGCTCGGCATCAACGCCTACAGCGAAACCCCGCAGACGGTGAAGGAGAAAATCGGCCTCGCCAAGCGCTACAACTTGCGCGGCGTGGGCTTCTGGATTCTAGTGGTGTTCGACCCGGACTTCATGAACGCGATTGACGACTCTCTGATTCTGCACGATGAAACCAAGGACGACATCCAAGGGGGCTGAGTCATCTATGAAAACCCGCACACAATGGGGCATTCGCATCCCGATGCGCGACGGCGTTGAGCTGTCCGCCGATCTCTATCTGCCGGAAGCGGAGGGCTCGTACCCGACGATCATCTCCCGCACCCCGTATGGAAAAAATTCCGATGTCACCATCGCGAATTCCAAGTTCTACGCGTCCCACGGGTATTCTGTGTTGGTCGTCGATGTTCGCGGACGCGGGGATTCGGAAGGCAAGTTCATCCCGTACCGCAACGAGGGTCTCGACGGGTACGATACGATCGAGTGGGCGGCGGCGCAGGCTTGGAGCGATGGCAATGTCGGCACGATGGGCGGTTCGTATCTCGGACGAATCCAGTGGTTGGCGGCGCTGCAGCAACCGCCGCATTTGAAAGCGATGATCTCCGCCGTCTGCCCGTCCGACCCGTTTGTCGAGTGGCCGACGGGGGTTCCGACACCGCACCATCTGTGCTGGTTGTTTTTGACGGCGGATCGTTCGATGCAGAACATGCATGCGCTTGATTGGCATTCGATTTACGATCATCTGCCGCTCGTGACGATGGACGAACTGACGGGGCGCGAGATGCCGTACTGGCGGGAAGAGTTTGAGCATGTGGGCTTGGATGCGTGGTGGAAGCAGATCGCGTACCAAGACAAGTTTGAACAGCTCGATCTGCCGGTCTTGCACATCTCCGGCTGGTACGACGACGAGCAAGTGGGCACACCGTTGAACTACATCGGGATGACGAGTCGGGCGAAGGGCGAAACGGCCCGTGCGAATCAGAAGATGATCATGGGGCCGTGGGATCACGGAATCAATCGTTCTTCGAAACTTGGCAGTGTGGAGTTCGGCCCGGATGCGGTGATTGATTTGCGGGCGAGGCAGGTCCGCTTTTTCGACCGCTGGTTGAAGGGCGAGGAGAACGGGTTGGATGCAGAGCCCAATGTGAGTTTGTTTGTCATGGGGGAAAACGCTTGGCGGGAAGAGAGCGAGTACCCGTTGGCACGGACGGAGTTTACGCGTTTTTATCTGCACAGCGGCGGGAGTGCGAATTCGAGGTTCGGCGACGGGGTGTTGCGTGCAGAGGAAGTGCCGGGGACGGCGGCGGGAGTGGCTGCGACCGACACGTATGAGTACGACCCGAGCCGACCGTTCCCGTTTTTGACAGACGGGACGTCTTCGCAGATCGGCGGGCCGGATGACTATGCGGCGCTGGAACAGCGGGCGGATGTGTTGGTGTACAGCACGGATGTGTTGGAGACGGACACGGAAGTCACAGGGCCGATTCGCATGGAGTTGTTTGCGGCGTCGAGTGCGGTGGACACGGACTTCATGGTGAAATTGCTGGACGTGCATCCAAATGGATTTGTGCAGAGGCTGACGGACGGTATGGTGCGGGCACGTTTTCGCAACGGGATGGAGCGTGAGGAATTGATTGAGCCGGGCAAGGTGTATGGCTACGAGATCGACTGCTGGCACATGTCCCACGTCTTCCAAGCAGGCCATCGAATTCGGATCGAAGTCGCGTCGAGTGCCTTCCCGAAGTACGACCGCAATCTCAACACCGGCGCCCCGCTGGGCCAAACCACCGAGATGGTCGTCGCGAAGCAGACGGTGTACCATGATGAGCAGTACCCCTCGGCGATTGTGTTGCCGATTATTCCGAGATAGATTGAAAAAAAGACAGGCCTCGCACTCACTCGCGAGCCTGTCTTTTTTATTCCCTTCACTCCACCTCATACCCGAGCGTTTCCAAAACTTGCTTGCATGCCTTATGCGCGAAGAAATAGAGGGTCTTCGAGACGATGCCTACTACTTTGTATTCCGAGCCGTTGCTGTCGAGCATCATCCAATCGGTGATGGACTTTGAGAGGGGAGAATAATGACAAAGGATGCTATAGTCCAAATCGTTGCTGGTTAACAATCGGCCGTGAACCGAGATGCCATCGAGATCGAAGGAAACCTGCTCCAACCGGAACCGATGGTCAATTTGGTTAATGGGCAGGATCTTTGCCTCCACTTTGTCGATAATATCGCGAAGGGTCGCCATCCGTCTCGCCTCTTTCGTTAATCAATTAATGATAAAACTAACACTTATAGAGTGACATTATTGTACCAGAAATAGTAGTTTTCAGCATAGTATGTAAGACCTATCTCAAGGTCATCCTAACCATGACTTTTTACCGAGAAGGAGAGGATTTCACTACATATGACGACCACCCAAAACCAAACCACAACTCCAACTTCCACCCTCACGGTCGCACATACCATCGTTCAACAACTCCATGCCTGGGGCGTGGAACGCATCTACGGAGTCGCAGGCGATACTTTCCTCGATTTCCTCGACGCTCTCGACGGCTCCCCGATCCAATTCGTCGCCGTCAAACACGAATCCACCGCCGCCTTCATGGCCTCTGCAGAAGCCAAACTCACCGGCAAGCTCGGCGTCTGCCTCGCGACCTCCGGTCCGGGGATGGCGAATTTGATGAACGGCCTCGGCGACGCGTTCCAAGACAAAGTTCCCGTGCTCGCCATCACCGGCCAAGTGCCGACGAAGTCCATCGGCACCGACGCCAAGCAATACCTCGACCAACAAGTTTTCATCGAACCGCTCGCCACGTACTCCGCACTGCTCGCTTCGCCTGAAGCAACGGTCGAAGTCTTCGCCAAAGCCATCCACACCGCACTTGAAATGAGGGCCGTCACGCACGTCTCCGTGCCGAAGGACCTTTTTGCCAAAACGCAAACCACTCCGATCCGCCGACAGCCTCAACTCGTTCGCGGCGCCGTGCAATTCAACCCGTCAGATGTGTCGCAGGCAGCGCAGATTTTGAAATCTGCCAAACAACCGATCGTCGTCGCAGGTCTGGGGGCACGAGAGGCGGCGCGAGATGTTTTGCAAATCTGTGAAGCATGGGGAGCCGGCCTGATTCTCTCGCTCGGAGCGAAGGGCATGATCGACGAAAACGACCCGCACCTGCTCGGCGGCATCGGAAAAGCAGGCAGCCCCTACGCCGCCGAAATCCTAAAACGCGCAGACGTCGTCCTCCTCGCAGGAGATACGTGGTGGCCGCAAGAGTACGTTCCGAAAAACGTCCGCATCGTCCAAGTGGACGTTGCAGCCGGTTCCATCGGAACCAAATTCGACGTTGAACTCGGTCTCGTCGGGGACACGAACGTCATCCTCCCCGCCCTCGCCGAACTCCTCCAAGGCCACCCAAAAAACCAAAGCTGGCTCTCCCAAGTTCAACAAGCCCGTCAGCAATGGTTCACCGAAACCGAACAGGAAGCCTCCACCGAAGGCACTCCCGTGCATCCGGCCCGCCTGATTCGCGCACTTGAGAACACGGTTCGCCAAGATGCCGTTCTCTGCGTAGACACAGGCGACCACACGGTTTGGTTCAACCGCATCTTCCGAGGTCGGGGTTCCAAGCAAGACGTGCTGTTCTCCGGCACATGGCGAAGCATGGGCTTCGGTCTCCCGGCCGCGATGGCGGCGCAATTGACGCAACCCGACAGACAAGTGGTGGCGCTCGTCGGGGACGGTTGCCTCGGCATGAACCTCGCTGACCTCTCCACCGCCGCCCGCTACAACCTCGCGCTCACCATCGTCGTCGTCTCCAACGGCAACTTGCAGATGGAAACAGACCGCCAGCGCGTGGGCAATCACAGCGAGTACGGGTCCGACCTGACCAACCCCGATTTTGTAAAAGTGGCCGAGGCATGCGGACTCGCCGGATTCCGCGTCACCGACAGTCACGAATTGGAGGGCGTGCTCTCCCAAGCCCTGTCTCTCCCCGGCCCTTCTCTTGTGGAAGTGAACACCTCAGACATCACGTTCCCCAACACGACCAAGAGCGAAGGATGAAACCCTTTTCATTAAATAGGAAGACTCGCCCGCGAGGTGCGGGTCTTTTTTTACACGAATGGCACTGTTTCCTAAAGGGGAAGGTAAAATAGGCGAAAGTGTCTTTTCAGGGTTGACAGATCGAAAAAGGAGCCTATAATTTTCTGTATCGAATCTTTCGTATGCGAATTATTTGGGTATGCAAAGATTGTCGAAGCGAAAGTTTCTTTACCGGAAGGAAGGGGGCGGCTCTATGGATGATATGACGGAGATCATAGCCTCTTTTCGCGAACTGAAACGCGTGTTCTTCCGCCTCGTTCACCAAGATGCCGAGGCGGTTGGCATAACGCCGGTCCAGTTGATGGTGATCCGCAATCTCGCGCAGCACCAGGACATCACTCTCAACGAGTTGGCGGAGAAAACGCAATTGACAGCTTCCACGATGAGTGGGGTTGTCGAACGCTTGGTCAAGGCCGGGTTGGTCGAACGGGAACGTTCGGAACAGGATCGGCGGGCGCTGGTCTTGCATGTGACCGATGCGGGGAGAGAGAAACTAAGCGTTGCTTTCGGGCCGCAATCGACGTTTCAACGGCGGTTGGCGGCGGGAAGACATCGTCTGTCGGAGGAAGAGATCAGAGAACTGCTCCGACTGCACCACGAACTTATCACCATACTCACTACGGAGGAAGGGGAACCACAGAAATGAACTCTATGCGTCGTTTGGTCATCGTGAATGTTTTGTTGTTGGTAGTTCTCATCGGCGGCGGTTTTGCCGGGTATTACTTCTACAACCAGTCCGTGACCTACTTGAGCACCGACAATGCAAAAATTGACGGTCAATCCGTCTCGATCGCACCGCCGACGGCGGGCAAGCTCGTCGATTGGAACGGGGAGGTCGGCAAAAGCTATGCAGCCGGCGACCGCGTGGGCGTCGTCGAAACGATGAACGCTGCCACCGGCAAGCCGATGGATGTTGATGTCGTCGCACCGCAAAACGTCACGATCGTCCAGCAAACCGCTGTGAAAAACTCCTTCGTCGGCGCAGGTCTGCCGCTGGCGTATTCGTTCGACATGGACCACCTTTGGGTGACCGCGAACATCAAGGAAACCGACATCAACGATGTCAAAACGGGCCAAGAAGTCGACATCGACGTCGACGCGTACCCGGGCACCACGCTCAAAGGGAAAGTTGAAAAAATCGGTCTCGCAACCGCGAACACCTTCTCGCTTCTGCCGAGCTCGAATACCACCGGCAACTACACCAAAGTGACCCAAGTTTTGCCGGTCACGGTTTCCTTGGACGGGTACAAAGGTCTTGATCTCGCACCGGGCATGAACGTGACAGTCCGCATCCACAAGTAGAGGCGGTGATTCGATGAACACCGGATACCTCATTGGGTACATCGTCCTGTGCCTCGTGATTTTCGGCGTGGCGAATGCGATGATGCGCTCCAAGAAAAAAACACCCGAAATTCAACCGATGCGGGTACCTGATCCTGAGCCTGTCGTCCAACAGGCGCAGACAGACCCGAAACCGGAGTTGGATGACAGCTACGAACCGATTCCCGAGTTGACCGAGGAGTTCATGGAGGCCTTCGAAGAGTACGACCACCAGCACGACCATCTCGAACAAGGCACACTCCCGCCGCGCTCCGAACGTCACAAAACAGATGAACCCCCGCTCCAAACGCTAGACCTCCAGGAAAAAACGGCCCCGACCGTCCCGGTCGAACCCGTTGCTCCTGCAAACGTCGTAGGCGAAGCAACCGCCCAACCTACGGCTCCTGCAAATGTGGTGGGCGAAGCAACAACCCAACCTACGGCTCCTGCAAATGTGGTTGGCGAAGCAACCACTCAACCCACAGCTCCTGCAAACGTCGTGGCCGAGGCAACTCCGACCCCGACGGCTCCTGCTGAAACTGCGGCTCCGGCAGAGAAACCGGCCGCTGCTGCGGCCAGCGGCGGCGGGTCGGACATTCATGTGGGCCGCTTGCTTACCGTTTTGTTGCTGGGCGCGTTCGTCGCGATCCTCAACCAGACGCTGATCAACGTCGCGCTGCCTCACATGATGAACGACCTCAACGTCTCGGCCAACGTCATTCAATGGCTCGTCACCGGCTACATGCTGGTCAACGGCGTGCTGATCCCGATCACCGCCTATCTCATCGAGCGCTACGGAGCACGAAAACTGTTCCTCGCCGCGATGATGCTGTTCACTCTCGGCGCCGTCATCTGTGCGATTTCGCCGAACTTCTCGATTATGCTGATCGGACGTTTGGTGCAAGCTTCCGGCGCAGGGATCATCATGCCGTTGATGATGACCGTCTTCCTCACCGTCTTCCCTCCGGAAAAACGCGGCAAAGCGATGGGCCTCATGGGGATCGCCATGATCTTCGCCCCGGCCATCGGCCCGACCCTTTCCGGCTGGATCGTTCAGAACTACACCTGGCGCATCCTGTTCTACCTCGTCATCCCGATCGGCATCCTCGACCTCGTCTTGGCAGCCGCGTGGATGAAAAACATCACCAAAACCTCGCGCCCGAAATTCGATACCGCAGGTTTCGTCTTCTCCACACTCGGATTTGGCGGCGTGCTGTACGCGTTCTCGGAAGCGGGTTCCAAGGGCTGGACATCCGGAATCGTCCTGTCCACGATGGTCATCGGCATCATCTCGCTGATCCTGTTCGTCTGGCGCGAACTCACAGCCGAGCAACCGATGCTCAACTTGCGCGTCTTCAAATTTGACGTGTTCACGCTCACGACGATCATTTCGTCGCTGATCAACATGGCGATGTTCGCCGCGATGATTTTGCTGCCGATCTACCTGCAAAACATCCGCGGGTTCACCCCGCTTCAAGCCGGTCTGCTCATGCTCCCCGGCGCGATCCTCATGGGGATCATGATGCCGGTCTCCGGCGCGATCTTCGACAAATTCGGAGCCCGCGCACTGGCGATCATCGGTTTGGTCATCACCGTCGTCACGACGTATGAATTCACCAAACTGACCTCCGACACCACGTACGGTCACATCTTGGCGCTGTACTGCTTCCGGATGTTCGGCATGTCGTTTATGATGATGCCGATTCAGACGGCCGGCATGAACCAGTTGCCGCGCACCCTGCACGCGCACGGTACGGCGGTGGGGAACACCGCCCGCCAAGTGGCAGGTTCGCTTGGCACGGCGCTGTTGGTCACGATCATGACCAACCGTTCGACGTTCCACATGGCGAACTACGCCAACGAAGTCACCAACGCCAACCCGATCCTCTCGCAAAAAATGACGATGCTCGGCCAAGGCTTTGCCGCTTCCGCCGGGCTCCCGACCCAAGCGGGTCAGAGCGTCATGACGCAGATGATCTACGGGCTGGCGATGAAAGAGTCCACCATCAACGGCATCAACGATGCGTTCCTCTACGCCACGATCTTCGCCGTCATCGCCCTGGTGCTCGCGTTCTTCATCAAACGCGTGCAACCGACCGGGATGCCGCCGAAGAAAAAATAAGTTTTTACGACGAAAAAACCTCTGCCCCACGTCCGGGTGCAGAGGTTTTTTTTCGGCTTAGCGCGACAGATTGACGATGAGATTCCCAAAGTCGCGGATGTCGCGCAAGTAGTGATAGCCCGGCGGGTTGCCGATTTTGTTGTACATGCGGACGGCGACGACGTCGAGTTCGGGGATGACGAGCACGACCGCGCCGTTGAGTCCGAGGATTTGAAACGAGCCGCGCGGGACGAACTCGCCGATTTCCGAGCGTGCGCAGGGATCGTCCTGCACGTACCAGCAGTAGCCGTGGCGCGGGAAGTCCTCGTCGAGCAGAGGCGGTGTCTGCACGGTCGTTGTGACGCTGAAGACGCCCTCTTGGGATTTGTGAAGCAATCCCCATTTCGCAAGCTCACGGGCGCTGACGTACAGGTTGCGATCCGGTGTGAGTTGCAAACGAGACGTCCCTTCATTCGTAACGTCCGGCACCAAATCGGGAGAGGCTTCCGTCTCCCAACCCGTCTCGCAAAAACCGTGCGGCTTCAAGATGCGCTCTTGAATCAGCTCGGAGACGGTCTGTCCCGTCTGTTGCTTGACGAGTTGAAGCAGGAGATCAATTCCCGTGTTCACATAGAGCCAGCCCTTGCCCGGCGGATGATCGCGGTGGATCTGACCGTGGTTGTCCGTACGGAGACCGTGCGTATTCGTGACGAGATGACGCAGGGTGGTGCTGTCGAGGATGTCATCGCTCAGGTAGTCGCTCACTCGGGTGTCGAGAGGGCCGATCTTGCCGTCGAGTTGCGCGAGGGCGAGTGCCAACCCGATGTACGACTTGCGGACGGAGTGAACGTGAAAACGCGAAGCAGGGCCAATCCCTGCACCGTTGTACCATTCCGTAACTTCGCCTTGCCGCCAAACATAAAGTGCCGACGCTGTCGCTCCAAGTTGGCGTTGCACGCGCTCGACATAGGTGACGAGCGGAGTATACCGTTCGGTTTGTAGTTTCATCCAGATCACCTCGGTACCTACATTCGGCAAAAAAAGGTTCCCACCTCCCGGAGGTTGGAACCTTTTTTTCTTAAAAATGATTCTCTGTTACTCGCCCGCCGCTTCCAGTTCGGCCCACTCTTCCATGAGCGAATCGAGTTCGTCCTTGGCGGTTTGCAGGGCTTCGTTTTTCTGGAGGGCGAGTTCGTGGTTGGAGAAGATGTCGGGGAGGCAGAGTTCCTCCTCAAGGGTGGTGATGACTTCCTCCACCTCGGCGATGCGGGACTCGACTTTGGCGAGGCGTTCGAGTCGCTTTTTCTCGATACGCTTTTGTTCCTTGTCCGCTTGGCGGCGGGCTTGGGCGTCATCGAGCGGGATATCGGCTGTGGAACTGCCGGTTTTGGATTTGGTCGAAGCGGCGAGAAGTGCTTCACGCTCCCGCTGTTCGGCGGCGATCTGTTCCAGTTTCTCCACGTAGTCGTCATAGTTGCCGAGATACGAAGTCACGCCGTTCTCCGACAGTTCGACGACGCGGGTCGCGAGTCGGTTGACGAAGTAGCGGTCATGGGAGATGAACAGCAGCGTGCCCGGATAGTCGTCCAGCGCATTCTCCAAGACTTCCTTGGAGAGCAAGTCGAGATGGTTCGTCGGCTCGTCGAGGATGAGGAAGTTGGCGTTGAGCAACATCAACTTGGCGAGCGCCACACGGCTGCGTTCGCCGCCGGAGAGCGTGGACACGAGTTTCTGCACATCATCGCCGGAGAACAGGAAGTTGCCAAGCACCGTCCGCACGCGGGTCAAGTCGAGGTGCGGGTAGGCGTCCCAGACTTCGTTGAGCACCGTCTTGGTCGGGGTGAGGTCTTCCTGTTGCTGCGTGAAGTAGCCGACGGAGACGTTCGCGCCGAGTTTGAGACGGCCGTCGAGCGGGTCGAGTTTGCCGTTGATCGCTTTGAGCAGGGTGGTCTTGCCGATCCCGTTCGGTCCGATCAGGGCGATGCGTTCACCGCGCAGAACTTCGAAGGTGATGTCGCGGGACAGCACTTTTTCCCCGTAGCCGAGGGCGACGTCTTGGACTTTCAAGACTTCGTTGCCCGATTGCTTGTCGATGTTGAACGAGAAGTGCGCTTGTTCCGTGGACAGCATCGGGCGGTCGATGCGCTCGATCTTGTCCAACATCTTGCGGCGAGATTGGGCGCGCTTGGTGGTCGTGGCGCGGGCGATGTTGCGTTGGATGAAGTCTTCGAGCTTGGCGATTTCGGCTTGTTGTTGGTCGAAACGCTTTTGGTGCTGGGCCATGTCGGCCGCTTTTTGCTCGAGGAAGGCCGAGTAGTTGCCTTTCCAACGGCGCGTCTTGCCGCGTTCCATCTCGTAGATCACGGTGATCAGCGAGTCGAGGAAGTAGCGGTCATGGGAAACCATCAGCAGAGCGCCGGGGTAGTTTTTCAAATAATCTTCGAGCCATGTCAACGTGCGGATGTCGAGGTAGTTGGTCGGCTCGTCGAGGATCAGCAAGTTTGGCTGGGTCAACAGGTGCTTGCCGAGCAGGAGACGGGTTTTTTGCCCGCCGGAGAGCGAGTTGACGAGACGCCCGTGCATCGGTTCCGGGAAGTCGAGGCCGTGGAGGATGGAGCGGACTTTGGCATCGACTGCGTAGCCGTTTTGGTCGGTGAAGTCTTGGGAGAGGCGGGCGTATTGGTCGGAATATTGTTGGAAGAGCGTTTCGTTTTCGTAGACGGACGGCTCGGCCATTTTTTTCTCCAGATCGCGGATCTTGCTTTCGAGGTGTTTGAGGTCTGCGTAGACGGAGACCATCTCGTCCCAGATCGTCGCGTTGGAGTCGATTTGGGAGTGCTGCGCGAGGTAGCCGACGGTCGTTTCCTTGCCGATGTGAATCTGGCCGGAGTCGTGGGTCATCTCGCCTGCGATAATTTTGAGCAATGTGGACTTGCCGGCGCCGTTGACGCCGATGAGACCGACGCGTTCGCGGTCTTGGACGACGAGGGAGGCATTTTCGAGAATTACGTCTGTGCCGTAGGATTTGCGTATGTCATTCGCTTGCACGAGAATCATGTCTGGGATCACCTTTTTCTCTTTCAAAACTGGTTCTTTTTAGTGTAACGCAAGAGGGGTGAAATTGCACCTACAATACCCCTTGCCAAAGGAATTGCCCTTCCCATTTATCGGGGCGAAATAAGTCCCAATCCCTAAAATGCGCCCCTATCTATTCATTTTACACATCTCCTTCAAGTTTTTGATTGAAATGAAAAAGTTATTTATTGACAGAAATTGTATAATTTATTATATTTGGTTTCAAATAGGAAAAGATTGGAGTTGTTACTATGAAAAAGGTTGTCACCATTGCATTACTAGGCACGATTCTCTCCATATCAAGCACTACTACCGAACTCGCACACGCATCTGATACTACATCTCATGTTGCTCCTGCGACCCTTGCTGCTCAAAACCCCGAAGATGTTTTGAAGAACAGAATTAAGTTCGTGAACGACAAAAACTGGGGTGCCTTCTTAGACACTTCGGTCGACGCAGACAAGCCAATCTTGAACCAATTTTTGCAATCCGACATTTCCCGTAAAAACAAAGATGGTGTGTTTGCAATTCAAAATGCAAAAGTTGTTGGGGTCAAAGAGCTCTCTCTCGATGAATCAAGTAACTATGCAGCTCTGTCGAAGTACATTGAAAAATACGGACAGGCAAAAGTGTATTACGTAGCCGTCGATTACAAAGTAGACAAGGAAAGCAAATATTTTCTGAACGGGATCAACTACTTCTTGGCCATTACAGTTCCGGAAAACGGTACGTGGAAAGTAGCTGAATTCTCGTCGGCGCCAGTCGATACCATTACCTCCAGAAAACAGGGGTTTGGGACTACTGATGAGAACCAGATGTCCCAAATGGTTTCCAATCGGCATAAAGGACTGTTTCTCAACCGCAGTGGGAAAGTCGTTGAACGGAATGTTGGAGCAAATGAATCAACTACACAAGAGTTGCAATCAAATGTTGGTGCTACAGCAATAAACAATAGTCACACGGTTCCCAGTTACATCCGAGTCTGGACGTACAACGGCCAAAACATTTGGTATTACGGTACAGGTGGGGAGCATGATGTGTCGTTCTACTATTATCTGAAAAATGTATTGCCGAACGAGTGGCCCAAAGACAGCACCACAGAAGGCTGGAAAACCGGAGCAGAGTGTGCAAAAATGTACGGTTGGTATTATGTCTACAACCCAAAACATCCGGAATCTGGGTACGATGTGGATGACACAACCAACGACCAAGTATTTGTCGCTGGTACAGAACTTGATGTATCCACCGGGGCAATCAATGCAGTTGGTGGACAAGGTATGCAACGAGCAGATGGTACTTTGTTCGTCGCCTTTTATTTGGCAGGTTCATATAATTCAACTGGGGCGGCACAAGGCTGGGTGAGCCAGAATGGAAGTAATTATCTGGCGACGAATCAAGGGAAGAGTTGGACTGGCATTCTTCACTACTACTACGACCAATCAAATTACAATTCACCGCAAGGCTTGAACAATCAAAACATGACCATGTTCACCTATTGAAAAAAAGTCCGTGATCATCTGAATGATGGTCATGGACCTTTTTGTTGTCTAGCTTATTGTGTAAGACTTGGAATCTCCCATGTTTTTGCAGCTTGTAAGATCGCTTGTTTGGCTTTGTCGCGATCCTCCGTGTATTTTGCACTCAAAATAAAAGGATTGGGCATATCGTCTCGTTGGTAAATGAGCCAGTAGTAGGTGTCCGATTTCTTACCATCATCAGCTGCCGGGTTGCTTTTCTCGACATGTGCCAATTTTACGGGTCCAATCTGGGTCTGAACCGTCTCCTCGATTTGAACAAGAGCATGATTGTCGTACCCCTCTTGAAACATCAGTTCCACGCCTTGATACGTAATCGGGTTTGACAACCCTGTCAAGACCTGCCCATCTGGAAGGGTAATCTTTTGGCTTTGAAAAGGACTCGGTTTGTTCTGGTTCGTAGAAGTCTGGTGCTCAGTAAGCTCTGTAAGAGTTGCTTTCTTCTCATTTGTTTGGCTTCGATCTATTCCTTGAACGACAAGGCCGGCGCTCACGAGAATGACAAGCGAGGCGGCGAATAGTCCCACCTTTTTGCTCCAAGGAGTTAATCGATTCATACGAACGGACTTTCGAATCACCGCACGATTCGGCTTCAAGTTCCTCGTAGGTAAGGGAATATCCTTGATTCGCATATCGTTTAGTAGGTCTTGAAAGCGGATCATTTCAGATTGACAAGTTCGGCAAGTTTTATAATGGGATTCAAAATCAGGATCACGCTCACCGTACCAAAGTTGATCTTGGAAGTCTTCACATTTCAAAGAGGCTCACCACCTTTGTCGAAATAACTCTTCAATCGGTTTCGCAAACGAAAGATACGAGTCTTTACATTCGATTCAGAGATATCCATGATCTGCGCTACTTCGCGAACGGTGAGATCATTTTGAAATCGCAACAGCACGATATGCTGATCGATTTGCGGTAATTGTTCCAGCATTCTATGAATCAGTATCCGTGTATCCACTTCCCCTTCAAACGACACGGAGGAAAATCGATCAGGAAGTTCTTCTGTTGGTCTGGATTTTTTCTTACGAAGAAAATCTCGATGAAGATTTAGTGTCATCGTATAAACCCAAGACTGAAAGGTGCAATCGCTTCGATACGTAGACAAGCGTTTACAAATTCTATATAAAACTTCTTGGGTGAGATCTTCGGCATCCTGTTGATGACGAGTTAGATGAAAGGCTACTCGATAGACGAACGGCTCCAGTTCATTTAGAAGTTGATCCATGGCCTCTTCTTCAAGTAGAGCCCGTTGTAGCTGAACATTCAAGAGTCTGGCCTCCTCTTTTTCCGAGTTCTATTATGTAAGACGAAACAGGATAAAATTAGGTTACATCGAACTCAATCAATACTTTCAGATAACTGCTGGATATTTTGGCGAATGTCATATCGATTGACGCTTCGATTGGAATTTAGTTGCGGTTGCATTTTGCGGGAGGTTTGCGTATGATAAGGAACAAGAAGTCATTCTCATCTGCGGGTGTAGTTCAATGGTAGAACTCCAGCCTTCCAAGCTGGTCGCGTGGGTTCGATTCCCATCACCCGCTCCAAAATTGCCAAGAAGCCCACTGCTTAGTTCGGTAAGCAGTGGGCTTTTTTTGTCCAAAAAAAGTAGCCTAGCCGAGTGCCCGTCCTCATATGTATGAGGGGAAGAGAAGACAGGCAAGGGGGCCGTTTTGGACGTGACACAGGTGGAGATGTTGCAGCTCATTCAGACGTTGGCGACGCCGTGGTTGGATAAGTTGATGATTCTGCTCTCGTTTATCGGGGACGAGGAGTTTTATATCGCGACGGTGCCGATGATTTATTATGCCGTGAGCAAGCGGGTCGGGATTCGGCTGGCGATTGTGCTGGCGTGTTCGATGTTTGTGAATGCGTGGTTGAAGTTTTTCTTTGCCACGCCGCGGCCGATTGGGGTCGAGGGAATTCGCAGCCTGTATACGTCGTCGGCGACGGGGATGTCTTTTCCGAGCGGTCACTCGCAAGGGTCGGCGACGTATTGGGGGTATTTGGCTTGCGTTGTGAAAAAAGGATGGTTTGTGGTACTGGCGGGGCTTTTGATTCTGAGCATTATGTTTTCGCGGTTGTATCTCGGCGTGCATTGGCCGATCGATGTCGTGGGCGGGCTGGTGTTTGGGGGGTTGTTTGTCAGCGGCATGGTCTGGGCGGACGGGCGGTTTGTCAGCAAGCTCGGGCATAGCGTGAAGTTGATTCTGGGCATGCTCTTGCCGCTCGTGTTGCTGGCGTTCTATCACCAGACGGACGGGATGAAACTGGTCGGGTTCCTGCTCGGGGGCTGGATTGGGTATGTGATGGAGAGCAAGCAAGTGGGGATGGAACTGCCGAAGTCGTGGGCCAAGCGAGTGGTGCCGACGGTGGTTGGATTGGTGCTGGTATTCGCCGTGCGCTGGGTGCTGAAAGCCGCACTCCCGGAGAACGGCGTCATGGACCTCCTGCGTTACGCCTTTGTCGGGTTTACGGCGACGATGCTGATCCCGGCTCTGTTCGTGAAGTTGAAGTGGTACCCGGGCAAGCCGCGCATTTAATGAAGAAAGCAGCATCCAGTGGGTGGATGCTGCTTTTTTAAGCATTCCAAACTATAGTTACTCTGTGGTGTAATTCGGTCTAGCACAATTGAATAACGGCTCGTAGCAAGGGTGGTCGGCTCATCTCCCCATACAGAGGAGGTGAGCAGAATGACAGTCTTTGAGGCACTTTACCTCATGCTTACCTTCGGACTTCTGATCGTAGCAATCCTGTCGTTTAAACAGAAACAAAAATAGACCGCCTGCGTCTGCCCGGACAATGTGCGGTCTATTTTCCACAAATAGAGAGCCTATCACCCTCTGAACGAGGGTCATTCAGTTGTGCGATCGACCTTAGGTGTTTCCCGCACCTGAGGTCTTTCTTTATTTTAACATACGCACTTGTGCAATCTCAAGTCGGTCGGCGAGGGCCTTTTCGAGATAGGGGTCGATGTGCAGGAATTGTTTGAACTCCAAGTAGCTGTGCACCAATTTCTCCCGCTCGGCGGCGGTGACTTTGCCTTTGACCGCGCGGATGAGGAGGTTTTTCGGGGTGTGCTCCATGTCGATGAATTCGAGGAGCTGAGTCTTGTACCCCACGATCTCCAAGAGATGCGCCCGCACCGAATCGGTCGCCAAGGCAGCGAAACGCTCTTTGATAATCCCGTGGTTGAGCATCGGAGCGAGGGTTTCATTCTCCACTTGCTTAAACAGCTCATGCTGGCAGCAAGGCACCGACAAGATCACATCTGCGCCCCAACGCACCGCTTTTTCCAACGCCGCATCGGTTGCCGTATCGCAGGCGTGCAGGGTCACGACCATGTCCACCCGATCCAACTCGTCATAGTCCGCAATATCGCCGACGAGGAACTTCAAATTCTCGCCATACCCAAACCGCGCGCACATCGCGTTGCAGTGGGCGATGACGTCCTCTTTCAAATCCAATCCGATCACATTGAGATTCAACCCGCGAATCTCTTTCAGATAATGATACAGGGCGAACGTCAGATACGATTTCCCGCAACCGAAGTCCACGATGTTAAGCGTCCGCTCCTGACTCAGATGCGGAACGATGTCCTCGATCATCTCCAAGAACCGGTTGATCTGCCGGAACTTATCGTACCGCTTCGCCACGATCTTGCCTTCAGAGGTCATGACGCCGAGCTCCACCAAGAACGGGATCGGGGTGCCTTCTTCTAAGAGGTACTGTTTTTTCCGGTTGTGCGTGAGTTCCACCTTGGTGCGGGTGGGGGCTTTTTTCAAGATCGTGACTTTGAATTTTTTCGAGATCAGCACTTGGTAGTCGGCTTCTTGTGTATGCAGAAGCCCTTGCTTGAAGACTTCCTCAAACAGCTTCACCATCTGCGCAAGAGCTTCCTCCGGCAGTAGGTTCTCATGCTGGACTTTCTGGCTGTAGTAGTAGCTGAACTGGTAGTACAACTCGTCCTTCAATCGCACCGGCTTCACATCCACTTTGGAAAAACCGGCCGGGTCTTTCTTGCGGACGTTGTTCAGAGTGGCTTGTGTGAGGGTCTGTTGGTTCACGACATCATGCAGTAAGGTTGTAAGAGTTTCCATAGTTCTCCTCCATCACGGACAAGAATACCTTATTTTCGGTTCCGTGCCTATTTTTTATGAAAAAACGAATTCCCCGTTGACACTGACCCGTGGGTCATTCTATAATGACTCCTGTGACTGACCCGTCAGTCATCCAAACTCGATTCCAAACGTAGGGGTGATAGATCATGACAGAACAAGCAACACAAGCACAGCCGATGGACATGGCGGCGCCGAGCAAGAAGCGCACGCTCGTCATCATCGGTCTGTTGCTCGGACTCTTTTTCTCATCGCTTGACCAAACGGTTGTCGGTACCGCAATGCCGACGATCATCGGCCAACTGGGTCACATCGAATTGCTGACCTGGATTACCACGGCCTACCTGCTGACTTCGACTTCGGTCGTGCCGATCGCGGGGAAGCTGGCGGACATCTTCGGCCGCCGCTCGCTGTATTTGATCGGGATGGTTGTCTTCATCATCGGTTCCGCACTTTGCGGCATGGCCGATTCGATGATGCAATTGACGATCTACCGTGCCATCCAAGGGATCGGCGGCGGGATGCTGATGCCGCTGGCGATGACCATCATCGGGGACATCACAACCGGCGCGTCTCGTGCGAAATTCCAAGGGATGTTCATGGCCGTGTTCGGTCTCTCTTCGGTTCTCGGCCCGCAACTTGGCGGTTGGATCGTTGACAACTGGAACTGGCATTGGATTTTCTACATCAACCTGCCGTTCGGGATCGTCGCAACGATCTTCATCTGGCTCGGCCTTGAAGGCTCGTTTGTGAAAAAGCAAGTTTCCATCGACTGGTTCGGGATTGTCACGATGGTCGTCTCCATCGTTTCGCTGCTGCTCGCGCTCTCGCTTGGCGGCAAAGATTACGGCTGGGGCTCTTGGCAGATCGTTTCGCTGTTCGCCGGTTTCGCGGTCTTCTTGATTCTGTTCTTGGTGGCGGAAACCAAAGCGAAAGACCCGATCATGCCGCTGAATCTGTTCCGCAACCGCATCTTCACCATCGTCAACTTGATCGGTTTTCTCATGGCGCTCGGCATGTTCGGGGCGATGACGTTCACCCCGCTGTTGATGCAAGGCGTTGTCGGGATGTCGGCAACCAAAGCGGCGTCCGTTATGACCCCGATGATGTTCGGGATGATCGTAACGTCGATTCTCGGTTCCCGTCTGCTGATCAAAGTCGGACTTCGTCCGATGCTGATCGCCGGGATGGCCGTTATGATGCTCAGCTTCTACCTGTTCGGCCAACTGGGTCTGGAAACCACGCAGTTGAAAGCTTCTATTGAAATGGTTCTGCTCGGCCTTGGCATGGGCTTGATCATGCCGTCGCTCGGGATCGCGTTGCAAGAAGCATTCCCGATGGAAATGCGCGGGACGGTTACTTCGTCCAACACGTTCTTCCGTCAAATCGGCGGTACCGTCGGGATCTCGTTGCTCGGTGCCATCTTCAACTCCCGTTCCGTCTCGGACATCGGGAACCAACTCGACCCGGTATTGAGCAAAATGGGTCCGAACTCGGAGAAGTTGCTCGACATGGCGCACAACAACCCGCAAGGTCTGTACTCGTCGCTGTTGAACGTCGACTTCCTGAAAGCTCTGCCGCAACAAATCGCAGACTTGTTCACGAACCAAGTAACGCCGGTTCTCAAGACGTCTCTGCTTGATTCTCTCCACTCGATCTACTCCGTGTGCATCTGGTTTGCCCTGCTCGGTTTGATTGTCTCGCTGTTCGTTGGTAAAGTTAAGATCAGCGGACGCAACGCAGCACCGACTGCCAAGGGCCAAGCAAAAACGGCCGCACAAGAATAATACTTGACTCAGCCTAGCGAGGATTTCTTCGCTAGGTTGATCCTTATCTAAGGAGAGACAAGGGGAGGGGGAGGCACTTGGAAGGCATGGAGAAGCGCGAACTGATCCTGCAAGCTGCAGCTCGCGCGTTTGGCACGAAGGGGTTTCACGACTCCAAAGTGGAAAAAATCGCCGCCGAAGCGGGCGTGGCGAAGGGAACCGTCTATCTCTACTTCAAGGACAAACAGACATTGCTCTACGAAGTGCTCCACTATTACCGTCAAAAATACGTTGAGGATCTCTACGCCGAGACAGAGAAACACGAAAGCGCCCGGGCCAAGTTGGTCGCCTACGCCAAGTTCCATCTCGCGCAGTTTCCGAATATGATCAAGATTCACAAGCTCAACATGGAACAACTTTCGCAATTGCACAAGGACGAATCCTCCCGTGAGCGCATGCGCGAGGAGCAGAACAACAACTTGCGCAAGATCGCGGGCATCATCCAACTCGGCATCGACCAAGGCGAATTCCGCACCGTCGACCCGATCGACGCCGCCCTGCTCTGCTGGGGCGCCATGCAAGGCAGCGTCCACTGGGCGATGATCAACGAAATCGAAGAAATCGACGACGGCAGCGCAGAACGCATGGTGGAATTGCTCATGCACGGGTTTGGGAAGTAAGCCACGCCCCGCCGATACAATCGAAAAAAACGCATGGGACACGAGGGTGCCCATGCGTTTTTTATTTGTTCCAGTCCTCTTGCGTAATCGCGTAGATGTTGTGGTCTTCCCAGTTCCCGTTGATTTGCAAGTACCATTTCGACAGCCCCTCGAAGCGGAAGCCGACTTTTTCCACGACGCGCACGGAAGCTTGGTTCCACGGCATGACGGCCGCTTGGACGCGGTGGAGTTGGCCGTCGGTGAGGGCGAAGTCCACGGCGAGAGAGACTGCCTCTGTGGTATACCCCTTGCCGTTGTGCGCTTGATCCATGAAATACCCGATCGTGCAGTTCTTCCACGCCCCGTACACGATGTTGCTCAGAGACACCCGCCCGACAAACTCGTTCGTCTCCTGCAAAAACACCCCGAACGTGAATCCGGTCTGGTCTCGCCAATGCTGAATGTCGTCGGAAATCCGATCTCGGTAATCCTCCAGCGTCATCACTAACTTCTGGCGAATCGGTTCATATGTTTGGAAAAAGTCCTGATTCCTCGTCCGCATCTCGTACAACGCCTCTGCATCGTCCAACTTCATCGGACGCACATACACGCTTTCTCCATCTCTGCGCAATTTCATGATGTCCCCTCCTGACTTCCTGCGAAACTCACTCGCTCTTCGCCCACATCTCCGGCGGGTTCAGCTCGTAAATCCCATTCTCGCGGTACATATAATGATTCGCGATAAACTCGCGTCGAATCGTCGCGTAGTCTTCGTGGTACTTTTTTATGTAGTCGTTGATCTCGATTTCGGTGTACGTCCGCCCGGTCTTCAACCCGCGCAACAGGTGCTCGAAGACGAGGAGACGTTTTTTTCGTTGGGCGGGGATGGACTTCAGACGACCGTCTGTGTCGAAGAAGTTTTTCAAAACGCCCAGCCGTTGCTTCTCCTCTTCCTCCTCCGCCAGAGCTTCCGGTTTGTTCACCAAGTCCACAATCGCGAGGGCGTGCTCTGCGAGCACGTCTTTTTTGAGCGAGAAGTAGATCGTGTTTTTGTCCCGGTGCTCGGAGATCAGCCCGATCTCGCGGAGCTTCGCCATGTGGTGCGTGATCGTCGGCGGGGTGACGCCGAGTTTGCCGGCCAGCGCTTGTCCGTGCAAGGGGCCGCCGGCGAGCAGCGCGAGGATGCGAATCCGCGTCAGATCGGCCAACGCTTTGTGAAACTCAAACAACCGACTCACTTGCATCGGCACGGACACCTCCAGTCGTTTTGGAAAAAAAGAAACAGCCGATCCACCTCATCGGCTGTTTCTCCATGATATCAAATTCCCAAGTACTTGGACAGAATCTGCGCGGCTTCGGCGCGGGTGAGGGTGGAGTTGGGAAGGAACGTCCCGTTGCTCCCGTTCACCCAGCCGTAATACTGCATCACCGCCACCTGCGGTTTCGCCCAATCCGGCACGCTCGCAAAATCGCGGAAAGGAGGCTCGTAATCTCCTGCCGTTTCAGCTGTAATGCCCAACTGCCGCCCGATAATCACCGTCGCTTCGGCGCGCGTAATCGAATCGCCGGGACGGAAGTAGCGCTTGCCGTTGCGAGTTTCACCGGAGATGAGGCCCTGTTCCGCAAGCGCGTTGATTGAGCCGTACGACCATGTTCCCGCCGCGACGTCTGCAAATGGGTTCGCATACGTCGTGGAAGCTTGCATGCCAAGCGTTGTCGCGAGCATTTTCGAGAACTCTTCCCGCGTGACGGCACGGTCCGGCTCAAACCGCTTGTTGCCGACGCCTTGCAGAATTCCTTCGTCGCTCATGAATTCAACCGATTTGCGCATCCACGAGCCTTTCGGCACGTCGCTGAAATTGTCCACACGGTCCACGAGAAAGGGAACTTCATCAGACCCTTCGTTCTCGGAATAATAAGGCCCCTCTGCCGACAGAAACAGCGAGTGCAACCCGTCCGAAAGCGCGGTGACATCGACAGACGCCTGCCCAAACGAATTGTCGCTGTTGACGGCGAGGTCTTTGTACGGCTCGCCGTCGAGGAACAGTCGGGCTGCTTTCGGCTTGTTCGTCAGGTCGAGGTTCACAGCCTTCGTGGTGAACGGCGTGTCATAAAACGTATAGGGCGTCTGCTCCAAGCTCACAGGCTGGACATAAGAAACGTCCGGCACGACCAACTCCGGCCCGGAAAAAGTGAACTTCAGAAGTCCCGTGTTCTGGGCTTCTTCATGAGATTTGGCATTGAACGATACGGTATACCACCCCGCATGGGGCAGTGTAACGGACTTGGAGGTCATGACGTTCTGCGTGTCATCCGGCACGGAGAATTCCGGTTCGTCGATCACTTTGTTCTGATCGAGATCGTAGACGCGAGACGTGACATACGTGTAGTTGCGCAACTGATCGACAGTCAACTGCAAAGACCCTGCACCGGCGTAGATCCGATACGTGCGAATCTCCGGCGAGTTGCCGTGTGCCGGTTGGGTCGGCGTACTGTAGGTGCTCGTAAAAGGACTGCTGTCGGTCGTGAATGTCAGCGTCACGTCACTAGCCAAGGTTTTTCCGAAGGCATCGTGCAAGCCGGTTGGACCGCCTGTGATCGTGACGGTGTACGTTTCGTTTTTCGAGAGGGGTCCGGTGACGACGAAAGGCAGGACTGTATACGGCGTCGTCTGATACTCATCGTACACCAGCGGAGCGGCGTTGCCTTTGCTGTCGGTGATCTTCACGAACTTTTTGGCTTCCGAGCCTTTCGACGTCGTGTAGCTGAAATAGAGGTTCAACCGACTGAACCCGCGCTTGACGATGTCTCCGCTCGATGCCCATTTGTTCGGATAGTTGCTATAATCCATCGACATGGCTTTGAAGGAAAAAGGCACATCCGCCGCCGTCGTTCGTTTCGCCGGCAACGCGATCATGACGAGCAAACAAAGTACGCATAGAAGCGATGTCATCCTGCGCATGTCTTCCCACCTCCATTTCGTAGTGTGAGATTGGAGAGAGGGATTCAAGCGGGGTAAATCGTTCCATGCTATCATGAGAGACAAAACGAGAGGAGGAAGCCCATGAACCCCCTTGAGAAAAAAGCGCTTCGTCGCCAACTGCTCGACGCGCGCCTCGCCTTATCCGCGGAAGTCCGTGCGAACTACGACAACCAAATTCTCGCGCACCTCATCACGCTTCCCCAAGTCCAAGGAGCCCAAACGATCCTGCTCTACCTCGACTTCCGATCCGAAGTGAGTTCACACGGCCTCATCGAATGGGCCGTCGCCCAAGGCAAGACCGTCTGCGCCCCGGTCACGGTTGTCGCAGAACGACGCCTGATTCCCGTGCGTCTGCGTTCTGCGGAGGATGTGATCCTCGGAGCTTACGACATCCGAGAACCGGCGAATCAAGCGGACGTCGTCGATCTCGAAACCATCGACCTCGTCGTGCTCCCCGGCGTCGGTTTCGACCGCAGTGGCGGCCGCTTGGGATACGGCGGCGGGTATTACGACCGCTTCCTGCCGAGGTTGAAACATCAAGTCCCGAAGATCGCCGTCGCCTACGAACTCCAAGTCCTGCCCGAAGTCCCGCTCGAACCCCATGACACGAAACTCGACGTCCTCGTCACAGAAGCAGGAATTTGGGAAGCCTAGATCCTAAGAAGCCACTACATAAAAAAAGCGCGAGCCCACTCTCGTGGCCCTCGCGCTCTCTCAGGAATGCACCTCGCACCGCTCCATCCCTTCCGCATACACCACCGTCCGGTTTTTCCCGGAGCGTTTGGCGGCGTACATGGCTTGGTCGGCGCGGTCGATGAGTTGCTGGTGGTTGTTGCAAGACTCGGGGAACGACGACACCCCGACGCTGACGGAGACGTTCAACAACTCGCCTGTCGGAATCGGCACGCGAAGTTTCTCAATCTCCAGTCGAAACGTCTCTGCCGCTTCAAACCCGGCTTGCAAGTCCGACTCCGGCAGCAGCACCGCCAATTCCTCACCGCCGACTCGGCAGGGGACCCAATACGTCCCTTTGCTCACGAGCAACATCTGCGCCGCGATCTTGCGCAACACGTCGTCGCCGACGAGATGCCCGTACGTATCATTGACGAGCTTGAAATTGTCGATATCGAACAGCACCAACGCAACCGGCTTGCCGTGTTGCTTGGCTTTCTCCGTCTCCACGACGATTCGCGTATGGAAGTAGTTGTGGTTGTGCAACTTTGTCAATTGATCCAAGACCGCCATCTGATGCAAGTCGAACGCATACTCCGCCACTTCGCGGTTCATCGACTCCATCTCGCGTTGCAGACGGTCTTTCTCCTCCGAGGCGAGCCGTTCCCGTTCCGCCGTCAACTGACGCTGAAACTCGATGAACGACAACATCGGAAACACCGTGGACACCGCAAAAAACATCACGGCCCGAAACACCAGATCCCGCCACGAAATCGTCCCCGGCGCAAGCAAGAGCGTCAACAAATACAACCCGTTCACAGCGGTCGTAAACGACACATTGACCACTTTCGACCACCGATGCGCGAAGGCCGCCATCGCCATCGTCAGAAAATAATAGTAGTACAGATCGCTGTCCAAGCCTCCGTTGGCATACACCATCGCAGAGACCATCAGCAGATCAACCACGACGGTCGAATACCAAAACGGCCATCGCTTCTCCCAACGATTGTACCCAAACGCCATCACCAGCGACGTTACGATATAATAGAGAAACCCACCCAACATCATGGGATTGCGGACATACAGCAACAGCAGCAGCGCGAAAAAGGACCGTGACGTGACCAAAAATGCTTCATAATTGGTCAGGAATCGAAGGATAGGCAACACGGTGAGGACGACCCCTTTCCAAAATGCGTCAAAAGGCATGCCGACTGGCTTTACAGATAGTAGTAGTGTAGCATAGGCTTCAAATATATGACAGTAGTCCCAGAGAGGAAATTTACAAATATGTACCTGACATGAACAAGTTAAATGAACCCTCAATCACAAGAGGTGTCTTTTTATTGGGCGGTCGATCAAAGCGCATGGGGGTCTCCAAGCAGTGGCTTCCTTTTGCGAACCGTCCCTTGTTGTTGCATTCTTATGATAGACTGAGGACGGTATGCCAAGAAGTCGTCGCCGTGACGAACGACGTGCAAGACCAACAGCGCGTGCAGGACTTGGGACTCAGGGCGGTGCGGGACTTTTTTCCCGATCAAGGTCCGTTGGCCGGTTTGCACGCCGGATTGCAAGGTCTGGAGGAGCACCAAACGGCGGTCTTGCTGGGGTGTGATCTTCCTTTTTTGCGCAGGCAGGTTCTTCAAGACCTGATTCACGAATTGGAGAGAGACCCGGAACTGGATGCCGTGGTACCCTGTGAAGGGGGAGACGGACATCTGTACCCGGTTTGTGCCGTGTACCGAGCTCGTGTGCGGCAGGTTGCAGAAGAACATTTACGGCGGGGCGAGAATGCGATGCGCCGCTTTTTGGCAGAAATCCGTGTGTTGTACATACCGACGGAGCGGTGGGCGGCGTGCTCACCTCATCCGTTTTTTAACATGAACACGCCTGAGGACTATGAAGAGGCGTGTATCTTATGGAAGAGAGAAGGATTTGGAGATCATGAGTGAATACTTGTTGGCTTTGGGATACGGCGGCGACCGGGAAGCGGCGGCTTGGTTTGAATGGAACTTCCGCTGCAAGATCGGGGAGGAGAAAAAAAGCGACAACGCCTCTCGCGATGCGTTTCTGCGCGAATTTATCGCAGGAACGGAAAACGGTCAGGAGTACGCCATCGTCGCCGAAGACCCGAAAGCGCCGTTCGTGCGCGCCTTCGCTGAATTCGGCAAAGCAGCGCTCAAGGAGCACCGCGACCTGTTCGTGTTCTACATCCTCGAAGATGCACAGAACCCGAGCAACCGCTTCAAACTCTATTTGAAAGCGGACGATCCCGAAGCGGAACTGCCGGAGCACCAAATCTATTGCGACGGCTTCGATGTGCCGAGAGCTGCTCTGATGTGGATGCAAGAGCAAGTCGGATGCCGCTTCTACGTCACCGAAGATCGTTCCGAAATGATGATCGAATTCCCGTACCAAGGGCCGGAAGAGCTTCCGGTGCTTCAATAAGAGGGGGCGTTCTCTGTGAAAAAGGAAGTCCGCGTCGAAGACGCGATCGGGATGCGACTTGCGCACGATCTCACCCGCATCGTACCGGGAGTCTTCAAAGGACGTGCCTTCACCAAGGGCCACATCATCCGCGAAGAGGACATTCCCGAACTGCTCAAAATCGGCAAAGAACACATCTACGTATTGGAACTCTCCGACGGCGAACTGCATGAAGACGACGCCGCGCTGCGCATGGCGGCCGTTTTGGGCGGGGAGAACATGACGTATGAAGACCCGCATGAAGGCAAAGTCGTGCTGAAATCCGCGATCCAAGGCTTGCTGAAAGTCGACGTGAAGCGTCTCATGCAAATCAATTTGATCGACGAAATCGCCGTAGTCTCTCGAAAAAACAATACGGTCCTCGAACCGGGCGACAAGATTTGCGGATTGCGTGCCATTCCGTTGACGGTCGCTTCTGAAAAAGTAGAGGCTGTCGAAAAAATTGCGCGGGAAATGAATGTGTTGACCGTCAAAGAGTTCAAGTCTCTGAAAGTCGGCGTCGTGACGACAGGGTCTGAAGTGTTGAAAGGCCGGATTCAAGATAAGTTCGGCCCCGTCGTGCGTGCCAAGTTGGAGAAGTTCGGCTCGTCCGTGATCGAGCAAAAAATCGTCGGCGACGCCGTCGAGGACATTCGAACGGCGATTGAAGAGTTTCATGCGAACGGCGCGGACATGGTAATCTGCACCGGCGGGATGTCGGTGGACCCTGACGACCGAACTCCCGGCGCGATCAAAGCGGCGGCAACGCAAGTCGTTTCGTACGGGATGCCGGTTTTGCCGGGTTCGATGATGATGTTGGCGTACCGCGAAGGGATGCCGATCTTCGGACTGCCGGGCTGTGTGATTTTTGACGACTTCACTTCGTTTGACATGCTGCTCCCCCGCGTCCTCGCAGGCGAAATCGTCACTCGCGCCGAAATCGCCGAACTCGGCCACGGCGGACTGCTCTAGTTCGATGAGAGTTCCTGCATTTGCGGTGGTCGGCTACAAAAACACAGGCAAAACCACGTTGGTTTCGCGTCTCGTCGCTCGTCTGACTCAACTCGGCTACCGAGTGGGAACTTGCAAGCACGACGGCTCCCACGACTTGCGACTCGATGCGGAGGGCACCGACTCTGCGAAACACCGCCAAGCGGGGGCCGAGGTTGTGTTGGTCGCCGGGCGGGAGCAGGCGTTTTTGCAAAGGTCTTATGAAGTCGAGCCGACGCTTGAGGAGTGGCTTCTGCAACTCTCCGACCCGGCGTTGCATCTCGATGTCATCGTCGTGGAGGGTTGGAAACACTCCGACTTGCCCAAAATCGTCCTGCTTGGACCGGAGAATCTTGAACACTTGTCGAACGTTCTGGCCTATGCTGTCGAATCCGGTCGGCTCCCGATTGCGGAGGGAGAGACAGGGGTGTATGATAGAGAGGATGTTGAAGGTCTGATCCATATGATCCTGGCGCAGGTTCTGCGAAACCGACCGCCGTCCAACTAATTACGCACCCTGGAGGGACACTATCGCATGTTTTCCAACATTGGTTTTCCGGGCCTGATCCTGATCCTCGTCCTCGCCCTGATCATCTTTGGCCCGAACAAGCTGCCGGAAATCGGCAAAGCGTTCGGCAAAACGCTCAAGGAATTCAAGTCCGCGACCAAAGGTCTGACCGAGGACGATGACGACGACGTCAAAGCCCCGAAGCAAATCGAACTCACCAAAACCGAACAAGTCCAAGCTCCGCAACACGTCCCGTCCGACGCGGCACCGAAAGCGGAATCCAAGTAACATCCGAATCGCTCCCCTTTCTGGGTTAAGGAGTGAATGACCCGTTGAGTCAAGAGGAACAACCGTTAGTCAGCCACCTGTCGGAGTTGCGCAAACGAATCATCTGGGTGTTGGTCATTTTCTTGATCAACTTGATCATCACGTTCGTTTTTGTCGACCCGATCTATAACTTCTTGGTCAACGACGCCAACCGTCTCTTCCCGGAGATGGGACCGATCAAGTTGACCGTTCTCGGCCCCGGCGAGATTCTCAAAGTCTACTTCACCGTCGCCGGCATGGCGGCCATCGGGCTGACGCTTCCGTTTTTGCTGTATCATGTTTGGAAGTTCATCTCGCCGGCGCTGGAGGAGCGGGAAGCGAAAGTTGCGTTCCGCTACATTCCGCTGGTGTTGGGCATGTTTCTGGCCGGGATTAGCTTCGGGTATTTCCTCGTGTTCCCGCTTCTGTACAAGTTCTTGTATGAGCTTGGTTCTTCGCGGTTCACGATCAGTTATACGGCGAGCAACTACTTCTCGTTCTTGAACATGATGGTCGTGCCGTTCGGGTTGATTTTCGAGATGCCGGTTGCGGTGATGTTCTTGAGCCGCATCGGGATTCTCGCCCCGCAAACGCTCGTCAAAGTGCGCAAGTACGCCTACTTCGTCATGGTCATCATCGCCTCGATGATCTCCCCGCCGGAGCTGACGTCGCACTTGGCGGTGGCCACGCCGATGATCTTGCTGTATGAAATTTCGATTGTGATTTCCAAATGGTCGTGGCGCAAGCGTCAGGCCATGCTGGCCGAGCAAGCCGCGCAGTTTGAGTAACAGGAGTAACAGCGAGAGTGAACAGCCTTTTTTCCGCAGGGAGAAAAGGCTGTTTTTGTGAAGAGCAACATACGTTTGAGGGAGAAGGAGGGAGCACGTTGAGCGACAAATCGAACGACCAACTGATTCGCGAACTGGAGACCGTTCTGCACCAACTCCGCGAAGGCCAGACGGAAGCATCTGCCGCCATCGCCGCCGACCTTCTGCAAGGCCTCTCCATTCCGAACTTCAAGAAGCCGAAACTGGGGCTTCGCAAGCGCGTCAAGCGTTTTGTGTTTCGCAGTGTGTTGACGTTGTTGGCGCTCGGCCTCATCGGGGGCGGGGTGTATGCGTACTTCGCCAAGGAGAACAAACCGACGATCTCATCCTTCGTCACCGGCGTGCAAGGCATGGCGCAGCTCGCCACGGCAGAAGCGTATGTGATGACGACGATCGAGGGCCAAGACAACAAACTGTTCGGCATGGACATCTCGGCCGACATCCCCGGCACCAAGCGCCATTACATGATCATCGTTCCGGCGAAGATCACGTCCGGCGTGGACCTCAAAGCCGTAAGCGACTCCGACATCCAACTCGACGACGGCGCGAAAACTGTCGAGATCACCCTGCCGCATGCGCAGATTCTCGACGACGCCATCCAGATGAACGACGTCAAAGTCTACACCGAGGAGGGCCTCCTGCGAGCGGGCTACACCGCCAAGGAGGGCGTGGACTTGATCGCCCAGGCATCCGTCAAGGAACGCCTCAACCAGCAAGCCAAGGACGCCGGTCTGATCAAGACCGCCGAAGACAACGCCACCCAAGCGCTGCAGAAACTGTACGACCAATTCGGCTATCATGTGATCGTTACGTACCGCGACTAGCATAGGTTTCAGAAAAAAGGGCAAGGTCCGCGAGCGGGCCTTGTCCTTTTTTGTCAGAGGATTTGTGGAAAATTCGTTCTCATTCGCGAAAGTCTCTCATAGATAAGAGAGGGGACAACCCGTATAATGAGCAGTGTCCGGGGAGACGCTGTATAGCTGTGTGACAAAAAAAGTTTACAAATTTTTTTGCCTGAGGCTCTTGCAAAGAAATTCATGTTTGACTATCATAGGAAATGGAATTAGCACTCTCGTCTGACGAGTGCTAACAAAACGTTCTCAAGGAGGTTTTTTTCATGATTAAGCCGATCGGTGACCGTGTTGTCATCAAAGTTGTAGAACGTGAGGAGAAAACCGCATCCGGGCTGTTCCTGCCGGACACCGCGAAGGAAAAGCCGCAAGAAGGCGAAATCATCGCAGTTGGCACCGGTAAGGTTGTAGGCAACGCCGTTCTCCCGTTGGAACTCAACGTTGGCGACCGCGTCATCTACTCCAAGTATGCAGGTACCGAGCTGAAGTACGATGGCGTCGAATACCTCATCTTGCGTGAAGCCGATATCCTCGCAGTTGTAGAACGCTAAATTTTTCGCACCACCGACATAGAACACCTGAGCAGTTCCAATACGTAAACCGACAACAGGTAGGAGGTTTTCGAACATGGCCAAAGAAATCAAGTTCAACGAAGAAGCTCGCCGTGCGATGCTGCGCGGTGTGGACGTTCTGGCAGACGCAGTAAAAGTAACCCTCGGCCCGCGCGGCCGCAACGTGGTACTGGAGAAGAAATTCGGTTCCCCGCTCATCACCAACGACGGTGTTACCATCGCGAAGGAAATCGAACTCGAAGACGCTTTCGAGAACATGGGGGCACAACTCGTTAAGGAAGTTGCCACCAAAACCAACGATGTAGCGGGTGACGGCACCACCACCGCAACCGTTCTGGCGCAAGCGCTGATCCGTGAAGGCCTCAAGAACGTAACGGCGGGTGCAAACCCGATCGGCCTGCGTCGCGGGATCGAGAAAGCAGTCCGTGCGGCTGTCGAAGAGATCAAAGCGATCTCCACCCCGATCACCGGCAAAGAATCCATCGCAAACGTTGCAGCGATCTCCGCAGGCGACGATGAAATCGGCCAACAAATCGCCGAAGCGATGGAGAAAGTCGGCCAAGACGGCGTCATCACCGTTGAAGAATCCCGCGGCTTCCTGACCGAAGTGGAAGTTGTCGAAGGGATGCAATTCGACCGTGGTTACATCTCCCCGTACATGGTCACCGACGCTGACAAAATGGAAGCGGTTCTCGACGAGCCGTACATCCTCGTCACCGACAAGAAAATCGGCAACATCCAAGAGATCCTGCCGGTTCTCGAGCGCGTGGTTCAATCCGGCCGTCCGCTCCTGATCATCGCAGAAGACGTCGAAGGCGAAGCGCAAGCAACCCTCGTCGTCAACAAACTGCGCGGCACCTTCACCTGCGTCGCAGTCAAAGCTCCGGGCTTTGGCGATCGCCGCAAAGCGATGCTCCAAGACATCGCAGCTCTGACCGGCGGTCAAGTGATCACCGAAGAACTCGGCCTGGACCTCAAGTCCACCACCGTCGAGCAACTCGGCCGTGCGCGCCAAGTTCGCGTCACCAAGGAAAACACCATCATCGTCGATGGCTCCGGTGACAAAAACGACATCACCGCACGCGTCAACCAAATCAAAACCCAACTCGAAGAAACCACTTCCGAGTTCGACAAAGAGAAGCTCCAAGAGCGTCTCGCGAAACTGTCCGGCGGCGTAGCCGTCATCAAAGTCGGTGCTGCAACCGAAACCGAACTGAAAGAAAAGAAACTGCGCATCGAAGACGCCCTGAACGCAACCCGCGCTGCGGTTGAAGAAGGCATCGTCTCCGGCGGCGGTACCGCACTCGTCAACGTCATCCGCGCTCTCGACAAAGTCGAGCTCGAAGGCGACGAAGCAACCGGTCTCTCCATCGTCCGTGCAGCTCTGGAAGCTCCGATCCGTCAAATCGCGACCAACGCAGGTCTCGAAGGCGCAGTCATCGTCGAACGCCTCAAAAAAGAGGAGATCGGCATCGGCTTCAACGCTGCCAACGGCCAATGGGTGAACATGCACGAAACCGGCATCGTAGACCCGGCGAAAGTAACCCGCACCGCGTTGCAAAACGCTGCATCCGTTGCAGCACTCTTCCTCACCACCGAAGCTGTCATCGCTGACAAGCCGGAGAAGAAGGGCGCTGGCATGCCGGACATGGGCATGGGCGGAATGGGTGGCATGGGCGGCATGATGTAAGCCGTTCTGTTACGAAAAAAAACCCTCCATCGCGGAGGGTTTTTTTTTATGCTTTTTGAACTGCGACTTTTTCTACGGAGGCTTGTTTCGTTTTCTTGATCAAGAAGGAGAGCAGCAATCCGACGACGCCGATCCCGACGATGACCACATACGCGTCGTTGATGCCGGAGATGGCGGCTTCCTTGATCAGTTGCGGTTGCGGCGTGCTTTGCGCGGCACCGGAGGCGATCAAGTCTTGCAGATGGGTTTTGGTGCGGTCCGACATGACGGTGACGAGCAACGACGTGCCGACGGCGCCCGCCACTTGACGGATCGTGTTGGAGATGGCCGTTCCGTGTGCGTTCAACGATTGCGGCAGTTGGTTCAGGCCGGCGGTCTGAATCGGCATCATCAGCAACGCCATCCCGATACGGCGACCCGTGGACATCAGCACCAGATAGGTGAAGCTCGTCGAGTCGGTCAAGTCGATAAAGCCGATCGTGGTGCCGATGACAATGACCATCCCGATGATGGCCAACCACTTCGCGCCGAAGCGGTCGAACAGCTTGCCGGTCACCGGCATCAGGAAGCCCATGACGAGCGCACCCGGGAGCAGGAGCAGACCGGACTCCAGCGCGGTGTACCCGCGAATGTTCTGGAGGTAGATCGGAAGCAGCATCATGTCGGCGTACATCACCATGGTGATCATGATGTTGATCAGGGTGGTCAGTGTGAACATGTTGAACTTGAAAGCGCGCAGATCAAGCAGCGGAGTTTTCGAAACCAGCATCCGCCACGTAAACAGGGCAAGCGCGACAACACCCGCCGTACTCGTGGTGATGACTTCCGTACTCGACCAGCCCAAGTTCCCCGCGCGGGAGAAGCCGTAGAGCAACGCGCCGAACCCGATGGTGGAGAGCGTGACGCTCAGGACATCGAGCTTGGTCTTGACCCGCTCAGACACATTCTTCAAGTAAATGAAGCCCAAGATGATGACCAGAATGGCAAACGGGACCATTCCGTAGAAGATCGCTTCCCATTTGTAGTGTTCGAGAATGTACCCGGTCAGCGTCGGCCCAATCGCCGGGGCGAAGATGATCGCGAGACCGACCAGCCCCATGGCGGCGCCCCGTTTTTCGGGCGGGAACAGCGTGAGGATGACGTTTGTCAGCAACGGCATGATGATGCCGGCGCCCGCCGCTTGGATCAAGCGTCCCGTCAACAGAGAGGGGAACCCGGTCGCAAGGGCGGAAACGATCGTCCCGACCAAGAAAATCACCATGGAAGTTTGGAACAGCTCCCGTGTGGTGAAGCGTTGCATGAGATACGCCGTGATCGGAATCAAGACGCCGTTCACCAGCATGTACCCGGTCGTCAACCACTGGGCGGTGGCCGCGTTGATGCTAAAGTCGTTCATGAGTTCCGGTGTGGCGACGCTCATGATCGTTTGGTTCAAGATGGCGACGAATGCGCCCAAGATCATAATGAACAGAATCGGTCCTTTTTTGATCGAACCGGTGTCTGCGTGCGTAGTGCTACTCAAGTTTTCTCCACCTTCTCTAGTTCTTTTTTCTAGAAACCGTTGCGCAAGTACTGGAACGTCGTGTCCACAAACTGATCGAACGGCGTCGCTCCGGGCCGTTCCTCCGGGGGTTGATCCGGTAGCAAGACGTTCAAGCTCCCGTCAAGCAAGGGCAAGACGATGGCGTACACCGCGCCCGCGAGCAAATGGGTGTACTCCAACGGGTACCGGTCTTGGAACAAGTCGCTCAACATCTGTTGCGAGGACGTCTGCATCCGGCGGTGAACACTGAGGAGAAACGGCTCCAGTGTTGGGTACTGCTTGGCGAGCGAGGTCAGTTGGCGCATCTTGCGAAAAATCACTGCGGAGTGCTGCATTTTCATGAAGTGGTACATGATGTCAAGCGGCGTGGAAGTTTGGGGCAACCCTTCAAGTACCTCGGCCACTTCGTCGAGGCCGTGGTAGGGGAACACCGCAGCCGCCACCGCTTCCTCTTTGCAAGAGTAGTGGTTGGCAAACGTTCGTCTGGAATACCCGGCGATTTGCACCACGTCCTCGACGACGAAACCGTCCAAACCGCGTTCCTGAGCAAGTCCGAACGCCGCATCGGCCAGCGCGTGAGCCGTGGCTTCCCTTTTGACAATGCGCAAACTTTGTTTGTCCATCGTGAGTCGCTTCTGCGAACACCGTCCTTTCTGTAAGGCTAAGGGTAGCTTGCTAATGAATACCCTACCACATTCGTTGCCCATTGGGCAATCATGCACAATAGGCAATGAAAAAAAGAAGGCTCCCGTCGGGGGCCTTCTTTTTTTCATGAAAACCAGATGCGGATGAGTTCGGTGCCTTGTTCCTTGCCGCGCAGGCGGACGGCACCGATGCGTTCGCTTTTGAAAAAGTGGGTGTCGCCTTGGGCGCGAATCAGGTGGAGGAGGTCGCCGGAGATGAGGCATTCGACCTCTTGCTGTTTGCATTCTTCTTGCAGACGGGCGGCGGTGTTGACCGTGTCGCCGAGGAATGCGATCTCGCGTTTGTTGTCTCCGATCTCCGCCGCGACGACGGGGCCGCCGTGGAGCCCGACGCGAAATTCGGGAGCGAATCCGTACTTGTGACGGTAGCGGTTCCGGACATGCGTGAGGGTGTCTTGAATCGATTGGTAACAGCGCAGACAGTTGCCGTTCTTGACGCCGAGTTTGATCGGCCACGAGACGATGACGGCGTCGCCGACGTACTTGTAGATTTCGCCTTTGGTTCGGAGGATGGAGTTGGTGATGTCGTAGAAGAAGTCGTTGAGGAAGTCCTGATAGCGGAGGTCGCCGAGTTTTTCGGCGATTTCTGTGGAGCCGCGGATGTCGAGGAACATGAAGATGCGCTCTTCCTCGACGGGGCGATGGTACTTGCCGGTCAAGAAATACCCCAGCACCTGTCGTCCGACCAAGCGGCTGAGCATCACGTAGACGTTGAGCAGGAAGGTCAGGAGCAGGATGAGCAGCGCCGCGACGTAGAACGAGCGGTTGATCTCGATGTCGAACCTGCCTTTGGACAGCAGCTTTTCAAACCCGTACGACATCGTCAGCCAGAACGTGACCATCGTGGCGTAGTAGATCGTGCGGACCAAGACGCCGACGAAGAAACGGGCACGCCGGAGATAGCGGGCGAACAGGTACGTTTCGGCGGTGGAGATCGAGATGCTCGTCACCATCCCCGTGAGCGCCCCGGTCAACGCGTTCCAAAAAATCGCGTCCTCATTTAGAAAAGCGTTCAAAACCCCGACCCAAACTCCAAAAAAGCCACTGACCAGCATGAGGCGGAGTCCTTTTTTCAAAAGCTCTTGATTGCGAGAAGAAAAATGTACGTTCAAAAGTATCGTCACCCTTATAAATAGCCGTTTCTTTAATTCTAAGTGGCGTTTGGGTTCAAGTGCAAGCAATTCCTCGTCAAACGCTCTCCGTATACCCCTTTTCCGTGCGGGAAATCCTAGGAGGAAGATCCTGGTATACGGGAGGTTGGGCACGGTTTGAAAAAAATAGGGCTCCTGTCGCTCCTCGTTGCGCTCGTCGGCAGTGTGTTTTTGTATTCATCCGCTCACGGCGAGACGCGGGATGAACTGCAAGCGATGGTGCTTTACGAACCCGGCACGACCGGGTATCTGGATGCATTTCAAGACCTCAAGCAGTCGCTGATCGCCAACATGACCGTCACGAGCACCCCGCTCTCCGAATGGAACCATGTGAACCTGTCCCTCTACCGCGTGGTCTACCCCGATCCCTCGCTTCTCCAAGATGCCAACCGCGCCGAGATCGTGGAGAAACTGATGGCGTATGTAAAAAACGGAGGCTTCCTCTACGTGGAAGACGCCGTGCGCGAAGCTTTCCCCGCTGAATTCCTCGGGGCGCGGGAGTTCCGTCCCGTCCCCGGCGCACCAACCGCGATGGAGTTCCCCGAAGTACGCCTGAACCTGCGCGGGTTGCAAGGAGTCGTGAAAGACTTCCACGACCCCCCAAAAAAACCCCTCGGCGCGGGCATGATCCCCACCACGGCCGAGACGCTGGCGAAATCCAACGGTCTCTCGCTGTTCACCGTGAATCGCGTCGGCGAGGGCTCCGTTTTTTTTGCGGCATCCGGCAAGTACCTGCTGCGCAACGAGTTCGCCGCTTACGCCGCCCTCGAATCCACAGGCTTTGTTGTAAAAAAAGTCCTCGGCACGTACGGACGCCCTGCCTTGGCCTATCATAAAAAGGAAGGGAAACAGTCGATTCCCTACCAAGAACAGATGACGCCGGTGTCCAAGCCCGATCTTGCAAGCGCCCGGCACGACTTGCCGATTCGCGTGTTCTCGCCGGAACCCGGTGGAACGGAAATGGAGAAGACCGCGAAATTCGTGGACAAATTCTGCACCGACAACGACTACAATTTCATGACCGAAGAGCAGATGTCTCGCACGTTCCACACGGTGCTAGGCTCGCACGTCGAGCTCGTGCCGGATACGAGCAGCGATGCACGAATCTACACGCTGGAAGTTACGCCGCCGGAAGATTCGAAGTGGCTGGGCGACTACTTGAAGGTCTTGGGCGTGCAAGTTCAACTCGGGGAGCGGTACGCCAACGAGGGCGTGACGACAGACGCCGATATCTATATGAGGAGAAGCAATTCGATCTACTTCGGCGTTTGGCAAAAAGCGACGTTCACCATCGGGCTTCCCAAGCACCCTCTCGATCCGCCGCATCTCGTGCGTGCCAACATGCCGGTCGAAGTCAAGCAGAGCGGACAACTCGTCACGCTCGACTGGAAAAGCAAAGGCTTGCAGCAAGTGAAATTTTTCGCCCCGAACGGGTTGCAGGTGAATTCGAAGGGGTGGAAAGTGCGGCAGGACGGGGGGCGTGTGTATATCCTGACTCGTTCCGGCGATCCGACCGTTCTCCAGATGAGGTATTTGTAAAAAAAACCGACCTGCCTGTTGTAGAGGCGAGTTGGTTTTTTTGTTGTGAGTACGACGATTGACACCATTACCCAACCATCATATACTCAAAATTACGAAGCTTGATATAAATACAGTTAATAATTTATCTAATATAACTTGGAGGGTCTCCTGTCATGACCACTTTGAAACTATTCATGCTCCCGTTTGCGGGAGGTTCCGCCCAGATCGCCTACCAAGGGTGGAAAGAACACCTGCCGTCCTCAATTCAAATGATCCCCATCGACCCGCCGGGCCGCGGTCGTCGGTTGATGGACCCCTTGGCGGAGAATTTGGACGAGATGCTGGCCGACTTGTACTTGCAGGTCTGTCCTCATCTCGACGGCACGCCGTTTGCGATCTTCGGTCACAGCCTGGGGTGTCTGCTCGGCTACGAACTCGCCCACAGACTGATCGAGCGCGGCCACGGAAGCCCCCAAGCCCTGTTCCTTTCGGGGAAAAAACCGCCTCATCGTCCGGTGGACGTGACGCGCTACAATATGTCGCGCACAGACTTCAAGCGGACGATCACCGAGATGGGCGGCACCGCCGAGGAAATTCTCGACAACGACGAGCTGTTCGAATTTTTCGAGCCGATGATTCGCGCCGATTTCAAACTGGTCGACACCTACGAATATCGGGAAAAACCTCGTGCGCTTGCGTGCCCGATCTACATTTTCAACGGCTTGAGCGATCCTTTGACCTCCGTCGAGCATATGGACGAGTGGAAGTCGTACACGACCGGCCCTTGCACCGTTTTGCATTATGAGGGCGGGCACTTCTTCTTGAACGAACACGCGGAAGGAATCTGTTTGGAGATCTCCAACAATTTCCTCTAAATTCCGACAAGATCACCCAGTATTGTGACAGAACTGTTTCAACTCGTCTCCACCGGCAGGATTCGATGTTATGTCGACGAAATTCTTACGACAGACTTCGACAACCGGAGAGGAGAACTGTAGTGAAACAGAAAACACAGCGAAAATTCCTGACCGGTCTGCTCGCCGCGTTGCTGTTGACGGGGATGATCCCGAACGGTGCGTGGGCAGACGATTCTCTGGATTCCGCCAAGCAACAGGCGGACCAATTGCGTGATCAGCAGAGCCAACTCACCCAACAACTTCAAGCCAATCAGGCTGAGATAGACAAATTGACGGCCGACATCCAATCCGCGATGCAAAAAAGTGACGACCTGCAAAAGCAAATCGTCACCACCCAAGCGAAGTTGGAAGAGCAGAAGCAGAAGCTCAAAGGCCGTGTGAAAACGATGTACGAGGGCGGCGACGTTTCGTTTTGGAGCGTGTTGCTCGACTCGACGAACTTCAGCGATTTCCTCGACCGCATGCAACTCCTGACGATGATCGTCCAGCAAGACAACACGATCATCGAGGATTACAAAGCCACCCAAGCTGAGCTTCAGCAACAACAAGCCGACCTCAGCGCGCAACAAGAACTGCGCAAGAGCAAGCAGGCCGAATTGAACGAGATGGAAACCAAACTCCAAGACCAGTACCAAGACGTGCAGAGCCAGATCGCCGTCAAGGACGAAGAGATCGCCGATCTCGAAGCCGCAGGTGTGGCGGCGTACCAAAGCTATGCGAGCAGCGTGCAAGCGGGGACGATCATCCCGCCGACGGGCGGAGGGACATTTGCTTGGCCGGTGCCGAGTTCCCATACGATCAACTCGGGCTACGGCATGCGCAGCGGCGGCGAGTTCCACAAGGGCATCGACATCGGAGCGCCGGTGGGGACTCCGATCACCGCAGTTGCAGACGGCACGGTCTGGCAGGCGGGGACGGCGTCCGGGTTCGGGCATTGGATCGTCATCTTGCACGACAACGGCGTGATGTCGGTCTACGGGCACATGTTCAGCAGCGGCGTCTACGTCAGCGCGGGACAGCGAGTCCAGCAAGGCCAAGTCATTGGGGCCACGGGCAACGACGGCGAATCCACGGGCCCGCATCTCCACTTCGCCATCGCCAACGGCGTCTCCGGCGGCCGCATGAACTACATCAACCCGATGGGGTATCTGCAATAGAATAGAAAAGACCTTCGACTCCATGCAGTCGAAGGTCTTTTTTTTTTGTCCTAGAAGATCAGGAGGCAGCCGCCGAAGAAGACGAAGCCGAAGATCAGCGCCATGAGACAGTAGCCCATGATGTCGCGGATGGTGAGGCCGGCAAGCGCGATGACGGGGAGTGCCCAGAACGGCTGGACCATGTTGAAGACTCCTTCGCCAAATGCGACCGACATCGAGATTTTGCCGAGGTATTCGGGAGACGTTTGTTTGAGCGCCATCGCCGCTTCGATGGAGATCGGACCTTGCACCGCCCAGTGTCCGCCGCCGGACGGGACGAACATCGTGATCAGGCACGACCCGATGAAGTTCAAGAACGGCAAAGTGTGCACCGTCGCCGCCGAAACGAGGTCGCGGGCGAGAATCGTTTGCAACGGGTCGATGCCTTTCGCCGGGATGTACGCCATCAGCGCCATGATGCCGCCGTAGAGCGGGTATTGCAAGAGCAACGACCCCGACGATTTCGCCGCATCCACAAACGCTCGAGCATAGTTGATCGGAGTCCAGTGGAACAGCAGACCGAGCACGGTGAACAGCATAATCATCGTGTTGATCGAAACTTGCCCTTTCAACGGGCCGAAGAATTCATAAAACCCTGCCGCCGCCAGCAACAGGTTGAGAATCCACAAGCCCTCAATCCGCGTGGCAAACGTCTTCGGAGCTTGTTGAATCGCTTCTGCCGACGCCGCAACTTCTGCATCCGCTTTCAAAAGTACGTCACGGTTGATCGGCTTGATGTTGCGCGGTGCCATGAATTTCAAAATGAACGGGAACGCGACCAGAGTGAGCAAGACCGGAACCAAGTTGTACGACGTGAACAGCGTGTCTTTGATATCGACCGTTTGTTTGGTCATTTTGTAGATGATGTTCAACGTCGAGGACGGGTCGGCGTTGGCGAGCATGATCGACGACGAGAAGCCCGAGGTCCAGACGATGAAGCCCATGTACGCCGCCGCAACGACGTAGCCGAAGTCCATTTTTTCCAAGCGTTTCGCGATTTCTTTGGCGAGGATCGTGCCGATGACCAGCCCTAAGCCCCAGTTGACCAGCGAGCCGACCGCCCCGGTGAGAAAGCAGAGGATCGCCGCTTGCGCTTGGTTTTTCGGCAGGGCCGCGAGTCGGACGAGGCCCTTTTTGATCAAAGGCGCTTGGGCGAGGGTGGTGCCGCAGACGAGGATGAGCGTCATCTGCAACGCAAACGTGAAGATGTTCTGCTTGCCCCAGACGCCTTCGTACCACGCATTGACCAGCCCCGACATCGAAGCTTGCGGCACCAACCAGAAGTTCAGCAACACAACCAAGAACGTCAGGATGATGGCGAACAAGTACGGGTCCGGCATGAAGCGTTGGACATAACGGACGAAAAAGTTCGTGAGTCTTGCAAACAAGAGAAAAGACCTCCTTTTGTACAAATATTTACACATGAACAGTATTACTGGATAGAGGGGACAATTCCCTCTTTTACAAATAAAAAAAAGTGAAGACCCGCGGGTCTCCACTGTTTATGCTTCCTGCCACTTTCTCAAGCGGTGGCGGGGGCAGGTGTGCCGGCGCCGGGTTTGGAAGTCGGTTTTTTGTTGGCGACGGCGACGCCGCCTAAGATCAGCACGCCCCCGAGAATCTGCGAGGCGTAAATCGGGTCGCCGAGCAGGAAGTGCCCCGCGATCAACGCGATAAACGGTTGGACGTTCATGAACATCGCCGCACGCGAAGCTCCGATCACGGAGACCCCTTGGTTCCACCAGAACCCGGCGAGCCCTTGGTTGAGAATCCCCGCTGTGGCGAGCAAAACCCACAGCCAGATGCTGTGCGAGATCATGGTGCCGCCGGTGGCGACTTCTCCCGAGAACGGGATGATCATCAGCGCCGAGCCGAACACCGTGGAGAAAATCGTCACGGCGTAGGAGGAGAGAGTTTCCGTTAGACGACGGATAAACAGAAGCGACGTGGAGAGCGTCAGCATGGCGCCCATCAAGTAGAGGTCGCCGATGGAGAGGCCGAGCTCGCTGTTGCCGCCAAACAACACGATGATGATGACGCCCGCCAAACCGACGATTGCGCCGGTGACCTTGAAGACGTTAAAGCGTTCCTTCAAAAAAATCCGAGCCAAGATCGTCGTGCAAATCGGCGCGAGGGCGAGAATCAGCGCGGCATTGCCCGCTGTGGAGTGATGAAGCCCGGTGAAGTAAAATGTCTGGTTGAGCAACGTCCCGAAAATCCCGGCTCCTGCCAACAACCCCCATTCTTTCTTGGAAGGCTTGCGAAGTCCGCCGTTGACCAACGCGACGGTGATCAAGAACAGGGACGTCATGCAGATCCGAACAAACGACAGAAAAATCGGCGAGAAGTCGCGCAGCAAGTACGCGCTGATCGCGTAGTTGCAGCCCCAGAGCAGGGAGACACCGAGCAGCCGAATCAGGGTTAATCGCTCAGACATGGTTGGTTTCACGATCCTCTTTTTATGAAGTTGGGTGAATGTCGAAAAGTATATATGCTTAGTTTTCGATTGTAGTACACCTTGAGAGATCGCGCAAGATGAAGAATGTAAAAAGAGAAAGAGCCTGCGAGGGCTCCTTCTCTTTTTTTAGTTGATGGGGCCGAGCGTTACATCGTGCTGGACGACACCGTCTGGGTCGAGAGTCACCGTGCTCGTCGAGGTCGAGCCCGTTACGTTGTTTGTGATCTGCAACGTATAGGTGCCGCTCGGCAAACCGCCGATTTGGTAGCTTGCGTCGAGACGTGTCCAGCCGTTGTAGACGACAAGACCGTTCTGGTCGAGGAGTTGGATCTGATAGGCGGACGTGAAGAAGCCCGCGCTCTCGTGGATCGTACCTTGCAATTCCAAGTTGGGGACATGAATGTCCAAGGAGGCGGCAGGAGTTACGACTCCGTCTTGCACTTGAATCTCAACGGATTGCGGGTCGCCGTAGAGCCCGTTTGGGGTCCCTACATCCAACGTGTAGGCACCGTCCGGTACAAAGAGCTTGTACGTGCCTCCGGAGAGCGCTAAATACCTCGCGCGAATGTCTCCCGATTGGGTTCGGAGAAAAACGACCGCGCTTTCCAGCGGAGTTCCGTTCACATCGAGAATCGAACCGGTCAAGTTCGGCACTTGCATGCTCAACGTCGGAATCGAGACCGGAGTCCCGGTATAGGTGAAGTCTGTAGCAGGCGGCGCGACGTAGGGACGGGTCGACGGGTCATCATAGGCATCGACTTCGATCGTGTACGTTTGGGACTGTGTCAGATACGCAAATCGGTAGTAGCCGTTCGAATCGGTCTGCGTTTGAAACGCTTGATCGGAAGAGAAGAGCGAAATGGAATGACCTCGGACCGGCGAACCGTCCGGCATCGTCAATCGTCCGACTACTTGAGGGGCTGCGTAGCTGAGTTTCGGCAAAGGATCACCCGTATGGTAGAAGAAGTCGACTTCATGCGGAGGTATTTCTGTGGATTCCGTATCGATGTCGAGATAGAGCACATACATGCCCCCGTCGACCAATCCGCTGACCGCATAGTCGCCGTTGGCATCGGTGAATGAGATTTCACGAGGGTAGTCTTGGGCCACCAGGTGATAGAGGATGACTTTTTTTCCTGCACCAACAGGCGAACCGTCGGAGAGCGTGATGTGCCCGATCAATTGGGGAGCTGCCCCTTGGAAGGTCTTGCCCGTATGCGCTCCGTTGAGCAGCACTTCATAGGAAGCGTTCTGCTGCGGGTCTGTCTGAATCAAGATCTTGTTCGGCTCCGGCAAAGCGCCTTCTCCGGTGAATTCGAAGTTCCATTTCAACCCGCCGGTGAATTCGAGACCCTCGCTCCAGTCTTTCGCCGGCTTTTTGTTGAATGTGATCTCTACCGTGGTCGTGTTGAGGGCGCGGACGCTTTCGACCACAAGGTCTGAAGTCGGAACCGGGGTCGGCGTGGGCGTGGGCGTGGGAGTCGGGATATACCCGCCGCCACCGCCGCCTCCGATGATGATTGGCGTGGGAGGAGTCTGCGGCGCGGTGGAGCCGTCCGCTTTTTTCTCAAGGACGCTTTGGATTGGATTTTTCTGTGCGTTGTAGTTCGGGATCACGTCGGTGATTTGAGTTCCCGTCGGCAAGATCAGCGTGTCGATTTTGGTGTTCGTGCCAAGGATGAGTTTGGTTGCTTTGTCGCCGACTTCCAGCGCTTGCACGGGAGCGTCGAGTTGGAGTTTCGTAACGCCGGATTCGACGGTCACTTTTGGGAGTGAGACGGTGCTGTCAGACGAGATTGTGGCATTGGCGGAGACGACGAGTTCGGAGAGCGTCGTGGTTCCATTGGATTCGACGTGGACGCCGTCCTTGGCGATCTGCACTTGCTTCAATTCGGAATCGGCAAAAACGACGGTGTTCGCATCGCCACCGGCGACTTTCGTTTTTCCCGCCACGTGCAGGTTGTGCGCGTAGAAGTCATTTTGCAAGGCGGGGTTGAGGCTCAGGTCGCCCGTGACATGGAGGTTTTGCACGCTGATGTAGTCGGCGCTCAGGAGGAGGGCGCCGGAGATCGTGCTGTCGTGTCCGTCGAGCACGAGGTTTCCGCTGAATTCCGACTTGCCGGACGGGGCAGGTTGGCCGGCGGCGACCAGTTCCAGCGAAGTTACGTTCGTCAGGGTATCGCCCGCAACTTGGGCTTGCAAGTTCGCGCCTTGGAGCACGTTCTGGTTGGACACGGCGAACAGTCCTTGCAGAGACTCGGCGACTTTGTACGTCTTGCCCCCGAGGACGACCGTGCCGTCTGCGAGGCTGTCCACTTTGGCGGAGAGGTCCTTTTTTTGCAACGAGTTGGCGAGGGTGACCGACATCACGGCGACTTCTTGGCGCGAGGCGTGGTCTTGCGGGTTGAAGTTCGTGCCGTCGCCGTGCAGAAGCGAAGTTTCCAACGCGGTTTGCACGAAGCCTTTCGCCCACGGCGAGATGCTGTCGCGGTCGGCGACCGTCAAGTTGTCTCCGGCAGAGACTTTTCCACCAGATGCTTTCACGAGCAGGACGGCCATCTCTTCGCGTGTGATTTCGTCGTTAGGACGGAAGGTTCCGTCTCCATCGCCCGACATCAGCCCGGCATGTACGGCTGCTTCAATAAATGTATGGCTCCAGTCGCCCAAGGCTACATCTTGGAACGAGGAGGTATTGGTTGCCGGAGTCGGCAAGTTCAGCGTGCGGACCAAAACGGCCGCCGCTTCTTGGCGGGTAATCGTCGCCAGCGGACGAAAGTTTCCGTCGCCGTCCCCGCTCATCACGCCGAGCGTCAGAGCTTGTTGGATCGCGTCTTGCGCCCAGGAACCCGCCTGTGTCAAGTCGCGATAGGTCGTGGTCGAAGCAGATGCCGCCAGCGGAGTGATCGTCATCGTCAAAGCCAGCGTCGTCGCCAGCCATTTATGTTTGGGTCTCATGCCTTTTTATCCCCTTATTAATAAAAGTTATAACGTCGAATTAGTATAACATGGGAGCTGCGGAAGGAAAATACAAAACTTTCCGACGTGTCGAATAATCTTTTTAGCTATGGCTAATCTTTCGCGAATTTTCGTGTAACTTTTGAGGCCATACTAGTATCCAATACTTGTGCAACGACACAGCGCTTTGAAATCTGATACGCTGGTTGGAAAGGAATTGCCTCCACGGTTGCAGAAGTAAAACAGGATGATATTGGAAGTTTTTACGAAATCCGAAATTGGAGGATGTTCGAATGATGCAATATAGCGAAAAAGAACTGGTCAACCGTGAATTTGATAACCCGCACGAAGTGCTGAACACTGTCGTGAGCAATGTGGAACAAGTCATCGTAGGCAAGTCCCGCGCCGTACAACTTTGTCTGGTCGCGCTGCTCTGCGACGGACACGTTTTGCTCGAAGACGTACCCGGCGTGGGCAAGACGATGCTCGTCCGCTCGCTTGCGAAATCGCTTGGTTGCTCGTTCAAGCGCATCCAGTTCACCCCGGACCTGCTGCCGTCCGACGTGACGGGGATCTCGATCTACAACCAAAAAACGTCCGACTTCGAGTTCCGCCCGGGCCCGATCTTGGCAAATGTCGTGCTCGCCGACGAAATCAACCGCACGTCGCCGAAAACGCAATCTGCGCTGCTCGAAGCGATGGAGGAATCCAACGTCACCGTCGACGGCGTCACGTACAAACTGCCGTCTCCGTTCCTCGTCATGGCCACCCAGAACCCGATTGAGTACGAAGGCACGTTCCCGTTGCCGGAAGCTCAACTCGACCGCTTCCTGCTCAAATTGAATCTCGGCTACCCGTCGCAACAGGATGAGATCGACATGCTCTCTCGTCAGCAGATGGCGCACCCGATCGACTCGATTCAGCAGGTGACCGATCTGGAAACTCTGCAAGAGATGCAGCGCAAAGCCCGCGAAGTTCACGTGGACGAATCTCTGCGCTCCTACATCGTCAACATCACAACCGAAACCCGCAAGCACCAAGCAGTCTACCTCGGCGCTTCTCCGCGCGGTTCGCTTGCTTTGTTCAAAGCTTCACAAGCGCTGGCATTCGTGCTCGGCCGCAACTACGTCGTGCCGGACGATATCAAACAACTGGTGCCGGTGACGCTGGGACACCGCATCATTTTGAAATCGGAAGCCCGCCTCGGCGGTCAGTCTGTCGAGCAAGTGCTGTCCGATATCTTGAAGGGCATCCCGGTGCCGGTGACCCGTGAGAAGGTGAGATAAGCGTGTGGAAGACGACCGGACGTTACGTACTCTGGCTGACTTTGCTGGTTGTGACCTTCGCCTACGGGAAGTTCCAAGGCGGATTCGCTTCGTGGTTCCTGTTCTATACCGTATTGCTGCTGTCGTTCTACGAATTCGGAACCTCAAGGTTCGCCTTGCGCCAATCGAATTCGACGCGAAAACTTTCGTCGCATAAGCTCTCGGCCGGTCAAACGCTCGAGGTGGACATCATGGTCACACTCGTGGGCCGTTGGCCGCTGCCGTGGCTTGTGATCGAGGATTCGTTGCCGACGCGTCTGCTTTTGCAAAGCGGCACCAACCGCGAACTGCATTTCCCCGGCTTCAATAAGAAACTGCGCTTGACCTACTCCCTCCCGAACATGCCGCGCGGGAAGTACCAATTGGGCGACACGTACATGACGACGGGGGATTTGTTCGGACTTTTCAAAAAGGAAGTGGTCCATCGCCGCTTCGACGATGTCACCGTCTACCCGAAGGTCGTCCCGATCAAGCATTGGCACACCGTCAACAAATTCAACGCCGGTTCCTCGTATGCGCAAAATCGCATGTCGGAGGATTCCAGCAACGTCATCGGCGTACGCGACTACGCGCCGGGCGACCGTCTCTCGCGCATCCATTGGCGGGCTTCTGCAAGAACGGGGGAGTTGAAGACCAAGGAATTTGAACTGCACGTCACCAACGACCTGATGTTTTTCCTCAACCGTTCGGAACAGGCGTACAGGGGCGCGTCCAACCAACTTTTTGAAACGGCGGTCACGACGTGCGCGTCGCTCGCCAAGTACGCGATCGGGAAAAAATACTCCGTCGGCCTCGTTTCCTACGGCCGTGAACGGATGACGATTCCGCAGAGTCGCAACTTGGAGCAGTACATGCGGATCATCGAGCATCTCGCCATCGTTCAGCCGGACGGGGCGGACGATTTTCAAGACACCCTGTTGCGCGAAGTGAACTACTTGAGCCGAGGGAGCACCGCCGTGTTGCTCACTCCTGTGATTGACGACAAACTCGTGCAACTGATCGGCTTCCTCGAACACCGCAAGATCAAAGCGGAAGTGTTCTACTTCGTCGGCGGTCGCCAACTGGACGAAGCCGATCATGCGCGCATCGGGAAAATGAACACGTTCGGCGTGGTCACCCACCTGATTCGCGACGAGAATGAATTGGAAGACGTGTTAAGGGGGCCGATGGGCTATGCTGCGAACCGCTAGATGGGTCACGGGCAGCGCCGCTCGCGAACTGGTGTTGTTTGCACTGATCTGGTTCTGGATGCTTCAGCTCTTGATTCCGTTTGGTGAAGCGACCCAGATGCCGAGTGTCGCCCCGTTCGGCTTGTTTTTGGGACTTCTGTTTGTGTTTGATTTGCTGTTCAGTCACGGAATGTTGCGCTTCATCGGGAAGTTGATCGCGCTCGTCGTGTTCGTGAAGACGATGTATTACCCGTATGTCGCGTTCTACGATCCGGGTTGGGTCGAAGCGTGGCTGTTCGATTTGTACTATGCGATCAGCGGGGCCGTCTCCGTCGCGCTCCCGATGCTGTCGGAAGCGGCGCGAACGACCGGATTTTTCGTGGCGTTGATTTTGTTGCAAGCCGTGTTTCGCCAATGCCTGCGCTATCGAATCTGGATGTTTGTGTTTCTGATGCTCGGATCGGTCGGTTTGGGCGTGCTCGATACGTTTTTTGTAGACGATGCAAAGTGGCACATCGTGCTGTTCTTGCTGATCGGGCTGGTGATTCTCGCGTTCATGCAACTGCCGCTGATCGAGCGCATTGCGCGGATGCCGCTTACGATCAAGGGCTGGCCGGTCGAATGGCTGGTCTGGACGCTGGTGCTCTCGCTGATCGTCGTCGGCACCGCTTCTGCAACACCGAAACAGGAAAAACCGTCTTGGCCGGACCCGGTTGCCTATCTACAAGGGAAGTCGGGCGACGGCACGGTTCATCAAAAGATCGGCTACGGCTCCGACGACCGTCAACTGGGCGGCCCGTTTGAGATGGACGATTCGGTGGTGTTTGAAGTGACGACCGCGTCGGAAGGCTACTTTCGTGGGGAAGCGAAGACGGTCTACACCGGCAAAGGCTGGTTGTCCGCCTCGATGGGCATCCCGGTCGGTGTGAAGCAGAATTTGAAGCCGTACCAAAATTACGAAGCGGGCAACATGGACGAATTGAACCTCACCGTGATCAACGGCATGGGGATTCAGGACGGGACCGTCGCGCAGGACACGACGCTTGAAACCAAAGAAGTCAAGCAGACGTTCACGTTCGAGCAAGACATGGTGCCGGTCGTGTTCAACCAATACCGCATGACGGGAATCTCCGACATTCAAAACCAGTCGGATCAAACCCGCTACAGCGGCGTCGATTCCCGCTTCGACCTCACGACGCTGAAAAAAGGCGACACCTACTCGGTCATCTCCCAAGTTCCGTACTTCGACGAGAAGCAGCTAAAAGGCGCGAACGTCCCGACGATCACACGCGGGATGGAACCGTACGTCTCGTTGCCGAACACCCTGCCCCAGCGGGTAAAGGACTTGGCGAAAGACATCACCAAGGACGCGAAGACGCCGTATGAACGTGCGCAGGCCCTGGAATCCTACCTGCGTTCGAACTACATCTACGACACGAAAACCGTCCCGGTGCCCAAGGACAACCAAGATTTCGTCGACCAGTTCCTGTTCGATTCCAAGCGCGGGTACTGCGACCACTTCTCGTCTTCGATGGTCGTCATGGCCAGATCGCTTGGCATGCCGGCACGCTGGGTCAAGGGCTTCACGATGGGCGACCCCGACTTGTCCTGGAAAAGCGACGTCGAAGGCGAGTACAAATACGTCGTGAAAAACAAAAACGCCCACTCCTGGCCGGAGATCTACTTTGAAAAAATCGGCTGGGTCGCGTTCGAACCGACGGCGACGTTCAACATGCAGCGCAACTTCAAGCAAGACCAAGAAACGCTCGCGGCTATCCCAACTCCGACCACCCCGGAAGTGAAGCGCGACAAAAATGAAACCCAAGATCAGACCACCAAGACCTCCACGACCCTTGACATCAACTGGCAAGCGGTTGGGATGTACTCCGGATATGCGCTCTTGGCCGCTCTGGTCGTTGCGTTGTTCAACCGCCGCCGTCTGCTGACCGCCTACTACTTGCGCCGTGCCTACAAAGGCGAGGGAGACGTGGTCATCAACGCCGTCGCCCGCCTGTTCTTCGTCTTGGAAAAACTCGGCTGGCGTCGCCGGAGCGACATGACCCTTCGCGAATACGCCCTGCATCTGTCGGGCAGCCGCGAGATCGGCGGTCGTGAAATGGTGCCGTTGGCGAAATTGTTTGAGCGCGTCCGCTACGGGCAAGGAAATGTCGGGGACAAAGATCGTCACCAACTCCGTGACCTGTGGACACGTTTGGTCCGCAAAGCAGGACGCAACAAACGCCGAAAATAATCAGATAACGAACGATGGTACAAAAAAGATTGACGAATGTTCGTCTTTTGAAGTAGAATGATGTCGAACACGTAATAAGTCTCGTATATTGCTGGGGATATGGCCCAGTAGTTTCTACCGGCTCCCGTAAAGTGCCGACTACGAGGTTCGACATCGTGCATGCAGATTGGACACGTGCACCTGTTCTCCTCGTATACCCTTTTGGAGGTACTCCATACTAAGGGTGATCGAGGAAGAACAGGTGCTTTTTTAGTAGAAGGAGATGACTTTCCATGGAGAACCGTGAGATCGTTGTAGTACTAGACTTTGGCGGACAATACAACCAATTGATTACGCGACGCATTCGCGAACTGAACGTCTACTCGGAGCTGTTGCCGTTCTCGACAACGGCGGAAGAGTTGAAAAAGTACAACCTCAAGGGCATCGTCTTCTCCGGCGGCCCGAACAGCGTCTACGGCGAAGGGGCGCCGAAGGTTGACCCGGCCGTTTTTGAACTGGGCGTGCCGATCCTCGGCATCTGCTACGGCATGCAGTTGATGGCGCATCACTTTGACGCGAAAGTCGAGCGTGCCGCCGTTCGTGAATACGGCAAGTCGATGATCAACGTGACGTCCGACAGCAACCTGTTCACCGAACAACCGACGTCCCAGCAAGTGTGGATGAGCCACTCGGACAAAGTCGTCTCCGTCCCGAACGGTTTCCGCGTCGATGCGACGACCGAAACCTGCCCGGTCGCTTCGATGAGTGACGCCGCTCGCAAGCTCTACGCGGTGCAATACCATCTCGAAGTCAACCATTCCGAATTCGGCAACGACCAACTGCGTCGTTTCCTCTACGACATTTGCGAATGTTCCGGCGAGTGGACGTCCGCATCGTTCGTGGAAATGGCGATTGAAAAAATTCGCGAGCAAGTCGGCGATAAAAAAGTCCTCTGCGCGCTCTCCGGCGGCGTGGACTCGTCCGTTGCGGCGGTTCTGGTTCACCGTGCCATCGGCAACAACCTGACGTGCATGTTCGTCGACCACGGCCTGCTTCGCAAGGATGAAGCGGAGCAAGTCATGGAGATGTTCGCAGGCGAATTTAAAATGAACGTCGTGAAAATCGACGCACGCGATCGCTTCCTGAGCCGTCTCGAAGGCGTCACCGATCCGGAAACCAAGCGCAAGATCATCGGCGAAGAGTTCATCCGCGTGTTCGAAGAGGAGTCCAAAGACCTCGGACACTTCGACTTCCTCGCACAAGGCACGCTCTACACCGACATCATCGAATCGGGCACGGCGACGGCGGCGACGATCAAGTCCCACCACAACGTCGGCGGTTTGCCGGAAGACATGCAGTTTAAACTGGTGGAGCCGCTGAACGAACTGTTCAAAGACGAAGTGCGCGCAGCCGGTTCGGAGCTTGGCATCAAGGACGAAATCGTTTGGCGTCAACCGTTCCCGGGTCCGGGTCTTGCGATCCGCATCATTGGGGATGTGACGGAGGAGAAGCTCGAAATTCTGCGCGATGCAGACTGGGTTGTGCGTGACGAAATCAAGCGTTCGGGTCTGGACCGTGAGATTTGGCAATACTTCGCCGTGCTGCCGGATATCAAATCGGTCGGCGTCATGGGGGACGAGCGGACCTACGCGTACACGATCGGCATCCGCGCCGTGACGTCGCGCGACGGGATGACGGCCGATTGGGCTCGAATTCCGTACGATGTGCTCGAACGACTCTCGACCCGATTGGTCAACGAAGTCGGCAACGTCAACCGCGTCGTGCTCGACATCACTTCGAAGCCGCCGGCGACGATTGAGTGGGAATAGAGTAGAACAACTACCTAGAGACAGTCACCTGAGGGGGAGACATCCACATGTTGGATCGTTATTTTAAATTGCGTGAACACGGTACCAACCCGCGCACGGAGATTATCGCCGGGATTACCACGTTCGTTACGATGGCATACATTCTGTTCTTGAACCCGACGATTCTCGCGGGGACAGGCATGAGTCAAAATGCGGTGTTCTTCGCCACCGCACTCGGCGCAGGTCTCGTCACACTGATGATGGGTCTGTTCGTCAACTTCCCGGTTGGTTTGGCGCCGGGGATGGGCTTGAACGCGTACTTTGCGGTCGTCGCTGCTGCCAACGGTGGCTCGATGACTTGGCAAATCGCGCTGGGGGCTGTATTCGTTTCGGGGATTATCTTCATCTTGCTGACGATTTCCGGCTTCCGTCAGATGCTCGTCAAAGCGTTGCCTGATTCTCTGAAGTATGCGATTACGGTAGGGATTGGACTTTTCATTACGTTTATCGGTTTGAAACTTGGTGAAATCTCCGGTGTTACGTTCACCGGCGGCCCGTCTGCAGGCGCGATTGCCAAGGGTACGGGTGCGGTGAACTTGCTGTTCTTTGAATGGAACATCGGCATTGCAAACTTCGTGGAAAACAAAACGGCGGCGCTGACGATCATCGGCCTGCTGATTGCGGGTGTGTTGACGACTCTGCGCGTGCGCGGCGGTCTGTTGATTGCGATCATCCTCACGACGCTGATCGGGATTCCGATGGGTGTTACGCCGGTGGAGAACTGGTCCAAGACTTCGTTCTTGCCGAACTTCTCCGATCTGGCGGTCGGCAAACTGGACTTCTCGATGCTTGGCAGCGGGTTGTTCTGGGAAGTTGTCATCGTCATGGTCTTCGTCGAACTGTTCGACTCCTTCGGCACGCTCGTCGGGACGGCGCAACGTGCAGGTCTCATGGATCGTCCGGATGGAGAAAAGCGTCTGTCTCGTGCGATGTTCGTTGACGGCGCGGGCGTTTCGATCGGTGCGTTGCTCGGTGTAACTCCGATGACGGCGTACATCGAGTCGGCGGCGGGGATCGAATCGGGCGGTCGTACCGGCCTGACCGCTGTGACCACGGGGATTCTGTTCTTGCTGGCGATTGTGGTACTGGCTCCGTTCGCGGCGATTATCCCGGATGCGGCGACCGCTCCGGCGCTGATCATCGTCGGGGTTCTGATGATGGGTTCGGTTCGTCACATCGAGTGGGACGATTTCGGCATCGCGATGCCGGCGTTCCTGACCATCGCGATCATGCCGTTCACGTACTCCATCGCAAACGGCATCGCAGTCGGTTCCGTCGCCTTCGTCATCTTGAACGGCGTCCGCAACCTCGTTTCCAAGGACAAAAAAGTCCACGTCCACTGGCTGATGTGGGTCATCGCGATCCTCGCAGTCGCACGGTTCATCTTCTTGGCAGGGAAATAGCAAAAAAAGCGGCGTGCCCACTCGGGGGCACGCCGCTTTTTTTATGAGCCGGCTGAAACACTGGTTTGCACGGGGGTATAGTACATATACGTCGCCACACCGATTACGGCCAAGAACGCCATGATGACCAAGAAACGTTTCATCTCTTTCTCTCCTCTAGCTCCTGATATTTCTCTCTATAAGTTTAGACGTTCACGAACCAAAAATGTCACACCGGAGCGCCGCCATCTTCTGCCTCTGTTTCCAGTGCGGACAGGCGGTCTTGCAAACTCGGCAGACGCTCCAACAACTCAACTCTCACGTCGTCCGGCACTTCAAATCGGTTCACTTCCCGATGCAAAATCACCAATCCCAAGTTGCTCAATTCCTCCAAAAATGCGTCAATCTGACAGCGCTCCTGCAACGCCAACCTCGTCAAAATCTGCCGCTCCGTCGAGGACAACGACGCGACCATCGCGTCCCAGTTCTGCGGGTTGCTCCAATACGCCAGCACCGACTCTCGATACTCATCTTCCGTATAGAAGTGCGGCACGTCCGGCTGGTACAAGGTGTCATACAGATCTGCCAAGTGATACAGCGTCAACGTATGCAAATAGTCCGCGAGCATCAACTGCCGTCGCCCTCCTCGTTGTCGATTTCTATAAGGTATGGAGAACCCCGTGCCAACAGAACGAGGTAGGAGAAAAAGAAAAAGCGAAAGGACCCTGGGGGCCTTCCGCTTTTTTTTTGAAAATGAGATTAGTCGGCCGTCTGCCATTCGGAGACGTCCATAACGCGCTGTGAGATGATGAATTTGTTAAAGTCGGCGACGTTGCCCTGTCCGACTCCGATGTTGTGATGCTCCTTGGCCGAATGCACTTGATCCACTTGATCTTGCACGAGGAAGTTCGCACGCGGGCCTTTGACCAGCCGTTCTTGGTTCATGATCGCGGAGTTGCGGTCGCTCATGACGCCCGTTTTTTGATTGGGCTTGGCGAAGTCGCTGACGTATTTCCAATAGGAGTCCCAGTCCACCACGAACTCCATGACGACTTCGTTGCTCGCGTCGGTGGAGTTGGCGTTTTGGAACTCTTGGGTGTGGGAGAGGGACGTGGTGAAGTATTTTTTGTACGAGTCGCTGGTGTTGAAGGTCATGGCTTTGGGCAGGCCGTTTTGCTTGATGCTTTGCGCTTCGCTGGCATGCATCTTGCGGTAGAGTTTGAGCGTCGGCTTGTTGTTGTTGACGGCGGGCGACTTCTCGGGATCGATCTGATCAACCGGCTCCGGCGGTGCATACGTGCCGGCTTCTGCTTCGTCAACGTCAGGTTCCAGATATTCGAGCTGGCTCCACAGATCTTCAAGAGCTTGACGGTACTCTTTCACTTGCTCGGGGGAGAGCGTATCGGTAGGGGTCAGGACTTTGGGGACGTAATTGCTCTGGATGGTGATGCTGGCCACTTTCGCTTGACTGAACACGGAAGGAACCTTGGCCGACTTTGCCATCATGGCTTGCGAGATTCGCACCAACAGCGCCCAATAATCGAGCAAAATCTTGGCGGGCTTGGTGCCGATCCGTGAAGTCTGCGCAAACTGATGATAGCTCGTCACGCGCTGAATCGGCTGGGCGTTCTGGCTCCCGTACGACTTCATCATCTGCGAAACCGCTTGGTTGCCGTACATTTGTTGCATCTGCAAGAGCTGAGACGTGAGCGTGCGGGGATGGGCTTGCTGAACCGGGGACGTTGCTTGCTTCTCGGAACCGGGCGCAGAAGTGCGCGAAGAGACCGAAGCGCGCTGGACCATGAGGAACACTCCTTCAAAAAACGTAGCTGATACTCTCCAGCATACAGCAAATAGTCGCACAAAAAAACGCCCTCCCGCGCACGATGTGCGTGAACAGGGCGTTTTTTTCACTCCCGCTACCTCCAATATTCCACCCGCTGCCTCGGTCGGCGGTCTGTCATCGGGATGGCGTGGCGATTGGCGTACTCTTCAATCGCCCGCACCGCCATGTCGTAATCGTCGATATGCAGCCGCACGATCCGATGCCGCTGCTCCAACCGCAGCGCCAGTCCGTTGTTTTTAATCAGAAAAAACTCATAGATTTGCTCATGCGAGTAGCTCTGCTCCAACAACCCGCGGTCGATCCGAATCACGTCTCGACCCACCGCAAACTCCCGCGTGCGCAGAGCGGTGCGGAACATGAGGACGACGAGGAAAATGATCAATACGATTAAATTGAATGTCCACGCTGGTTGGATAACCGCCAACAACATGGGGATGAGAGGGAACAGCAGCGTCAAAAACAAAAACCGTTGCGTGTCACGAATGCGAAACGTGCGCGTCATGCATCATCACTCCGAATGCGTAATGTTACAGTCTATGAGCTCACGGGGAGCGCTATGACGGAGTTTTCTGTTCATGACCAAATATCGAACGATCTCAAAATCCTCACATGGAATGTTCGGTTTTTGTTGACTCACATCTACCTGAGTGGTATTCTAACAGTAGACAGTGCAACAAAAACTTCATAGTCTCGTATATGCTTGGGGATCTGGCCCGAGCGTCTCTACCCGGCAACCGGAAATTGCCGGACTACGAGTTGAAAGCGAATCTAGGGTTCCTGCACCTTGCTCTCTTTGTGTAGGTCCGAGCGATTCGCATGTCCACTAGACATGGACATGACACCGAAGGGACAAAAGCCCAGGCGGGTAGGTTTCACTCTTATTCGTAGTGATGTAAGAGAGAAGTCTACCCAGCTGGGCTTTTTTTGCATGCTTTTACACACCATACTCTGGGAGGAATGACAACAATGGCAAAAAAGGTACTGATTCTCATGGGCAGTGACTCTGATCTGAAGATCATGAACGACGCGGCGAAAGCACTCGCTGCACTGGAAATTGAAACCGAAGTCCGCATCTCGTCCGCACACCGCGTGCCGGACAAAACGATGAAGCTTGCACACGAGGCAAAAGCCAACGGGTTTGGCGCAATCATCGCAGGCGCAGGTCTGGCCGCTCACCTTCCGGGTGTCGTCGCCGCTTGCACGACGCTTCCGGTTATCGGCGTTCCGATCCAAGGCGGCGCGATCAACGGGATCGACGCACTCTACGCGATCGTGCAGATGCCCAAGGGCATTCCGGTTGCAACAGTAGCTGTCAACGGCGCGTACAACGCCGGCCTGCTCGCCGCGCAAATCCTCGCAGGTGCAGACGAAGCGCTGGCAGAACGCCTCGTCACCTTCCGCGAAAACCTCGCGGCGGAAGTCAATGCCAAGGACGACAAACTCCAAGAGATCGGCGTCGAAGCGTATCTCTCCAAATAAAGAGGACAACTTCATCCGGGACTCTCCTTGCTGCCGTCTAACTTACTTGACCGTGGAAGGACGGGGAGGAGAGTCCCACAATTTTTTCAACACAACGATACCGAAACCCACAGGGAGGTTTTTTCACATGATGGCAACCAAAGGCGAAATGCTGTACGAAGGCAAAGCGAAGAAAGTCTACATCACCGACCAAGCGGATCTCTACATCGTGGAATACAAAGACGACGCAACCGCGTTCAACGGCGACAAAAAAGGCCAAATCACCGGCAAAGGCCAACTGAACAACGCGATCTCCACCATCTTCATGGAAATGCTGAACGAACGCGGCATCCCGACCCACTTCGTGGAGAAGCTGAACGACCGCGAACAGCTCGTCAAAAAAGTTGAGATCATCTTGCTTGAAGTCGTCGTCCGCAACGTCGCGGCAGGCTCGCTCGCGAAACGCCTTGGCATGCCGGAAGGAACCGTCCTCCCGAAAACCGTCGTGGAGTTCTACTACAAAGACGACTCCCTCGGCGATCCGCTGATCAACGATTCGCACATCGAAGTGCTGGAACTGGCAACGCCGGAAACCGTCAAACAACTGGAAGTCTACGGCCGTCAAATCAACGACATCCTCGTGGACTATATGAAGCAACGCAACGTCATCCTCGTCGATTTCAAGCTCGAATTCGGCATCACGCCGTCGGGTGAAGTCATCCTCGCAGACGAAATCTCCCCGGACACCTGCCGTTTCTGGGATGCAGACACCAAGGAAAAGCTCGACAAAGACCGTTTCCGCCGCGACATGGGCGGGGTCGAAGAAGCGTACCAAGAAATGCTGAAACGTCTGGGAGGGGTCGAAGTATGATTCTCGCACGCATCCACGTCACCCTGAAAGCGTCCGTTCTCGACCCGCAAGGCACCGCCGTCACCAAATCTCTGCACGCACTGGGCTACGATGAAGTCACCGACGTGCGCATCGGCAAGTTCCTCGAAGTCAAAGTGGACACGACCGACCGTGCGGTCGCCGAGGAACGCATCACCGAAATGTGCGAAAAACTGCTCTCGAACACCGTCATCGAGAAATACGAATTCCAACTGGTGGAGGCCTAAAACCCATGAAGTTTGCCGTTCTGGTGTTCCCGGGTTCCAACTGCGACATCGACGCGGTCAAAGCGGTAGAAGACGTGCTGCAACAGCCGGTCGATACCGTTTGGCACCATACCGATGACCTGTCCGATTACGATTGCATCATCGTGCCGGGGGGCTTCTCCTACGGCGACTACCTGCGCTGCGGCGCGATGGCGAGCCTCTCCCCGGTCATGGAAGCTGTCAAACGCGAAGCTGAAAAAGGCAAGTTCATCATCGGCATCTGCAACGGGTTCCAAATTCTCACCGAAACCGGACTCCTGCCGGGCGCTCTGCGTCACAACAACACCATGCAATTCCGTTGCGAAATAACGCCGCTCGTCGTGGAGAATGCGGACACGCCGTTCACTCTCGACTATCAAAAAGGCGACGTCGTCAACATCCCGATCGCGCACGGCGAAGGCAACTACTACGCCGACGAAGCAACGCTCGCTCGTCTGAACGCCAACAACCAAGTCGTATTCCGCTATCACGAATGCGACCCGAACGGCTCGATTGAACGCATCGCGGGCATTTGCAACGAAGCTCGCAACGTCCTCGGGATGATGCCGCACCCGGAACGCGCTGTACACGACTTGCTCGGCTCGGCCGACGGCAAGGCGCTTTTTACCTCGATTCTGAAAGCTTGGGAGGGCCGCCAACGTGCGTAACGAACCGACTCCGCAACAGATCGCCGAAGAGAAAATCTACCGTACTTTCGGTCTGAACGATGAAGAATACAACAAAGTCGTCACGCTGATGGGCCGTCAACCGAACTACGTCGAGACCGGCATCTACTCCGTCATGTGGTCGGAGCACTGCTCGTACAAGTCCTCCCGTCCCGTTTTGAAAAAGTTCCCGACTCAAGCTCCGCACGTCCTGCAAGGGCCGGGTGAAAATGCAGGGATCATCGACATCGGCGACAACCTCGCCGTTTCCTTCAAGATCGAATCGCACAACCATCCGTCCGCCATCGAACCGTACCAAGGCGCGGCAACGGGCGTCGGCGGGATCATCCGCGACGTATTCACAATGGGCGCTCGCCCGATTGCGCTCCTCAACTCGCTGCGTTTCGGCGAAATTGAAGGCGCAGAGAACGCACACAACCGCTATTTGTTCGGTAACGTCGTAGCAGGCATCGCAGGCTATGGCAATTGCATCGGAATTCCTACGGTCGGCGGCGAAGTCGTATTCGACGACCGTTACAAATACAACCCGCTCGTCAACGCCATGTGCGTCGGTCTCCTCACCCACGATGAAATCGCGAAGGGCACCGCGTCAGGCGTCGGCAACCCGGTTCTCGCCGTCGGCGCACGCACCGGCCGCGACGGCATCCACGGCGCAACGTTCGCCTCGGTGGAAGACCCGCACACCAAGGAACGCTCCGCTGTGCAAGTCGGCGACCCGTTCATGGAAAAACTGCTCCTCGAAGCCTGCCTCGAACTGATCGCCACCGGGGCGGTCGTCGGGATTCAAGACATGGGGGCGGCAGGTCTGACCTCGTCTTCCTCAGAAATGGCAGCTCGTGCAGGGTCCGGCCTCGAACTCGACATGCTGAAAGTTCCGCGTCGCGAAGAAGGCATGACCCCGTATGAACTGATGCTCTCCGAATCCCAAGAGCGCATGCTCGTCGTTATGGAAAAAGGCAAAGAGCATATCGCCGAAGAGATCTTCAAAAAATGGAACTTGGAAGCCACCGTCATCGGTCGCGTCACCGAGGATGGCATGCTCCGTCTGAAAGAAGGCGACGAAACGGTTGCCGAGATCGAAGTCACGACCCTCGTCGACGACGCGCCGGTCTACCACCGTCCGTCCGCTCGTCCGAAGTACCTCGACGAAACGCTCGCGTTCGATCCGTCGACGATCTCGCAACCGGAGAATTACACCGAAACCCTGCACACCCTCCTGCGCACGCCGACCATCGCGTCCAAGGAGTACGTGTATTCGCAATACGACTACATGGTCCGCACGTCCACCATCGTTCGCCCGGGCTCCGACGCAGCGATCGTCTCGATTCGCGGCACGCGCAAAGCGTTGGCGATGTGTACGGACGGCAACGGCCGCTATGTCTACTTGAACCCGCGCCGCGGCGGTCAACACGCCATCGCCGAAGCAGCCCGCAACGTCGTCTGCTCCGGGGGCAAGCCGCTCGCCGTCACCGACTGCCTGAACTACTCGTCTCCTGAAAAACCGGAGATCTTCTACCAATTCGAAGAATCTTGCGCAGGCATGTCCGAAGCGTGTGTTGCTCTCGCAACTCCGGTCATCTCCGGCAACGTCTCGCTCTACAACCAAACGAACGACCTCGACATCTACCCGACCCCGATCATCGGGATGGTCGGTCTCGTAGACGACATCGATCACATCACGACCCAAGAATTCAAAACGGCAGGCAACCACATCCTGCTCGTCGGCCCGTCCGACACCGCATCCATCGGCGGCACCGAATACCTGCGCGTCGTACACGGCTTGGTTGCAGGCGATGCACCGGCGCTCGACCTGCAAGTGGAAAAAGCGGTTCAGACCGCTGTCCTCACCGCCATCCAAACCGGCTACGTCCGCGCAGCTCACGACTTGGCAGAAGGCGGTCTCGCCGTCGCCATCGCCGAATCTTGCATCGGCGGCAAATTGGGCGCGACCCTTGATCTCAAATCGGCACAGCGTTTGGACGAAGTGCTGTTCGGCGAAGCAGGCTCCCGCATCCTCGTGGAAGTCACGCCGGAGCAACTGAATTCTGTAGAGGCGCTTTTTGCAAAAGAAGGCGTGTCCTCTACCGTACTTGGCACCATCGGCGGCGACCGTCTCGAAATTCGTGTGAATGGGGAGACGGCCGTTGATGAAGTCGTCACTCATCTCGAATCGACTTGGAGAGGGGCAATCCCATGTCTCATGAAGTAGAAAGCAACGAATGGCGCGACGACGACATTTTCGATAAATGGAACGAAGAGTGCGGCGTGTTCGGGATCTTCGGACATGAGAACGCAGCCGAATTGACGTACTTCGCGCTGATCGCCTTGCAACATCGCGGCCAAGAATCGGCGGGGATCGCGACCGTCGACGGCATGAAACTGTACCACCAAAAAGGCATGGGGCTCGTCGCAGAAGCGATTCCGACTTCCTCCATGGAACGTCTGAGCAAAGGTCACGCAGGGGTCGGGCACGTTCGTTACTCGACCACCGGCGTCTCGCAACTGCTCAACGCGCAACCGCTCGTCTTCAACTTCATTCGCGGCAACCTCGCGCTGGCTCACAACGGAAACCTCGTCAACGCGCACCAACTGCGTCAGTTCTTGGAGCGTCGCGGCGCGATCTTCCAGTCGACGTCCGACACCGAAGTCGTCGCGCACTTGATCGCCCGCGCCGACAGCAACGATGTCAAGGAAAGCATCAAAGAAGCGCTCTCCATCGTCAAAGGCGCGTACGCGTTTGTCATCCTCAGCGATGACAAACTCTACGCGATGCGCGACGCGAACGGTTTGCGTCCGATGGTGCTCGGCAAAGTCGGCGACGCCTACTGCGTTTCGTCCGAGTCCTGCGCGTTCGACACGATCGGCGCTGAATTCATCCGCGACATCGAACCGGGCGAGATGGTCGTCATCTCCAAGGACGGCATCGAGTCCACCCGTTTTGCAGGCCAAGCGAAAAAGGCGCTCTGCACCTTCGAATACATCTACTTCGCACGTCCCGACTCCGACATCGACGGCTACAACGTCCACCACGTCCGCAAAGACTTCGGCCGCCTGCTCTACCAAGAACATCCGGTCGAAGCGGACGTCGTCATCGGCGTGCCGGACTCTTCGATCTCCTCGGCGATCGGCTATGCGGAGGAATCGGGCATCCCGTACGAGATCGGCTTGATCAAAAACCGCTACATCGGCCGCACGTTCATCCAACCGAGCCAAGAGCTCCGCGCACGCGGTGTGCGTCTGAAACTCAACGCCGTCCGCAAGATCGTCGAGGGAAAACGAGTCGTGCTCATCGACGACTCCATCGTGCGCGGCACGACTTCCGGTCGCATCGTCCAGATGCTTCGCGAAGCAGGGGCGGTTTCGGTTCACGTTCGCATCGCGTCGCCGCCTGTCACGCACTCGTGCTTCTATGGCATCGACACGTCGGCCAAGGAAGAACTGATCGCGTCTCGCAAGTCGGTTGAAGAAATTCGCGAATACATCGGCGCCGATTCGCTGGCGTATCTCAGCGAAGGCAACATGATGCGGGCGTTTGGCATCGAAAGCAGCGACCACGGACATTGCAACGCGTGCTTCAACGGCAAGTACCCGACGGAAATCTACGAAGACCTGTCCAAGATGATCTTGGACCGCAACTAGGACGGAGGAACGGAAGATGAGCGAACTGTACAAAGCAGCGGGCGTGGACATCGATGCAGGAAATGAAGCGGTGCGCCGCATGAAGTCGCACGTAGCCCGCACGATGCGCCCGGAAGTTGCCACCATGCTCGGCGGCTTTGGCGGCGGGTTTCAGTTGGACGTTTCGAAATACAAAAACCCGATGCTCGTCTCCGGCACAGACGGAGTCGGCACGAAGTTGAAAGTCGCATTTGCGATGAACCGCCACGACACGATCGGCATCGATGCGGTGGCGATGTGCGTCAACGACATCATCGTGATGGGCGCAGAACCGCTGTTTTTCCTCGACTACTTCGCAACGGGCAAAGTTGAGCCGGGCGTCATCGAGGACGTCGTCAAGGGCATCGCGGACGGTTGCGAGCTCTCGGGTTGCGCATTGATCGGCGGCGAAACGGCAGAGATGCCGGGCATGTACCAAGCGGGCGAGTACGACATCGCAGGTTTTACTGTCGGTGTGGTAGACAAAGACAAAATGATCGACCCGTCGAACGTAAAAGTGGGAGATTCATTGATCGGATTGGCGTCCAGCGGCATTCATTCGAACGGCTACTCGCTGGTGCGCAAGTTGTTTTTCGAAGACGGTGGCTACGGATTGGATCACGTCTTCCCGGAGATCGGTCGACCGCTTGGTGAAGAACTGTTGACACCGACGCGTATTTATGTGAAAACGGTCTTGAACCTGTTGTCCCGATTTGACATCCGCGCGATGGCGCATATCACCGGCGGCGGTTTTTTGGAAAACATCCCGCGTGTTCTGCCCGAAGGCGTGGCGGCGGAGATCGAAGTCGGCTCCTGGCCGGTGCTTCCGGTGTTTAACACGATGCAACGTCTGGGCAACATCGGCGAAACGGATCTCTATCGCACGTTCAACATGGGCATCGGCATGGTGCTGGTCGTACCGGCCGAGCAAGCAAACGAAGTTCTCGCCGCAGCGGTCGAACTCGGCGAGAGCGCGTATCTCATCGGTTCGATTGTCGAGGGCGCGCAAGACGTGCGCTTGAAAGGAACTCTCGCATGAGTCGCGAACTCCGCAAGTTTGCCATCTTTGCATCAGGATCTGGGTCAAACGCTCAGGTCCTGTTTGAACGAGTAGCGGACGGCACGATCCCGGGCGAGGTGGCCTGCCTCGTCTGTGACCGCCCGAGTGCCGGCGTCATCGAACGCGCCGAAAAAGCGGGCGTAGACGCTCTGGTCTACCGCCCGCGTGAATTTGCCGACAAAGCGGCCTACGAAGCGCAAGTCGTCGCCGACCTGCAAGCACGAGGTGTGGAATTTGTCGTGCTCGCGGGCTACATGAGACTTTGCGGACCGACGTTCCTGGCGGCGTACGGCGGTCGCACGATCAACGTGCATCCGTCGCTTTTGCCGATGTTTCCGGGAGCGACGGCGATCCAAGATGCGTTTGACGCGGGCGTAAAGTATACGGGCGTGACCGTTCACTTCATTGACGAAGGCATGGACACCGGGCCGATCATTCGCCAAGAAACGGTGCATGTGGAAGCGAACGACACGATGGAATCGTTGAGCCAAAAAATTCACGCCGTCGAGCACCAGATTCTGCCTGAGGTGACGAGGGCGTTGGTGAGCGGCGAACTGCGGATGAGTCAGGGACAAGCAATTTTTACGAGCGGAGGAATGCAAGCATGAAACGCGCACTGATCAGCGTATCGGACAAAACGGGCGTCGTGGAATTGGCGCAAGAACTGGTGGCACACGATGTGGAAGTCGTCTCGACGGGCGGCACGCACAAACTCCTGCAAGACGCCGGCATCCCGGTCACGAACATCTCGGACGTGACGGGATTCCCGGAAATTATGGACGGTCGATTGAAAACGCTGCATCCGAACATCTTCGGCGGGTTGCTGGCGATTCGCTCGAACACCGAACATGTGGGGGCGATTGAGGGCCTTGGCATCCAGCCGATCGACTACGTGATCGTCAACCTCTACCCGTTCAAAGAAACGATCTCCAAACCGGGCGTCGAGTTCGAAGATGCGATTGAAAACATCGACATCGGCGGTCCGTCGATGCTTCGTGCGGCGGCAAAAAACTACCAAGACGTCACCGTGGTCGTCGATGCATCCGACTATGCGTTGGTCATCAACTCGCTTCGCAACGGCGTGGCGCTGTCCCGCGAAGAGAAGCTCAAACTCGCGACCAAAGTCTTCCGTCACACCGCCGCGTATGACGCGCTGATCTCGCAATACCTCTCCAAAGCAACCGGCGACGAGTTCCCGGAAAAACTCACGCTGACCTACGAAAAAGTCCAAGACCTCCGCTACGGCGAGAACCCACACCAACATGCGGCGTTCTACGCAGAGCCCGGTGCGGCTCTGCACACCATCGCAGGCGCGAAGCAGTTGCACGGCAAGGAACTTTCCTACAACAACATCAACGACGCCAACGCAGCGCTCTCCATCGTTCATGAGTTCACCGAACCGGCGGTGGTGGCGATCAAGCACACCAACCCGTGCGGCGTGGGCGTGGCCACGACGATTTTCGATGCCTACATGAAGGCGTATGAAGCAGACCCGGTCTCGATCTTCGGCGGAATCATCGCTCTGAATCGTGAAGTCGACGCAGAGACGGCGACGAAAATGAGCGAACTGTTCCTCGAAATCATCCTCGCTCCGTCCTACACCGACGAAGCGCTCTCGATCCTCACGCAGAAAAAAAACCTCCGTGTCATGACGGTCGCGATGACTCCGCAAGGTGGCATCGAAGCGCTGGGCGCACCGCGCACCACGATGAAAGTGCAAGGCGGCCTGTTGATCCAAGACCTCGACACGTTCTCGCTGACCGAAGAGAACGTCCAAGTCGTCACCAAGCGTCAACCGACGGCCGACGAGTTGAAGCAGTTGATCTTCGGTTGGAAAGTGGTCAAGCACGTGAAGTCGAACGCGATTGTTCTTGCCAACGACGACCGTACCGTTGGCGTAGGCGCAGGGCAGATGAATCGTGTCGGCGCGGCGAAGATCGCCATCGAGCAAGCGGGTGAGTTGTCCAAAGGTTCGATCCTCGCATCCGACGCGTTTTTCCCGATGGGCGACACCGTGCAAGCGGCGGCGGCGGCAGGCATTACGGCGATCATCCAACCGGGCGGTTCGATCAAAGACGCAGAGTCGATTGCAGCGGCAGATGAAGCGGGCATCGCGATGGTCTTCACCGGCGTTCGTCACTTCAAACACTAGAAGCTCGGAGGTACATTCTATATGAAGGTTCTCGTCGTAGGAGCGGGGGGTCGTGAACACGCCATCCTGTGGAAACTGGCTCAATCCCCGCAACAACCGAAACTGTATTGCGCGCCGGGCAACCCGGGCACGGAAACATGGGCGACCTCTGTGGCCATTGGGACGGAGGACGTCGCAGCGCTGGCCGACTTTGCAGAGCGTGAAGGCATCGACTTGACCATCATCGGGCCGGAAGCCCCGCTTCTGGCGGGAATCGTCGATGAATTTGAAGCGCGCGGTCTGCGCGTGTTCGGCCCGCGTCGGGCAGCCGCTTTGATCGAAGGGTCGAAAGCATTTGCCAAAGCTGTCATGGAGCGCCGTGGCGTTCCGACGGCGAAGTATCGCGATTTCACCGATGCAGACGCCGCTCGTGCGTATGTCCGTGAACAGGGTGCGCCGATTGTCATCAAAGCGGACGGCTTGGCGGCAGGCAAAGGGGTCATCGTGGCGATGACGCTCGAAGAAGCAGAATCCGCGCTCGATACCATCATGCGCGAGAATGCATTCGGCGACGCCGGTCACAAAGTGGTGGTCGAAGAGTTCCTGACGGGCCAAGAAGCTACCGTGATGGCGTTCGTTTCAGGCGAAACCGTTCGACTGATGGTTCCCGCGCAAGACCACAAACCTGCCTACGACGGTGACAAAGGCCCGAACACCGGCGGCATGGGAACGTATGCCCCGGTTCCGGTCGTCACGCCGGAATTGTTGGAAGAAGTCGAGCGCACGATCATCCGTCCGGTCGTCGACGGCCTCGCGTCCGAAGGCACTCCGTACAAAGGCGTGCTGTACACGGGCTTGATGCTCACGGCGCAAGGCCCGAAAGTGATCGAATTCAACGCTCGCTTCGGCGATCCGGAAACGCAAGTCGTGTTGCCGTTGCTGGAAAGCGACCTCTTGGATGTCTTCGCAAGCGTTGTCGACGGCACACTTCATCTCCAAGAGATTTCTTGGTCTGAAAAAGCGGCGGTCTGCGTCATCCTCGCCGCCGAGGGCTACCCGGCGTCGTATCGCAAGGGCGATGTGATCTCCGGCTTGGAGAGCGGCGATGAGAACAGCGTGATTTTTCACGCAGGCACGAAGCGAACGGAGTCCGGCATCGTGACCAACGGAGGTCGCGTGCTCGGCATCAGCGGTTTTGGCGCCGACCTGCGTAGCGCACAGCAAAACGCATACGAAGCGGTCAACCGCGTCTCGTTCGCCGGTGCTCACTACCGCCGAGACATTGCAGACAAAGCACTTCAACCGCAAGGCTAGAAAAAAAGCTCCTGCCCACGATAACGTGGGCAGGAGCTTTTTTTACAAACGTTCTAGAACTACAATCGTATGACTGTGAAATTGTGTATTGCTTACGTGACCCGTCACATTTAAAATAGGAAGAAAGGTGTCGAATTTGCTCGATTTAGATGAGGAGTCTGAACAGTCAATGCTACTACGCCACACTCTTTTTTATTTTTTAGCCCGAGCATTGCCTGGAGCCATTAACTTCATCGCGATCGCATTTTATACGAGGCTGCTCGTGCCCGGTGAATACGGCCGGTACACGTTGCTCCTATCCACGGCTAGCCTGCTGAATGTCGTTTGTTTTCAATGGTTGCGTGTCGGACTTCTTCGCTATCTGCCTATGTATGAGAAGGACCGCAAGGACGTGTTTCTCAGCACCGTCTGGACGGGATGCTTGTTGATCATGGGAGTCACCGGCGTCGGGGTCTTGTCCGCCGGGTTGTTGGGGTGGTTTCCGGACAATCTGCCTTGGGAACTGGTGTTGGGCTCGCTGTGGATTTTTGCATTTTTCGAGCTGTTTTTAGAAGCGGCGCGCTCGGGGTTGAGTCCGATGCGCTACGGAATTCTCTCGATCTCCAAAGCGGTGCTCACCGTCCTCTCCGGCGTGCTGTTTGCGTACGGCGGTTTTGGCGGACAGGGGCTCGTCTACGGGTTGATGATCGGGATGGTCGTGCCGTTGCTTTTCTTCGGACGCACGATTTTGCGCCAGATCAAGCCGAAGCTGACAGACCGTGCCATTCTCCTGCAACTGTGGAAGTACGGGTTGCCGCTGACGCTCACGTTTTCGCTCGGTTATCTCATCTATTCGTCCGACCGATTCTTGCTCGGCTACTTCCTCGGAGAAGGCATGACCGGGACGTATGCGGTCGCGTACGATCTCACCCAGCAGACGTTGGTGTTGGTCATGGTCGTCGTCAACCTCGCCTCGTATCCGCTGGTCGTTCGAACGTTGGAGAACCAAGGCGTGGACGAGGCGGGCAAAGCTCTGCGCAGTGCGGCGTCGTTGCTGATGGCGGTCGCATTGCCGCTGACGGTGGTGTTCATCTGTTTGGCGGGCAACATCTCGACGGTGCTGTTCGGTATCGAGTATCGCGGTGTGGCGACACAGATCATGCCGTGGATTGCGCTGTCTGCGTTCTTGCAAGGGTTTAAGTCGTACTTCCTCGACCAAGCCTTCCAACTGGGGCGCAAGACGTCGCAGCAAATTTGGCCGGTGCTCGGCGCATTGGTGATCAATTTGTTGCTCAATCTCTGGTGGATTCCGCTCTGGGGCGTGCAAGGTTCCGCCTACGCCGCCTGTGTGGCGTACGGATTCGCCTGCTTGACGAGTTGGACGCTCGGACGTCGCGTGTTCCCGATCTCGTTGCCGCTCGCTGAATTCGGCAAAACGCTCGGTGCCGTCGTGATACTCGCCCTCGTGCTGCTGCTCGTCAACGGCTGGTCGGGGATCGTCGCACTGCTTGGACAAGCTCTCATCGGGGGCGTGCTCTACGCGTTACTCGCGTTTGGTTTGAATCTTGGCGGTGTTCGCCAACTACTTCGCAGGAGGAGAAATTCATGAGCAGACCGACGAACAACTCCATCGCTCTGTTCATTCCCACGCTCCAAGGGGGCGGCGCAGAACGAGTGACGCTGAACTTGGCGGCCGGATTCGCCAAGGCCGGGCATGAGGTGAAGCTCGTAGTCCCGGATGCCAGCGGTTCTTTTCGCAATGAGATTCCCGCCGGAGTCACCTTGGTCGATTTGCAAGCGGGGCGCGTCACGCGGGCTCTGCCCGCACTGGTGCGCTTTTTGAAAAAGGAGCGGCCCGCCGTGCTGCTCTCCGCTTTGAATTACGCCAACGTCATCGCGTTGCTCGCCGTTCGATTGGCGCGTGTGGACACCCAAGTTTTCGTTGCCGAACACACGTCGATCTCGCGCACGATGGGTAGCAAAAGCCCCGCGATTCGCGTGATGGTCGGGCTGATGCGCATTTTATACAAAAAAGCCGCCCGCGTCGTCTGCGTTTCGGAAGGCGTGGCGGAAGATCTGCACCGCATCATAAAAATTGGAGAACACTCCCTAAAGGTAATTTACAATCCGATCTTGAATGAAAGAATGACTGAATTAGCACAAGAGAATGTCTTTCATTCGTGGTTTGGGGAGAGTGAACCTCCCGTACTCATCGGCGTGGGTCGGCTGACAGGGGTCAAGGATTTCTCCAACCTCCTGCGCGCGTTCGCATTGGTTCGCAAGCAAGAGCGAAGTCGCCTGATGATTTTGGGTGAAGGCGACGAACGAGCGCATCTGGAAGCGTTGGTCGAAGAGTTGGGCGTGGGCGACGACGTGTGGATGCCGGGCTTTGTCGGCAACCCCTACGCGTACATTCGCCAATCCGCGCTGTTCGTGCTCTCCTCCAAAACGGAGGGTTTGCCGACCGTGCTCGTCGAAGCGTTGGCTTGCGGCACGCCCGCCGTCTCCACCGATTGCAAAAGCGGCCCTGCCGAGATCTTGCAGCAGGGCCGGTACGGGGAATTGGTGCCGGTCGGCGATTCACCCGCGTTGGCAGACGCGATTCTGCGAACGTTGCGCAAGGAGACATCAAGCGAGGAGTTGCCCGACTTGACGCCCTATACCTGGGAGTATGCGACGCAGCAGTACCTTCGCCTGTTCGGATTCTAAGAGTTCCAGATAGAAAGGGGGAGACGAATGGTTCAGACGCTTGGGAAGCGACTGCCCTCTATGATCTTGCTCATCTTGGTCGCCGTCCTGATCGGCTATTACTCCGTCTCCGCCAGCGAGAAGCTGACCGACGGAGAGAACGGCATCTGGCGGGTCATCACCCTCGTTTCGATTTTCAATTCGTTTCTGCTGTGCGTGTACATTCGCGCCCGCTTTCGGCAGACGCAGGACATGTTCGATTTCGGCATTTTGTTCGCCGCGTTTTTTCTCAGTTACAACCCGGTGTTGCTGATCAGCAACGCCTCGCACTTTATCGATTTTGGATTTTTGGACAACGCCTATCCGATCCAGTTCAGCACCGCCACCTATCTCAAGGCGTGCAACTGCGGGATGCTCGGCGTCCTCGGCTTGGTGGCCGGACAAGCAATTTTTTCACCGAAAAAAGGGTCGGGCAAAGTCCTGAATCCGGAAGATGTGCAGAAGATCGTCGGCAACATGCGGCACTTCTGGTTCGGGCTGTCGCTGTTCCTGCTCGGGCTCGTCCTGCTGCTGCTCGACTTCCAGCGCATCGGCGGTTTGCTCTATGCGTTGAAACTCGACCGCGGGGTGCGCATCGAAATGCTCGCCCAAGCGCAAGGGGGCCTCGGGCTCCCGTATACCACGTTTGTTTTCGTCGGCATCGCAATGCTGGCGTTCTCGATTCGCAACGTGCCGCCGCTGCAGATTCGTCCGCTGTTGACGATGGGGGCGATCGGCATGTGGTCGCTGCTGATGATGATGCAAGGGGACCGGCGGATGATGACGTACTCGGTCATCATTTTTTCCACGGTGTACTTTGCGGGGCGGCGGATCAACATGATGCGGGTGTCGGTGATTCTCGCGCCGGTGTATATTTTCTTCCAGATCTTCAACCAGATTCGCTTCTTCATCCCGTTTCTGTTCGACGGGACGTTTACGTTCGGCGATATGATGGACTATCTCAACCGCAACTTTGACGTGGAGTGGTTCTCGCCGGCCGGCGGGGAAGCGTCCGGGCCGTATTTTACCTTGTTGTACAACTTGGAACATCCGGGGGGCTGGCAGTACGGGTTGACGTACTTGCTGGCGGTCCCGATGATCTTGCCGCGGATGCTCTATATAGGAGAGAAGCCGCTGACCGTCGCGCAATCGTTTGCGAAACAGATTCAGTATTTGTATTACTCCGACCGCAATTCGGCGATTGGATGGGGATATTCGCCGTTGTCGGAAGCGTACGTCAACTTGGGTTATGCGGGGGTGTTCCTCGTGTTCATGGGTCTGGCGTATGCGTTTATCCGCTTGGCGAGGGCGAAGGGCGGTTCGAGCAACGGGATGTTGCTCAGTGCCGTTCTGACGCCGGAAGCGATGAACATGAACCGCATCAACGCGGCGGCTTTCGTGCAGGAGGTCGCGTTCATCATCGGTCTGCTGGTCTTCACGATTCTGGGCATTCAGTATCTGGAGAAAAAAGAGCAGAAACGGGTGGGCGACCCTAAGGAGGAACCTTCATGAGAAAAATCCTGTTCGTCATCACCGGCTTGCACGTCGGCGGTGCCGAGATGATGCTGTGGAAACTGTGTGACCGCATCGACCGTACGAAGTTTCAACCGGTCGTGCTCTCGCTGATGGGCGACGGACCGATCGGCGAACGACTTCGCAAAAGCGGCGTCGAAGTTCACACGATCAACATGAGTCCGGGCCGCCCGACGCCGGGCGCTCTGGCCCGCCTCGTGCGCAAAGTCCGCGAGATTCAGCCTCACCTCTTGCAAGGCTGGATGTATCACGGCAACCTCGCGGCGCAGCTGGCAGGCGTTTTTTTGAAAGGCAAGGTTCCGGTGCTGTGGAACATCCGCCATTGTGTCTACTCGCTCAAGTATGAGAAAAGATCGACTGCCCTGCTGATCGCAGGCAGTCGCTGGTTCTCCAAGAAGCCGCGCGCGATCATCTACAACACGCGCACGGGAGCGGGTCAGCACGAAGGGCTTGGCTACAGCTCGAAACATACCCACGTGTTGCCCAACGGTTTTGATCTTGACCTGTTCGCGCCGTCTCCCGATGCGTACCAAACGGTTCGGGCGGAACTCGGCGTTCCCGAAGATGCGTTTCTGATCGGGCTGATCGGACGCTATGATCCGATGAAAGACCATCGGACGTTTCTGGAAGCGGCGCACCACTTCGTACAGGCGAATCCGCACGTGCATTTCGTCTGCGCGGGTCGCGGGGTGACGATGGAGAATCCGGACTTTGCCGGATGGGTGCAAGAGTTCGGCTTGCAAGATCATGTGCATCTGCTGGGCGAGCGCAATGACACGCCGAGATTGATGTCTGCGTTCGATATCTTGACCTCGTCTTCGTACAGCGAGGGTTTCTCGAACGTGATCGGCGAGGCGATGGCTTGCGGCACGCCTTGTGTCGTGACCGATGTGGGAGACTCGGCGTGGATCGTCGGCAAGCACGGACTCGTCGTACCGCCGCGCGACCCGGCGTCGCTGGCGGTCGCGTGGCAGTCTGTGCTCAATATGAATCCGGCGAAGTTGCAAGAGATGGGTCGTTTGTCTCGGCAACGCGTGCAGGACAATTTTTCGCTGGAATTCATCGTCAATCGCTATGAGAACCTCTACGGCGATGTTCTGAAGGGAGCTCTGTAACTCATGATGAAAAAAGTGCTGGTCACCGGCGCGGCCGGTTTTATCGGCTTTCATGTCTCGCAACGCCTGTTGGAAGCGGGTGTCACCGTCGTCGGCCTCGACGAGGTCAACGACTACTACGACCCGACGTTAAAAGAAGCCCGCCTCGCGCAACTGACGCCGCACGAGAACTTCACGCACTGCAAAATTTCGCTGCAAGACACGGCGGCGATGGATGCGATGTTCGCCGAGCATGAGTTCCACACGGTGATCCATCTCGCGGCACAAGCGGGCGTGCGCTACTCCTTGACCAACCCCCGCGCGTACATCGATTCGAACATTGTCGGGTTTCTCAACATTTTGGAAGGCTGCCGTCACGGCGGGGTGAAGCATCTGCTCTACGCATCGTCCTCGTCGGTGTACGGAGCCAACACCGACATGCCGTTCTCCGTTCACCGGGGCGTCAACCATCCGCTGAGTTTGTACGCGGCGTCCAAGAAATCCAACGAGATGATGGCCCATACCTACAGCCATCTGTTCGGATTGCCGACGACGGGGTTGCGATTTTTCACCGTGTACGGTCCTTGGGGGCGGCCGGATATGGCGTTGTTCTTGTTCACCAAAGCGATTCTCGAAGGCAAGCCGATTCAACTGTTCAACAACGGCGATATGCAACGCGACTTCACGTACGTGGACGATATCGTCGAAGGAATCGTGCGTCTCGCGGAGAAACCGGCCGTGCCCGACCCGACGTGGGACGGCAACAACCCGGACCCGGGGACGAGTTACGCACCGTACCGTCTGTACAACATTGGCTCCCACAACCCGGTCAAACTGGGCGAGTACGTTTCGACGCTGGAGGATGCACTGGGGATCAAAGCGATCAAAGAATACCTGCCGATGCAACCGGGCGATGTCCCGGCGACGTTTGCAGACGTGGACGATCTCTGGCGCGATGTTGATTTCAAACCGTCAACGAGCTTGAAGACGGGCATTGGCAATTTCGTGGCGTGGTACAGAAACTATTATGGGGTGTAGACAGTGACAGAGAAAAAAGTAGGGGTCGTAGGGTTAGGGTACGTAGGACTGCCGGTTGCACTTGCTTTTGGGGAAAAATGGCCGACGATCGGCTTTGACATCAACGAGCGTCGGGTGAACGCACTGCAGAACGCCGTCGACGAAACGGGCGAACTGAGTGCCGAGGAGTTGCGTCAATCGGCGCTTTTGGAATACACCACCGACGGAGCGCGACTCGGCGAGTGCCACTTCATCATCGTGGCGGTGCCGACTCCGATTGACGACGCGAAGAAACCGGACTTGACCGCACTTCGCAAGTCGTCGGAAACGGTCGGCCAAAACATGGCGAAAGGCACGGTCATCGTGTACGAATCGACCGTGTATCCGGGCGCGACGGAGGAATACTGCGTGCCGGTTCTGGAGCGAACGTCGGGACTGCGCTGCGGCGTCGACTTTTTCGTCGGGTATTCGCCGGAGCGCATCAATCCGGGCGACCACGAGCACACGTTCAAGAACATCGTGAAAGTCGTCTCCGGTCAAGATGAGAACACGCTGAACCTCGTCGCCGACATGTACGGAAGCGTCGTGGACGCCGGAGTTTTTCGTGCAGGTTCGATCAAAGTCGCCGAAGCGGCGAAAGTCATCGAGAACACCCAGCGCGACTTGAACATCGCCCTGATGAACGAGTTGGCGATGATCTTCGACCGCATGGGCATCGACACAAAAGACGTGCTGGAAGCGGCGGGCACGAAATGGAACTTCCTGCCCTTCACACCGGGTTTGGTCGGCGGGCACTGCATCGGGGTTGATCCGTACTATCTCACGCACAAAGCGGAGAGCATCGGCTACCACCCGCAAGTCATCCTCGCGGGCCGTCGGATCAATGACAACATGGGCCATTTTATCGCGACTTCGCTCGTCAAGCAGATGGCGTTGCAAGGCATGACGCTGCAAAACGCCAACGTCACGGTGCTCGGCCTGACGTTCAAAGAGAACGTCACCGACCTGCGCAACTCCAAAGTCGTCGACATCATCGACGAACTGCAAGAGTTCGGCGTCAACGTCACCGTCCATGATCCGCTGGGCGACCCGTCGATTGCCGAGCATGAGTACGGCGTGAAACTCACGGCGCTTCAAGACCTCCCGCCCGCAGACGCGATCGTCTACGCGGTGCCGCATGCGTTTTACCGCGAACTGGGCTGGAACGGACTCTCGGGTCTGCTCAAGAACGGTCGCGGAATTCTCGTGGACATCAAGCATCAACTTCCTCCGCAGGACTGCCCGACCGGCGTCACGCTGTGGAGACTGTAGAGAGCGAGGGAGTTCAGATGACCCGTAAAGCCGCGTTCGTCGCGTCTGTCTACAGACACTTTGATTTGTTCCACGTGCCCGTCATGGAGATGTTGCAGCGCGAAGGCTACGAAGTTCACGCCTTTGCCGAGGACGACTATGCCAAAGTACGCCTCCAAGAGCGCGGCATCATCTGCCACGACATCCCGATTGCCCGCTCTCCGTTGAAGTGGTCGAACATCAGCGCCGCTCGGCTTTTGATCTCGCACTTCAAACGAGAGCAGTTCCAACTTCTCCACGTCCACACGCCGGTTGCGTCGATTCTGGGGAGAATCGCCGGCCGCGTGGCAAACGTGCCGGCCGTGTTGTATACGGCGCACGGATTTCACTTTTACAAGGGAGCACCTCTGCCGTTTTGGATGCTCTACTATCCGGTGGAGCGCGTGATGTCGTCGTGGACTGATGCGTTGATTACGATCAACCGCGAAGACTTCGACCGCGCGTCGAATGAATTCTCGGCCGACGAAGTTCTCTACGTACCGGGTGTCGGCGTGGACATCGAACGCTTCGCCCCGGAGAACACAAGCGTTGCGAAAGCCCGCATCCGTGCCGAGTTGAACATCGCCGAGGACGAGCACCTCGTCGTCTGCGTGGCCGAACTCAACGACAACAAAAACCAGATGCAACTGATCGAAGCACTGCCGCACCTGCCGTCTCACCTCAAAGTCCGCTGTCTGCTGGTCGGCGTGGGCGAGCACGACGTCCTTTTGAAAAAAAGAGCCGAGGAGCTCGGTGTCGCGGATTCTCTTCACCTGCTGGGATACCGGTTGGATGTGCCGGATTTGATTGCGGCGTCCGATGTCTGCACGTTGCTTTCGAAGCGCGAAGGGTTGCCCCGCTTTTTATTAGAAGCGATGGCGACGGGGCGTCCGATTCTCGCGACGAACATTCGCGGGAGCCGCGATCTCGTGCAGGACGGAGAGACGGGGTATCTGGTGCCGGTGGGAGATTCGTTGGCGACGGCGAACGCGTTGGAGAGGTTGCTCGCCGATGAGGAATTGCGGGGCGAGATGGGCCGTACGATTCGCGAGCGGGTCGCACCGTATCGAACGGAGAACGTCGTGCGGGAGTTGCAAGGCATCTACGCCGACGTGTTGCGCAAAAAGCAGAGCCACACCCAAGGGGAAGCAGCAGTGGGGAGAGGGGGACTTTCTTCATGAAGCGATTGTTTGATGTTTCGGTTGCACTTGCACTTTTACTTGTGTTCTTGCCTTTGATCTTGGTCTTGTTTGTACTGGTACGCGTGTTTTTGGGGAGCCCGGTACTTTTCACACAGGCGCGTCCGGGCTTGCACGGCAAAATTTTTAACGTGATGAAGTTTCGGACGATGACCGACAAGCGCGATGAGCAAGGCTACTTGTTGCCCGATGATGTCCGGTTGACTCCGTTTGGCAAATGGCTTCGCAATTGGAGCTTGGATGAACTCCCGCAGTTGTTCAACGTGCTCAGAGGCGACATTTCCTTGGTCGGCCCGCGACCGTTGCTGCCGGAATACTTGGAACTCTACACCCCGGAGCAAGCCCGCCGACACGACGTGCGTCCCGGCATCACGGGATGGGCGCAGGTGAACGGGCGCAACAACATCTCTTGGGAAGACAAGTTCTCGCTCGATGTTTGGTATGTGGACAACCGCTCGTTTTGGTTGGACATGAAGATTCTCTACATGACGGTCTTGCGCGTGGTTCGTCCCGTTGACATCAACCAAGACGGTCAAGCGACGGTTACGCGATTCACAGGCTCAACTGCGCCGACGGGTCGCCAGCATTCGAAGGGGCTGTAAGCATGGCGAATGTGATTCTGATCGGCATGGGCGGTCACAGCAAAGTGGTCGCCGACATCGCGCGACGGTGCGGGCATCGCGTCGTGGGATTTCTCGACGACCGCGAGCCTGCGGTGCCGAATCCGCTCTATCTGGGGCGGGTCGGACAGGCTGCCGAGTTTTGTCAAGGTGAAGATCGTCAACTGGTCATCGCGATCGGCGTGAACGAAGTGCGCCGCAAACTTGCAGAGTCGTTGGAACAGCAGGGGGGAATTCAATTCGCGACCCTGATCGATCCAAGCGTCATCCTCGGGTCGCACGTGGAGATTGGAGTCGGCACGGTCATCATGCCGGGCGCCATTCTCAACGCCGATGCGAAGGTCGGACGACATGCGATCGTCAACACGGCGGCGACGGTCGATCATGACTGCCGAATCGGCGACTATGCGCATCTGTCGCCGGGCGTCCATCTGGCGGGCACCGTGACGGTGGGCGAGGGCACGCACTTTGGAACGGGAGCTCTCGCGATTCCTGGCGTTCGCGTCGGATCGTGGGTGACGATCGGGGCCGGTGCGACGGTGATCGGCGAGATTCCGGATTCGACGACAGCGGTCGGGGTGCCGGCTGTGGTCAAGAAAGTCAAAAACAACATCTGAGGGTGGGGTACACATATGATTCCGTTGTCGGGACCTGATATTGGGGAACGTGAGAAAGAATTGGTGCTGGAAGTTTTGCAATCCGGTCACTTGGGCTTAGGTCCGAAAGCGGTCGAGTTCGAGCGCATGATGGCAGCGTACGCGGGGACGAAGTACGCGATTTCCTGCAACAGCGGGACGAGCGGTCTGCACATGCTGGTTCGTGCGATGGGCATTTCGGACGGAGATGAAGTCATCACGACTCCGTTCTCCTTCGTTGCTTCGTCGAACTGCGTGTTGTTCGAGCGTGCGAAGCCCGTTTTTGTCGACATTGACGAAGCGACGTACAACATGGACGTCTCGCAGATTGAAGCGAAGATCACGGAACGCACCAAGGCGATTTTGCCGGTTCATGTATTTGGTCAACCGGCGAACATGACGGAAATTCGCCGCATCGCCGACAAGTACAATCTGCGGATCATCGAGGACTCTTGTGAAGCAATCGGGGCCAAGTGGAAGGGCAAGTCGGCCGGTTCTCTGGGCGACGCGGGTGTCTTCGCTTTTTATCCGAACAAGCAACTGACGACCGGCGAGGGCGGAATCGTCGTCACCGATGACGAGGAGTTGGCCAACCTTTGCTTCTCGTTGCGCAACCAAGGTCGCGGTGAAAACGGTCTTTGGCTGGATCATGTTCGTCTGGGCTACAACTACCGCATGGACGAATTGAGTGCCGCGCTCGGCGTGGCGCAAATGGAACGTGTGGATGAAATTCTGAGCCGCCGTGCCAAAGTCGCGGATCTCTACTTTGAGAAATTGCGCGAGGTGCCGGGCATCATCTTGCCGCAGTCGGTGGCGGACGCCGACGTGTCGTGGTTCGTGTATGTCATTCGTTTCGCGGAGCATCTCAACCGCGATGAGATCATGGTTTCGCTGTCCAAGGAAGGCATCGGGTGCCGTCCGTACTTCACGCCGATCCACCTGCAACCGTTCTACAAGGAACAGTTCGGGTTCCAAGAAGGGGACTTCCCGGTAACGGAGCATGTCGCCAAAGGAACGCTTGCCATTCCGTTCTTCACCAACATGACGGAAGCGCAAGTCGACGGCGTCGTGGAAGCGTTGAAGAGACACGTACTTTAAGTAGATAGATATCGAAAGTCCCGTGTAGGGTGGGGGGGAGTCCGGACATGAGCTACAGAATGCGGTGGTGTCTGCTGGGGGTGTTGGACGCCTTTGTCGTATCAACCGTTATCGTATTGGTGTATTTCAACTTGCTTGATTTTTCGGTCGCGGAGTCGGATCACGAACTGCTGCGCAGTCTGCCGTATGTGTGCGGCTTGTACATTCTCGTCACGCTGGTAGCCTTCTCTGCGTTTGGAGTCTACCGAAAAATTTGGGAGTATGCCTCGATCGGGGAGTTCTACCTGCTGTTCTCGGCGACGACCGTCGTCGGAGCGGTGGTCTTTGCGATCAACAGCATCATCTCCAACTTGTGGGCACTCTACGTGGTGCCCCGTCCGATCTACCTGTTCATTTGGGTCTTGGCGACGATTGCCTTGCTTGGGATGCGCATCGGCTGGCGTCTGCTGCGCACGTCTTTGCTCAAAACAAACGAAGGCGACCGGATCTTGATCGTGGGGGCCGGCAGCGGTGGGGCGTTGTTGGCACGCGAATTGAAACAGGTTCACCATGTCAAGGGCCATCCGGTCGCGTTCATCGACGATGATCGTTCCAAACACGGCTTGCACGTCATGGGCGTGCCGGTCGTCGGCGACCGCCACTCGATTCCGGCGGTTGTGGAGAAGCGCAACATCCAGCAGATTATCATCGCGATGCCGTCTCTGCACTCGGAGGAGATCGCGAAGATCATCAACATCTGCCGCGAGACGTCGGCAAAAGTGAAGACCTTGCCGCGCATCTCCGACTTCCTGAGCGACAAAGCGCCGATTCACCAAGTGCGCGACATTCGCTTGGAGGACCTCTTGGGCCGCGAACCGGTCAAAGTCGATCTCGCCGGCATCGCGGAATACTTGCGCGGGCAAGTCGTGCTGGTCACCGGCGCGGGCGGCTCCATCGGGTCGGAGCTCTGCCGGCAGATCGTGAAGTTTGCTCCGGCGAAACTGCTCTTGCTCGGACATGGCGAGAATTCGATCTACGAGATCGAGTTGGAGCTGCGCAACAACCATCCCGAGATTCACCTGGAGACGTTGATCGCCGACATCCAAGACCGCAAGCGCATCGAGCAAGTGTTCCAAACGTTCGAACCCTCGGTCGTCTTCCATGCCGCCGCTCACAAGCACGTTCCGCTGATGGAGCGCAACCCGGCCGAAGCGATCAAGAACAACGTCCTCGGCACGCAAAATGTCGCCGAGTGCTCGCATCTGTTCGGCGTCTCGAAATTCGTCCTGATCTCGTCCGACAAAGCGGTCAACCCGACGTCGGTCATGGGCGTCACCAAGCGTGTCGCCGAGATGATCATCCAAAGCTTGGATCGTGTCAGCGACACGAAGTTCGTCGCCGTCCGCTTCGGCAACGTGTTGGGCAGCCGGGGGTCGGTCATCCCGATCTTCCAACGCCAGATTCGCGAGGGCGGCCCGGTCACCGTCACGCATCCGGAGATGGTGCGCTACTTCATGACGATTCCGGAAGCTTCGCAATTGGTCATCCAAGCGGGCGCTTTTGCCGAGGGCGGTGAGATTTTCATCCTCGACATGGGCCAGCCGGTCAAGATCGTCGATTTGGCACGCGCCGTCATCCAACTGTCCGGACTCAAGCCGGACGTCGACATCCCGGTGGAGTTCACAGGCATTCGTCCGGGTGAGAAACTGTTCGAAGAGCTGTTGATGAACGAGGAGGGCTTGAACCCGACCCGTCATGATCGGATCTTCTACGGCAATCCTGTCGACTTCGACGTACACAACCTGCACCAGCGCATGGAGCAGTTGAAGGAACTCTCCTTCGCGGAGAACGAACAGGAGCGCAACGATCTCTACATTCGCTACTACCTCGGCGTGTTGGTTCCGACCTACAAGTGTGACGCCGACAAGCGTGTGCAGATCGAACGCTTGATTCCCGAACTCATGAAATTATAAAAAAAAGAACCGGCCTCGCGAGAGGTCGGTTCTTCTTTTTCTATCTGCTTACTTCGTGATGACGTAGTCGATGTTGATGTTCGTGCCCAGAGCCGCCGCGTTCTTGGTGCCGGTGCGCACGATGGAGATCGTGTGATCGCCTGCAGCCAGTCCGCTTGCGGAGAACAAGATTTGCTTGTACAGGTTGGCGCTGTTGTAGTAGTCGATCGTGCCGACCTTCTGCCCGTCGATCATCACGTCTGCGATGCCCATGTACGCCGACTTGTAGCCGCCGACTTGGATCGAAGTGCCTTTGAACGTGAACGAAAGCGAGGCGTTTGCCGTTCCGGAGTACTTCGCTTTGCCGGACGAGAAAGCGGCGTTCGCGCCGTCCGACCAAGTGCCGGTGTAGGTGATGGCGGCGTTGTTTTCTTCGACTGTTGCGCCGCCCGTGATCGGGGCAGCCGGAGCAGTAGCAGCCGGAGCGGGAGTCGTGCCGCTCGATGCGGCGACCGTTTTCGTTTGCAGGTCTGCAATCGCGGTCTTGATCGAAGCGACATCCGCTTTCAGTGCCGCGATGGTCGCGTTGAGAGCGGCGACTTCTGCAGACGATTGCGAGCTGTTCGCGGTCGGAGTCGGTTCCGGGGTCGCCGGTGCGGCCGGAGCTGCGACGAGAGAATTCGCGCCGCCTTGGAGAGCGGTGACGCGAGCGTCGAGCGCGTTGATTTTGTCATTGAGCTTCGTTGCCACAGCTTCTGCCGTGATCTTGCCTGCCTCGATGGTAGCGTTCATCGTGGCAACCGACGCGCTCAGGGTGTCAACGGTCGCCAACTTGGATTTGTTGGTTTCGTTGTCGGCCGCCAGTTTCTCCAACTTCGCGGTATGATCGGCGAGAGTGCCGCCAAGCGACGTGAACTTGTCCGTGTTGACTTGGACTTGCGTTTGCAGAGCGGTGACCGAATCGGAGAGAGTTTTCACCGTGCCGGCAGCCGCTGCGTCGGCAGCCGCTAATTTTTCTAATTTCGCCGCGTGGTCGGTGATGCTTGCGCCAAGCGTTACGAATTTCTGTTCGTGTGCGTTCACTTGCGTTTGCAGAGCTGCGTTGTCCGCTTGCAATTTCGTGATCGTGACAGCCTGTGCGTTGACTTTGGTCGTCAACTCATCCACCGTTTTTTGCAAAGACGTGTTGTTCGTTTGCATGGAATTCACAGTGTTGGTCAACGCTTGTACAGAAGCGGCCAACGTTGCAATGTCCCCCGGTACTCCGTTGCTGTACTCGCTGTTCCCGTTCCCGGCAAATGCGTTCGTGCTGCCCGAGAACAGCAGGAACCCGCCGACGACGAACGAGGTCAGAGCCAGCATCCAACCTTTTTTCCTCATTCTGATTGCCCCCTAACAAGTTACTTCTCCCCATTCAAATTTTCCCAACAATATGTATTAAAGTCAAGCCAAAACTACGATTTAACTGACTATTTTTTGCTATGGTAATCATAAGACTGTTCATATGAATGCCAGTTGTGACGTATAAGGAAAGAGGGTACAATTTGGGAAGGACTGGGCAGACTACTTTTAAACAGTAGAAAAAAAGGAGAGAACCACATGTCGCACTTCCAACTGGATACAAAAGCAGCAGACAAATGGTTGAACGAAGGAGAACAAACGGACTGGGCACTCGAAGTGAAACGAGCTCATGAGACCGTCCACAACGGGACAGGCCGTGGCAGTGACTTCCTCGGCTGGGTCGAACCGCTGGACGTGGACGGCGAGATCGTCCAGAACGTCCTCGCCGCAGCCAAACGCATCCGCGCGAATTCGGATGTTCTGCTGGTGATCGGTATCGGCGGTTCGTATGCGGGCGCGCGTGCGGGCATCGAGATGTTGACCCACGCGTTCCGCAATCAATTTGCGGCAGAGCGTCAAGGCCCGGAAGTGTATTTCATCGGCCACAACTTGAGCGCGACGTACATAACCCAACTGTTCCAACTGATCGAAGGCAAGGACGTCTCCGTCAACGTGATCTCGAAGTCGGGGACGACCACCGAACCGGCGCTGGCGTTCCGACTCGTGCGCGACTGGATGGTGAACAAGTACGGAGTCAAAGCCGGCGAGCGCATCTACGCGACCACCGATGAGAAGAAAGGCGCGCTGCGCACGCTCTCCGACTCCGAAGGCTACACCACATTCGTCATCCCGGACGATGTCGGCGGCCGCTACTCCGTCCTGACGCCGGTCGGTCTGCTCCCGATGGCGGCGGCGGGCATCGACATCGAAGCGATGCTTCGAGGTGCGCACGAAGCCAAGGAAGTCTACTCCAACGGGAACCTCGCGGAGAACTCCTGCTACCAATACGCGGCCTACCGCAACGACCTCTACCGCAAGGGCAAAGGAATTGAACTGCTGGTCTCCTACGACCCGCGCTTCATCACGTTTGCCGAGTGGTGGAAACAGCTGTTCGGTGAATCGGAAGGCAAGGAACACAAGGGCATCTACCCGGCGTCCGTGCAATTCACCACCGACCTGCACTCGATGGGCCAATACATCCAAGAAGGCCCGCGCCACCTGTTTGAAACGGTGCTGTGGGTAGACGAAGCGGGTCACGATGAACTGAAAGTTCCGCACCAAGAGGGCGACCTCGACGGCTTGAACTACCTGACGGGCAAATCGGTGAACTTCGTGAACCAACAAGCGATGCTCGGGACGCTCGAAGCGCACCAAGACGGCGAAGTGCCGAACTTCGTCCTGCACATCCCGGAACTCACCGCCCACAACGTCGGCCACCTGTTCTATTTCTTTGAAAAAGCCTGCGCAATCTCCGGCTACTTGCTCGACGTCAACCCGTTCGACCAACCGGGCGTCGAAGCGTACAAGAAAAACATGTTCCGCCTGCTCGGAAAACCTTCGAAGTAGGACGTCCCTTTTTTCAGAAAAAGAGACCTCGACCGCACGGGCGGAGAGGTCTTTTTTTGCTTCCCAATTGCGGAGGTGCGGCGTATCATAAAGGGGAAGAGTCAGGAGGAACAAGGAGGGCGCTCATGAACCGGCTGATCGATTGTCGATTTGTCGCCGCAGTTCAGCGCTTCGAGGACGAGGAAGTTCAGATCCGTCTCTTTCATGAAGTGGAACGGGAGGACCTGCCTCTGTTTCGAGAGCGCATTCGCAAGAGATGCTCCCTGCCGCGCCCATGTTTCGACCACCTGATCCGCACCGGGGTGCTGACGCTTGAAGATCCGCAGATGGTGGGGTATGAACCGGGTGACGCCCCGTGCGTCGTCGGGTTTGACATCCATTCACTCGGTCGTCGCGTCCAGTTTGACCTGTGTTTCCACACCAAGTTGGAAGCGTTTTGGCAGGAGAGCAACGTTCGGATTGAAGCTTTGATGCTCGACGAAGATGTGTTTGAAGCGTACACGTACCGCTTGCAAGCGATCTCCCGTTATCTGTACTTGGGTCGGGAGGACAACGTGTTTCGCGCCATCTCCGTGGATGAGAACCACGAGATCGAATTCAAGCAAGACTTTCTCAACTCCAAGGAAAAAATCCTCAAATCGGTCGTCGCCTTCGCCAACACCAACAACGGCAACCTCTATCTCGGCGTCTCCAACGACAAAAAAATCGTCGGCATCGCCCACGAGGTGGCCCGCTACGGCAACGAAGACAAATATCTGCTGGCGATTGCGTCCCTGTTGCACAACCGCATCTACCCGCTGCTCTCGCCGTTTCCCGAGATGCGCGTCGTCACCGTCGGGGGCAAAAAAGTCGTACACATCTGGGTTCCGGTTGGCAATACCATGCATGCTGTGCTAGAATCACTCGGAAGCGGACAGCATCGCCGACGAGTCGCTGTCAAACAAAACAACCAGTCCGTCTGGGTCGATGACCCGTACGATCTCGCGGAATTGTACATCAAACGTCGCATCGGCAACCACGCCGCCGCCAATCTGGGTCTTTTATGAAAAAGAAACCCGACCTCCTTGGAGGAACGGGTTTCCTTTTTTTGCATCAGGAGCGTTTGGGTTTCTGCAGTCGATGGTAGAGCCAGATGAAGAGCAAGGCCATGACCGAATCGAGCACGACGTCGGTCCAACGCGAACTGCGTCCGGGCGTAAACGCTTGGTGCAGTTCGTCGAAGCACGCATAGGCAAAGCAGATCCAAAACGAGGGCAGCACGCGGCGGGTCCATCGGTAGCAGAGGATGCCGAGCACGGAATAGACGATGCAATGCCCCACTTTGTGCAGCCAGAAGTCTGCGTTGAAGATCGTGGGGAGATGGAAAAAGGGATTGTTCGTGGACCAGACCAGATGCCAGTTGATTTTGTGCAGGTCGATCAAATAATGGTGCGGCGTATCGAAGTAGTCGAAAAGTTGCGTGATTATGAGGTCCGGCGTGGCCGACATCAGGAAAATCAGGGCCATCCAAAGTACAACCCAAGGCACGGCGTGCGTCTCCTCTCTAGGTGGGTATACTACCGATTGTCGCATGCGTGTTCTCAAAAGACAAGTAAAGGTGGTCGAACCATGAACCGCACACTCGCAATTCTCTTCGTCCTGCTCGGGGGCGCCTCGTATGGCTTGATTTCCCCGGCGGTGAAGATGGCGTATGACGCCGGTTTTACTCCGGCGGACGTGACGAGCTCGCAGTATTTTGCCGCGATGGCCGTCCTCGTGCTGATTGCGCTGTTCCAAGTGCGCCATCTGCGCGGGATGACGGGGCGCGACCTCGGGCTGTTGGTGTTCCTCGGGGTGCTTTCGACGGGAACTTCTGTGTTTTATTATCTTTCGCTCTCGTATTTGCCCGCTTCTTTGGCGATTGTCTTGCTGTTTCAATTTACGTGGATTGTGATGGTGATCGACTTCCTCGTCGCGCGTGCCAAGCCATCGCGCGTGAAGTGGGTGGCGCTTGGGATGATTTTCTTGGGCACGCTGTTGGCGGTCGATTTGCTTCATGCCCAGTGGGGGGACGTGTCGATGCTGGGGCTGGGACTTGGGTTCCTGTCTTCGATTACATACGGGGCGTTTCTGTATTTCACGGGGTATGTGCGGCAGGGCAGTTCGCCGTTTGCCAACTCGGCGGTGATCGCGGTGGCGTCGACGGCTGTGGCGTTCTTGATCTTCCCGCCGAAGTTCCTCTGGAACGGGAGTTTGGGCGAGGGGCTGTGGTACTGGGCGCTGATCATCGGCGGCTTGGGACAAGTCATCCCGCCGATTTTCTTCAACATCGGGATTCCGAAAATCGGCGGTGCCCTCGCCGCGGTGCTCGGAGCGATCGAGTTGCCGGTGGCGGTGGTGTCGGCGTTCTTGATCTTGCACGAGGAAGTGGTCGGCGTGCAATGGGTCGGGATCTTGCTGATTCTGCTCGGGATTGTCGTGACAGAAGTACGGCTTTTTACAGGCGTTCAAAAAAAGAACCCGGCCACTTGAGGTGGTCGGGTTCTTTTTTTACTTGACGTCGAATTCGGTGGTGTCTTCGACGTTGTAGGGTTGGTGATTGTTCGTGTGGAGCGAGGCTTTGAGCGTGTGGTGGCCGGGGGTGAGGTTGTCCAGTTGGTAGACTTTGTCCTTGACCGCGACTTTGGTCGGGGAGCCGTCGACGAACAGGTGGATGTGGCCTTCGCCCGGGACCGCTGCTTGGGAGTAGTGCTCCGGCGAAATCTTGAAGTTGGTGACGTTGAAGTGGATGGTGGCGTTGTGGCCGTTGACGTCGACGTTCAAGTCGAGCGTCGGTTTGGGGGTTGCGGCGACCGAATCGACGTCGGCCGGTTTCGCGGTGGTGGCCGACGCTTCGTGGTTCTGCATGTCCATGCCCGCCATGTCGTCGATGTTGCCCATGTCATCTCGGTTTTGCGGGGATGAGTCTTTGGAGCATCCCAGAAGCGCGGTGCTCAGTGCGAGGACGGCGAACAGGGCCGTCGCTTTTTTGTGAAGCATGAAAAAACTCCTCCTTGTGCTGCGATTCTCTCAACAGCATGCACAGGGAGGAGTTTTTCTAAACGGGTGTTTACTAGTTCAGTTTCGCCGTTTGTTTGGTGTGGTTGTGGTCCGGGTCGACTTGGTAGGTGATCGTGCCGGTTGCGTCGTCGAGCAGGGCCCAGCCCATGTCGAGATCAACGCTGTAGGAGTCCTCTCGCGGAGAGTAGTATTGGTTCTTGGCGAGGATGTTCTCGTTGTAGGTTTTCGCATCGAACGTGACGGATACGTTGATCAGCGGATCGACGGCGCCGGCTTCGTGTGCCCAACGGGTGAGTTGCTGAAGAAGATCGCTCATGGATTGGGCGTCGATTTCGCCGTTTGCTTTGTAGGGGTTGAAGTCTTTCAGGCGGACTTCGATGTCTTGGCCCGGACCTTCGAAGGACGGGAATCCCACGTAGCGGACGGTGACTTTTTTGCCCGTGGCCGGGTCGGTGAGTTCCGGGTGGTTCTGGGTGAGAGTTTCTGCAACTTGGTCGGCAGCGTCGTAAGCGGCCATGTCGTTTTGGTCTTCGTCATCCGGGTTCGGATTCGGGTTTGGCTTGTGCGTTTTGGAGTCGGCGATATACTTCGTGAACTCGGTGAAGGTCATTGGAGTTTGCGGTTGTTGCAGGAATACGGTGACGTCTTTGGAAGGGATGGCGAAGTTCAGTTCGCCGCCCATGTAGGACGCCGCGTTGGAGGTGACGCCGATGACATCGCCGTGCATGTCGAACAGAGCGCCGCCGGAAGAGCCGAATGTGTAGGGAGCGTTGGTTTGGAGGAACTCAATGTTTTTGGTGTCTTCCTTTTTGGTGGAGAGTTTGCGATGAAGTCCGGAGATGAGGCCGGCGGACAGGGTGTTTTGCATGCCGAGCGGCGACCCGATGGCGACGACGTTGTCTCCGATTTCGAGCGCGTCGGAGTTGCCGAATGTGACGGTTTGCAGGTTGGAGACGTTGATTTGCATCAGCGCGAGGTCGCGGTCCGGATCGTCGAGCAGAACTTTGGTTGCCGGGAACATCGTGCCGTCGTCAAATACAACCTTTGCCGTCGTGCCTTCTGCGAGCACGTGGTGGTTGGTGAGGATCTTGCCGTCGGCGGTGACGACCATGCCGGAGCCGGAGCCGAGCAGTTCGCCTTTTTTGTCATAGATGTTGATCATGACGACGCGGTCGAAGTTTTTGGCGATCTCCTTAATGGAGAGAGACGGTTCCGGTTTGGGAGTCGGCGGCAGGGTGTGGTCGATCGCCGGGTGGGTATCGATGGAGACCGTTTGGGTGGTTTCGTCCCACTTGGCTTGCAGGTTGAGGCCTTCGACCAGGGCGCGCACCGGGATCATGGTGACGTCGTTGATCAGTTGCGGGGCGATGTCGAGGAGGATGGCTTGGTCGTTTTTCTTGGCGGTGGTGCTGTCGAGGGTCATTTGGACTTTGTCGCGGTCGCGGGTGATTGTGGCCGTTTGCATGGCGGCATCCCATTCGACGGTGGCGCCGATCGCTTCGCAGATTGCACGAAGCGGGACGAGGACGCGGCCGTTTTGTTGAACGGGCATGGTGTTGAGGTGCACGATTTTGTTGTTAATCGTCAGGCCGATCGCATCTGGAGCAGCGGCGTAGACGTTGAGATTCGGCGTGGTGGCAAGCAGCAGAGAGCCGAGGAGGAGGCCGGGCAGAACTTTTTTCATAGAGAAAGTTGCTCCTTCGTTTATATGGTTATAACTCCCAATTCAACATGGAGGAGCAATATCCTTTATACAGGCGAAAAAAGCGGGAGTCGGTGTGCAGAGGAGTTGATTTGTCGCGGTTTGTTTCAGGGAAGTTGTTGAGTTGGGCGAGTGGGCATGCTAAGATTGCTCTTGTCGCCGCGAGATGCGGTTTGAAAATAAGTGTTGACAGATGGACAGGCTTCGTGATAGTCTAAGTGACGTCGCCGCTGAGCGACACGATTGATCCTTGAAAACTAAACGAGTGATAGATGAAGATCGATTCGAGTCAGCGAACCAAACTTTTATTGAGAGTTTGATCCTGGCTCAGGACGAACGCTGGCGGCGTGCCTAATACAT